>JAGCCX010000031.1 GCA_017651465.1 Bacteroidales bacterium
ATAGCGGCCGAACAATGGAGCGACGCCCTGGTGGAACGGTGGTGCGACGGGCACAAGGTGTTCGTGGCCGGGAGCACCCTTCCCGACGAGGACGACGAGTGCATTATTGCCGCCGCCAACCGTAATCCCGGTGATAAGTTCCTGATTATCCCTCACGAGCAGGGGAAGGCGCAAATCAGCCATCTGCTATCTTCCATCAAGGGGGGAGCCGTACTCTATACCGATCCCGGCGAGAATCTCCGGAGCGCCCAGGCTTTGATAGTCGATACCGTGGGAATGCTTTCCCGTCTGTACCGCTACGGATTCGCTTCCTTCGTTGGCTCGGGCTTCAGCGGCGAATCGCCCCACAGCATCATAGAGCCTGCCGCATACGGAATACCAGTCTCGTTCGGCCCGCTGTTCGGTACTCAGCAGACCCATTGCACGAATATGATCGCAGCAGGAGCTGCCGTTGCCGTCAAGGACCGGGAAGATTTCTGTGAGTGGTACTCAAAACTCAAAACCGAGCCCGATTACCTGGACTCGATGGGCAAGGCTGCAGCCGGATACTGCAGGCAGGGGGGCGGAGTCGCCGACAGTATCGCTTCGATGATTCTTGGCTACAAATAGTAATATTTGTGAAGAATTGTTTATTTTTGCTGAATATGAAGAACAAGTTATATCTGCCATTGCTTTTATGCGCGGCGCTGTTTTTTGCCTGTACTCCCGAGTCGGGAATAGACCTCCCGGAGGACGGGGAGCTCATAGAGATATGCCTGAATGCCGGAATCGACGGCTCAAAAGTCGCCTTGGACGAGACTCTGCTTCATCCTTTCTGGCAGGAAGGTGACCGGCTGGCCGTTTTCGACGGTTCGGGCTTGCGGGAGTTCACCCTTGTTTCGGGGGCGGGTTCATCCCAGGCTTCTTTCAGCGGCCAGGTATCGGCGTCGGCAGTTTCCCTTAAGGCAGTATATCCTTATTCGGCGGCCAAGCTTGAGGGGAGTACCCTGAATTATTCCGTCCCCGAGGAGCAGACCGTGAGCTCGGCAGGCGCGGATCCACAGGCTGTTGTTATGTACAGCGAGGGGCGGCTCGGAGAGGCGCTCCACTTCGGCCAGTGCACTTCAATGCTGCGTTTCAGCGCTCCCGAAGGAGTCCGCAATCTGGTTTTCCGCCTTGATGAGGGCTCGGTTACAATGAATCTGCCCGGCACCGCCGGTAACTACGCGGTCGCCATCAATCCGGGAAGCTATTACGGCTTGACTTTGTATATAGTTGCCGACAGCGGTTCTTTCATTATGGAATCCAGCGTTCCGTTCGATATTTCTAAGGGAACGAGCGTCTCGCTTGGAGAGCTCGCCCTGGACACTGGCTGCGTCATTATCAAAACGCCCTCCGAGCTTGCCGCATTCCTTAGCTCCACATCGGTCAGCGACAAGTCGCAAGTGCTGATTATGAACGACATAGATATGCGCGGTACGGCATTCGAAGCGGCCTCCGGTTTCGGCGGATTCCTCGATGGCAACTCCAGGCAGATTGATATAAGCGGAGGGCCGTCCCCCTTATTCGGCACAAATGCCGGCGTCGTCTCCAACCTTGTAATTACAGGCACCCCCTCGCCCTCGTCCCCGCAGGGCGCATCGCTTGCCCTGACCAATAACGGACGCTTGGTCAGCATTACTAACAAGGCAAAGATCAGCGGCAGCTCATCCGCCGCTCTCTCCGAGCCCATTGTCCTGGGAGGTATAACGGCTTACAATTACGGTTCACTGCTCAATTGCACCAACGAGGGGGAAGTGTCGTTCACCAGCACTTCTTCCATAACAGGCGCCGCTCTTGGCGGCATAGCCGGCTACAGCGAGGGCCTTTTTGATAACTGCTCCAACAGCGGCGCCGTCCGCCTGACGGCAAAGTACGGCAGCGGTATGTGTGCGATAGGCAAGATAGCCTCATCGGCCGCCAATATGGGCGGTATCGTCGGTGCGGCTTTCGAGGGATTCACTGCCAGGTCTTGTACCAACAGCGGCGAGATCGTGTTCCTGAACGATGAGGTCGAAAAGTGCAGCGCCATTTATCAGCGCAGCCAGATCGGCGGTATAGCCGGCTCTCCCTATGGCGCCATCACCAACTGCACCAATTCGGGCCACATTTCAATTACCGCCACAACCACCACACGTGCTGCCTATTCTGCCAACAACTACATCTTCGATGTGGGCGGCATAAGCGGCGGCAGTTTTCACGAGACGGCCGATTATCAGGCTGTTAACGACCATACCAGCATTACCCAGTGTAACAACCAAGGCAACATCGACCTCGTTTTTGACTGCAGCAAGTCCAATTCTCCGGTGGGTGGAATTGTCGGATGGGCCAATGGAGAGCACAAAACAATTGCGTGCAAGACCTCCGGCTGTACAAATACCGGCAACATCACTATGTCCGGTGCCGGTAAAGTACGTATCGGAGGTATAATGGGAGGCACCGGTTCGATGGAGAACTGTACCAACAAGGGTACCATTTATGTCCGGTCGGCCAATTCCGGCTCCGCAGTGGGCGGTATCAACGGTTTCCACTCGCAGGACCACATTCTGGACGCCTGTATCAATGAGGGCGATGTCAAGTCTGATGTTCCCCTGCTCGGTATAGGCGGCCTGATTGGCTGTCACGGCGGTGTCAACCTCACTTCTTCCGAGAATTGCAAGGTGCTTTGCGATATCGTGAGCGGCGACTCCGGAAGGGGAAGCGTGGGAATGGTAATAGGCGCATACAACAACAATACTTCAAGCGTCACGCTCGGTTCCGCCGAAAAGCCCATCGAGGTAAAAGGCTCGGTGAGCGCCGGCGGAGTCACCACCGAACTTACCGAGAAGAACTTCCGCGACTTCCTTATGGGAACGGACTATGTGGTCTCCGTGCACGTCATTTACGCTTATTGCAACACCCCGGGCCCTGCTACATACGCCGAGGGAACGGTCACCTTTGACGACAACACACCTGCTGCCGGAATCAGCGTCAGCGACGGCTTCTCGGTTGCGGTCACCGATTCGCAGGGTAAATACCGCCTGACCACACGCGAAGATACCTGGTACATTTTTGTGTCGCTCCCTTCCAACGCTGTCATTGAAAAGCGCTCCGACGGCTGCCCGGCTTTCTATCAGACTTACAGCGGCCCCGGCACAGGATATGATTTCACTCTCAAGAAGGGTGCGGTCGAGAATTCCTTTATGCTTTTCGCTATGGCCGACCCTCAGTCGCACTATCAGAACAGAGGCACCGGCAAGGCCGATACCGACCGCTTCAACCAGGAGGCGGTGCCTGCCATCAACACCCAGATAGCAGCCCAGTCTTTGCCTTGCTACGGCGTAACGCTCGGCGACATAGTGTATTCGGAGGGGAACAGGGACTCCAACCCCGGAATGGTGACGATGCGCTCGCATTTTGCCAAGATCAATATGCCGGTGTTCCAGACTATGGGCAACCACGATTACACATACTTCTATTCCACTAAACCTCTCAATACCGACACCCGTACGAGCACTTTGTATCTGCGCGCCCAGCGCAGTTTCGAAGAGGTGTTCGGACCTGTTAACTTCTCGTTCAACAGGGGCGACGTGCACGTGGTCTGTATGCGTAACATCATCTACGACAGCAATACCGAAGCGTCTTCTTACCATTGCGGTTACACCGACGACCAGTGGGCCTGGCTCCAGGCCGACCTTGCCAACGTGCCCAAGACCAAGATGGTGATTCTGTGCGGCCATATTCCTTTGGTAAGCAACACCAGCCGCGAGCACGTGAGCCAGATACTCTCCCTGCTCAAGCAGTATAAGTCGGCCAAGATTTTCTCCGGCCATACGCACTACAAGCGTTACGCTCCGAGCGTCGGCGGAATAGCCGAGCACATCCACGCAGCAGTTTGCGGACAGTGGTGGTGGAGCAATGTGGAGGGCGACGGCGCGCCTAACGGCTATACCATCTACAAGATTGAGGGCACGTCTTTCAAAGACGAATACTCGATCGGTATGAATAACAGTATGAACACGCGTGATTACCAGATCCGGGTCTATGCGGGCAACACTACCAACGGCGGCAACTATGCCAAGTTCAAGTGGCCTCACGACGCTTCGCGCCTTATGATCAATGTGTTCAACGGCGACTCCCGCTGGAAGGTGCAGGTTTACGAGAATGATGTGCTCAGCGGCACCGCCACCCTGATGTCGTACAAGCGCCAGACTTATGAGTCAGTTACTTCCGGAACCACTTATACGGTTGACGCTTCCTCCTCCAATGACTGGTGGGCGGTAGGTTATCATATCGGTGTCCGGGGCCGGGGCCGCACCAGCACTTCGTATTATACCAGTATGTTCCATATGTACACCTATACGCTCAAGGATCCTTCTGCCAGCGTAAAGGTGGTTGCGACCGACCCTTACGGCAACAGCTATACCTGCACAAGCGTAATCACCACCGATTGCTGGTATCCGGCCTATATGAAGTTCGGCAATGTCAACTGACAAGCTGTTCGACCCCCTGAGGCATAAAGAGGTGGCGGCTACAGCCGAGGAAAGGGTGCGCCAGTGGTTCATCTCCGTGCTGCTTGGCGAATGCGCGGTGCCCTCTCATCTTATGATGAGCGAAGCGCCGCTGCAGTTCGGGGCCAAGAAATGGCGCGCTGATATATTGATATACGACCGCAGCGGCAAAGCGCTTGCGGTCGTTGAATGCAAACGTCCCGACGTGGATGTAGACCGCTCGGTAGCAGCTCAGGCCCTGCGTTACAACCTGGTGCTGGACGTCCGCTGGCTGATGCTTACAAATGGAGTTAAAACACTGATTTTCCGCAGGGACGGTAACGCCTTCAGGGCGTTCGGTTCCCTTCCTAAATACGAGCAGATGCTATGCCAACCATAATGTCGCAGTTCTTGGAGAAGCCCGTTTTCCATCTGGTGGGTGAAATAGCCCGGCAGAGGGGAGTGCGCACCTTTGTAATAGGAGGATATGTGCGGGACTGCCTGCTTGGACGTGAATGTACCGACATCGACATTGTGGTAGAAGGCAGCGGGATCGACTTTGCCCGCGCCGTGGGGGAGAAGTGCGGCCGGCAAGTGTCGTATTTCCCCAGTTTCGGAACCGCTATGCTCAAATGGCACGGTGACGAGATTGAGTTCGTCGGAGCGAGGAGGGAATCATACCGCCGCGAATCGCGCAAACCCATAGTCGAAAACGGCACTCTCGAAGACGACCAGCTGCGCCGCGACTTCACCATCAATGCACTGGCTCTCAGCCTTATGCCCGACAACTACGGGGAACTGGTAGATCCCTTCGGAGGAGTACGCGATCTTGCCGCCGGAATAATCCGAACGCCGCTGGATCCCGAAACCACCTACTCCGACGACCCTCTGAGGATGCTTCGTGCCGTGCGCTTCGCCGCAAAGCTCAGCACCCCGGAGCTGGAATTCAAGATAGTCCCCGAGTCGATGGAATCTATGCGCACGCTCTCTGGGCGCCTGGCCATACTGTCGGTGGAGAGAATTGCCGAGGAGCTTGTCAAGATGCTCTCTACTCCCCATCCCTCTATGGCATTCCGCCTGCTTGATGAGGCCGGATTGCTGCCGCACATCTTGCCGGAGCTCTCGGCCCTGAAGGGAGTGGAAACGGTTGACGGACGGGGGCATAAAGACAATTTTGAACATACCCTGGCCGTGCTGGACAATGTTGCCTCTGTATCCGACAGCCTGCCTCTCCGCTGGGCCGCACTGCTGCACGACATAGGCAAGGCTGCCTGCAAGCGCTACGACCCTTCCATCGGATGGACTTTCCACGGTCACGATGTGGTCGGAAGCAAGATGGTGCCGTCGATCTTCGCGCGCCTGCGGCTCTCGCAGGAAGAGATGAAGCAGGTACGCAAACTCGTGTGGCTCCATATGAGGCCCATTTCGCTTGTCGATGACGAGGTTACCGACAGTGCCGTAAGGCGCCTGCTCTTCGATGCGGGCGACGATATCGACGCTCTGATGATCCTTTGCAATGCGGATATAACGTCCAAGAACCCCGCCAAGGTTGCCCGCATCCGCTCCAACTTCGAGCTGGTAAAGGGCAAGATGGCCGTAGTGGAAGAAAAGGACCGCATACGCAATTTCAAGAATCCCATCAGCGGCGAGTATGTAATGCAAGTGTATGGCATCCCTCCCTGCCACGAGATAGGTCGCCTGAAAGAAATGGTTAAGGAGGCCATTCTGGATGGAGTCATAGGCAATAACTTCGAAGAAGCTGATGCATATATGCGCAAGCGCGCACCTGAACTCGGTCTGAATGAGAAATAAGTTTCTTGCATACATACGGGACGTGCGGCGTTACTCCGAACGTACCTGCAGCATCTACAGTGAGGTGCTGGACGAGTTCGTTCGCTTCTGCGAGGGGACGGAAGATTTTTCCGTGGTAATGAACGTAAATGCTATTCGCGCATACGAAGTCTATTTGATGGATACGCGTAAGCTCTCGTCCCGTACAGTATCCCAGCATCTTAGCGTACTTAGCAGTTTCTGCCGTTTCCTTATCAAGCAGGGCGTGATCCAGAGCAACCCGGTGCATCTGGTCAAGCGCCCAAAGGTTGAAAAGCGCCTGCCGCTGTTCTACAAGGACCAGTCGATGGAAGCCTATTTTGAAGGGACTAAAGGCGATCCCGAATTCGGTACCCTGGAGCAGAAGCTGCACCGTCTGATCATCAGTATGCTGGCTTCGTGCGGCCTGCGCCGCGCGGAACTCATATCGCTTAACGTGGGTTCGGTCGATTTCGGACGTTCGGTGCTGAGAGTTACAGGCAAGGGCGACAAAATGCGAGAAATTCCGCTGATTCCTTCGCTTTGTGAAGAAATATCATTATATTTGAAAGCAGTCAGTTCTTTGACAGATGATGCGTATGAGCCTTCGGCGCCGCTGCTGCGCACGCCAAAAGGTGCTCGCCTGTATCCCGTTTACGTGGACAGGGTGGTCAAAAACGAGCTCGCCGCTGTGCCCGGCATTACTGTCCGGCGCTCTCCGCACGTGCTCCGCCATACCCTGGCTACAGAACTCCTTTCCGAGGGGACGGACCTTAATTCCATCAAGGAACTCCTCGGCCACAGTTCCCTTGCCGCTACACAGGTATATACGCACAACACTGTCGAACGGCTGCAAAGTGTTTATAAAAACGCCCATCCAAGGGCCAAAAACGGAGGTAAAAATGGAGATTAAACTCAAAACTCTCAAGTTCGACGCCGGCGAGAAGCTTGTCGCCTTTGTCGAAAAGAAAGTCTCACGTCTGGAGAAGTTCTTCCTTCCCGGTGTCGCTCCCGAGACCGAAGTGTCACTCGAAGATGTAAAGGAGGGAAAGAAAGCCAAGCTTCACATCCACCTTCCCGGGGACGACCTCATCATCGAAAAAGTGTCCGACACATTCGAGAATGCAATTACCGGTGCAGTTGATGCAATGAAGGAGAAGCTCACCAGGGCCAAGGAAAGATTGTTTGACAAATAAACACGCCAAGGGCGGCCTCCGGGGCCGCCCTTTTTTATTGCTCTTTTTCGACCAGAAGCTTTTCCCGCAGGTGCTTGATCATATCTTTTGTCATAGTCTCGAGGTTGTATGACGGTGACCAGCCCCATTCTTTCCGCGCGCATACATCATCCATCTTGTTGGGCCAGGAGTCTGCGATGGCTTGACGCACCGGGTCCACTTCATACCGCATCTTGAAAGTGGGAATGTGCTTGCGTATGGCATCGTAAACCTCTTCGGGGTCGAAGCTCATCGAGGCTATGTTGAACGCATTACGATGCACCAGATAGCGGGGGTCCGCTTCCATCAGATTGACCGCAGCCTTGATGGCATCGGGCATATACATCATATCCAGGAAGGTGCCGTGGGCAAGCGGGCAAGAGAATTCCTCCCCCTTGACCGCGGCATAATAAATCTCTACCGCGTAGTCGGTGGTACCGCCGCCGGGGAGGGTCTTATACGATATGAGGCCGGGGAAGCGTACGGAACGGGTATCGACGCCGTATTTATGGAAATACCAGTCGCTCAGCAGTTCGGTTGCCACTTTGGTCACACCGTACATCGAAGTAGGACGCTGGATTGTATCCTGGGGAGTGTTGTCCCGCGGAGTATCCGGGCCGAAGGAACCGATAGACGAAGGAGTGAACACGGCACAGTGCTTTTCGCGGGCGACTTCGAGCACGTTGATAAGGCCGTTCATCTGTATGTCCCACGCCTTGAGCGGCAGGCGCTCGGCAGTGGCGGACAGCAGGGCGGCAAGGTTGTAGATGGTGTCTATGTCGTATTTATCTACGATGTCGGCTATCTGCTTGCCGTTGCAAACGTTGGCCAGCTCGGCAGGGCCGCTTTCGAGCAAATCGCCTTTAGGTTCAGATCCTGGAATATACCCGGCTACGATGCGGCCGTGGCGGTAGGTCTTGCGGAGTTTCATAGTGAGCTCCGAGCCAATCTGGCCGGTAGCCCCTATTACTAAAACATTTTTCATCGTGTTATTAATTATGGTGCAAATTTATTAAATTTGTAGGAGAAAAAGATATTAGCCACATAAATTATGTACGGAAAATTCCAATCTCATCTCCAGCAGGAGCTCAAGGCCATCGACGAAGCCGGACTGTACAAACGCGAACGTATAATCTGCTCTCCGCAGGGCGCTGAAATCACCCTTGCGGATGGCAGCAAGGCGCTTAATTTCTGCGCCAACAACTATCTGGGACTCTCCGATAACCCCAGGCTTATCAAGGCCGCGCAAAAGGCTATGGAAAGCCGTGGATACGGTATGTCCTCGGTGCGCTTCATCTGCGGCTGCCAGGATCTGCACCGCGAGCTTGAAAAGGCCGTCGCCGCCTATTTCCATACCGACGACGCCATACTCTACGCCGCTTGCTTCGACGCCAACGGCGGCGTGTTCGAGCCTCTTCTCACAGCCGAAGACGCCATTATTTCCGATGCTCTCAACCACGCCTCCATAATCGACGGAGTGCGCCTGTGCAAGGCGGTACGTTACCGTTATGCCAACGCCGATATGGCCGAGCTTGAAAAATGCCTCCAGGAGGCCCAGGCCCAGCGTTTCCGCATCATCGTAACCGACGGTGTATTCTCTATGGACGGCAATGTGGCCCCTATGGACAAGATTTGCGAGCTGGCAGAGAAGTACGACGCCCTGGTGATGGTGGACGAGAGCCATAGTGCCGGTGTCGTAGGCAAGAGGGGCAGGGGAGTTGCCGAATTGTTCAATCTTTACGGGCGCATCGATATTCATACCGGCACCCTCGGCAAGAGTTTCGGCGGTGCCGTCGGCGGCTTTACCGCAGCCCGTCAGGAGATTATCGATATGCTTCGCCAGCGCAGCCGTCCCTATCTATTCTCCAATTCGCTGCCGCCAATGATCTGCGCCGCCGGAATCGAGACTTTCAAGCTCCTCGACGAGAGCGATGAACTGCACGACCGCCAGCAGGAGAACGTAGCCTATTTCAGGGACAAGATGATTGCCGCCGGCTTTGACATCAAGCCCACTCAGTCGGCCATCTGCGCCGTTATGCTCTACGATGCTCCCCTGAGCCAGAAGTTCGCTTCGGCAATGGCCCGGGAGGGCATATTCGTAACGGGGTTCTATTATCCGGTGGTACCTAAGGGGCAGGCCCGCATACGCGTACAACTCTCGGCCGCCCACACCCGTGAGCAGCTCGACAAAGCCATAACCGCCTTTATCAAGGTCGGCCGGGAGCTGGGTGTCTTAAAGTAAAGATGCGAGCCTCTCTATTTGCTCCTCGCTTGTGGCCCAGCTGGTAGCGAAGCGGGTTACAAGACGACCGTCCGGTAGGGTCTCCCAGACCTCATACAAGACCTTGTCCTTCAACGGGGCGAGGTCTTCTTGTGTCATTATGGGAAACTGCTGGTTGGTAGGGGAGTCGATGTACAGGGGTATGCCTTTGCTGATGAACAGCTGCTTGAGCTGCATCGCCTTTTCTATGGCGTTCCGGCTTATCTCAAAGTACAGTCCGTCGGTAAACAACTCGTCGAACTGCAGCCCGAGCAAACGTCCTTTGGCCAGCAGCGCACCGTGCTGTTTGACCGTAGTGAAGAAATGAGAGGGTGCATTGCCCCGGGGGAAGACTACCGCCTCGCCGCAAAAGGCGCCGACTTTGGTCCCGCCTATATAGAATACGTCGCACAAACTGGCGATATCGGGGAGACTCAAGTCGCAGGCGGGACTTTGCAGGCCATATCCGAGGCGAGCCCCGTCGATAAACAGCGGAATGTCATACTCTTTGCATACGGCCCTGATGGCCTCCAGCTCGCTGCGGCTGTAGATTGTACCGTATTCTGTCGGGAATGATATATATACCATTCCGGGCAGCACCATATGGTCCTTGGCCTCGTCGGCGTGGAATATCTTTAAATACTTTTCAATTTCTGCCGCCTGGAGCTTGCCTTCCACAGCAGGGAGGGTTATCACCTTGTGCCCGCCGAACTCGATGGCTCCGCTTTCGTGTACGGCAATATGGCCCGAAACGGCCGCAATAACGCCTTCGTAACCGCGAAGCATCGAATCTATCACGGTGGCGTTGGTCTGGGTGCCTCCGACAAGGAAGAACACGTCGGCATCGGGACAGGCGGCCGCTTGCCTTATCTTTTCCCTGGCGCTGGCGCAGAAAGGGTCTTCGCCATAGCCGGGAGTCTGGATCATATTAGTTTCAAGCATCCTCTGGAGAATCTTGGGATGCGCGCCTTCGCAATAGTCGCAGGTAAAAGAAAGGGGTGCCATAACTTATTCTTCCTTAGGGTAATTCTGGAAAGCATAAAAGTAGCAAACAATTTATTGATTTCCTAATATTTAGTGAGGCGGCAAATTATTGTTTGCTTTTGCAAGATTAATTTTGCAACTTTGCAGTCCTTTCGTTTTGGGGCTGTTCTGGTTTTGACAGCATTGACGACGGAAGGTAAGCACGTCGGGCGCCGGCATACGGCCCGTTAATCCCGGATGTCAAAAAATTAGTAGGCAACTACAACTATTCATACGCTTGCTAATCTCCAAGAGATTAAGCATTAATCAGAGCCGCCAAGGCTGCGGCACTGACGTATATCCCTCCGGCTTTAAGCCGCTTATGTCCGGACCCAGGGGTATCATTCAAAGCGGATGCGTGGAACTGCCGCCTCCAGGTTCCATTAAGTTTTAGAGGATAAGCTGCTGCTAAGGGCGTCTTCCCTCGTACAGCCGCCGACAATCAAAGGAAGAATAAGCGTGTAGAAAGCTTTTTGGCGCTTTGTTTGGACGCGGGTTCGAATCCCGCCAGCTCCACAAAAATAGGGTTCCGCGTTACGGAACCCTATTTTTGTGGAGCGGTCACGTTGCCCCACCCCCAAACCCCCGCCCTCGGGGCGGGGGCTTAGTCGCTTCTTTTAGATTTGCACCGTGATTCCAATATGGGGTTGCGGTGCTCTTTTATCGTACCTTTGGCATTGGTAATTGCGACGTGAACTATCGTACCCTCTAAAGTCACTCTTTATGGTGGGTATTAGACGTCGCACTTATCAATTGTACAACCGAAAAAGACTGACCGGAAAGAGGAGGTGAACTAGAGTCGCTTCTGGAAACAAATATCCTTGGAGCGTATTAGACCTCCTCTTTCCCCATATTGAGATGACCATTTAGAATGATAGACATTGCAGTCTAATAAAAGTATCCGTGTCAAGAGCAATATAGCGTCAGCCGAACTAAACACCACAAATTTATGTATTTTTCTCAATTTGTTGGAGTAGATATCTCCAAAGACACGCTGGATGCTGCCATCTATCCAGCGAAAGACAAGAAGTTGGACTTCCTCCACTTCGACAACACGCAGAAAGGACTCACCGAGATGATGACATGGCTTAAGCGCCGTGGGGTCAAGCCTCCGGAGATGGTTGTCTGTGCAGAACACACGGGTGTCTATACAAACCCGCTGATTGCGTTTGCAGATAAGAAGGGACTGGCTCTGAGCCTGAACTCACCCTTGGACATCAAGCATTCCATGGGTATTGCCAGAGGTAAGAATGATGCCGTAGATGCTGGCCGCATAGCTGAGTATGCACACAATCACAGGGATAAACTTCGGTTATATGAAAAGCCGTCTGAAGCTATCATGAAACTGCAATACCTTCTTACAGAGCGGCGTCAGTATATGCGTCAGCGGACTGCCCTGATTAATCTCAACAGCGCCATGGGCAAGTATGAGACCCTCGAGGCTCGCTCCCGTAACGAGTCAGCCATTCATCATTGTGAGAAGCTTGTCAAGAAAGTCGAAGAGCAGATGATGGCCGTCCTCTGCACCGAGCCGGATGTTAAGCGGAACTTTGACCTGGTGAGCAGCGTCAAGGGTATAGGCCTCATAAATGCAATCAATACTGTCGTTTACACCAATAACTTCAAGGCATTCGAGACGCCAAGAAGATATGCTTGCTACATTGGGGTTGCACCATTTGACCATACGTCTGGCACAAGTGTAAAGGGTAAAACACAAGTGTCAAAGATATGTCGGACACAGCAAAAGGCAGAGCTGTCAATGGCCGCCAGGAGTGCCATAATACACGATCCTGGACTCAAACGCTACTATCAGCGGAAAATGAAAGAGAAAGGTGGTGGCAAGGACGCACATGGAGTTGTGCTCAATGCCATTAAGTTCAAACTCATTCTCCGAATGTTCGCCGTTGTTAAGTCAGGACATCCATATAAAGTCTTAAATTACTAAAATACAATCGGTTGAACTATCTATAACACTTAGTGCCGGATTGCTGGAGATGCAACAAGTTAGAGTAATAGACGCGGGTCTAGTCAAAGTAATAGTATCGCTCCACTTCTTCAAATCAGGCGCTGACAGATAGCGAAACCAAAGGAAACATAGAGATGGAAGAACAATATCAAGACCGCATTGATCAGTGCTTCAGTGCATATAAAGACATTATACTTAGCCAGGCAGCACATCCTGATGATGAGGATTATAATATGTGGGAGGCTATGATTGTAAGTGACCTGGAAAGGGCTATTGAGGATAAAGTCAGAAGACAGCTGTTATTGGATCTTAAAGCATACCTAAGCAACGAACTGCCCTTTTAGATTATAACCGTCATACGAGCATCTAACCGGCAACAGTCGGGCGCGAGGAGAGCCCTTAAGGCGAGCTCCCCGTAGCGCCCGTACTGTAGCCGTCGCACGTCGTATATTGCGGCGGCGATGCCGTGAAAATAGTTGATAAAATGTTTGGAAAAGTCTTAGAATACGCTCCG
>JAGCCX010000032.1 GCA_017651465.1 Bacteroidales bacterium
ACTACAAGACAAAAGAAAATCCTGAAAAAACAGAAGAAATAATATTATCTTTGACAAAAGATGTTAGGACAAATCTTCAAACATCAGGACTTTGATATCAGAAGTCAAGAAAATCTGTAAACAAAAATCAGGACGAGTCAGGCGGGGTGCGACGGGCGAAGGATGCGGGGTGCGACGGACGGAGCCGGCGGGGTGCGACGGACAAAGCCGGCAGGATGCGGCGAAAAAGGCGAACGAATACGGGCTTGAAGGCGCCTCAAACGCGCCGCAGCAAAAAAAGTACAAAAAATTATTGTTTTTCAATATTTAATTATTATATTTGCAGAAAATATAACGATTATCAATAATCAACACCAACCGCACCAACTGGCGCAATTGTTGCAGTAAAAAACGGCTATGCTAATCGAACTAAGAGACGTAAACAAAACATACAACAACGGACAGCCGCTGCACGTACTCAAAGGAATCAACCTGAGCATCGACAAAGGCGAATTCGTATCAATAATGGGAGCCTCCGGCTCAGGCAAATCCACCCTCCTCAACATACTTGGCATCCTCGACAACTACGACACCGGCGAGTACTACATCGACGGCCGCCTCATCAAAGGCCTGACCGAGAAGCAAGCCGCCGCCTACCGCAACTCAATGATCGGCTTCATCTTCCAGTCGTTCAACCTCATAGGATTCAAAACCGCAGTCGAGAACGTCGAACTCCCCCTGTTCTACCAGGGAATCGGCCGCCAGAAACGCCACCAGATGGCAATGCAGTATCTCGACCGCCTCGGACTGGCCGACTGGGCCACCCACTACCCCAACGAGATGTCCGGCGGCCAGAAGCAAAGGGTCGCCATCGCCCGCGCCCTGATCACCAACCCCAAAATCATCCTCGCTGACGAGCCCACAGGAGCCCTCGACTCCAAGACCTCCGAAGAAGTGATGCAACTCCTCGGGCAACTCAACCGCGAGGAAGGCGTGACCATCATAGTAGTCACCCACGAGAGCGGCGTGGCCAACTGCACCGACAAAATAGTCCACATCAAAGACGGCATAATAGGCCGGATCGAAGACAACCGCCTGCACAAAGCATCTGTATTCGGCACCTCCACCATAATGAAATGAGAGACATCTTTACAGAAATATGGGAAAGCATACGCCGCAACAAATTGCGGACTGCCCTCACCGGCTTCGCGGTGTCGTGGGGCATATTCATGCTCATAGTTCTGCTGGGCGCCGGCAACGGACTGATGAACTCGTTCATGAGGGGCAGCGAGGGCTTCGCAACAAACAGCGTAGAAGTCGGAGGCGGCTGGACCTCAATGCCTTACGACGGCCTTAAAGCGGGCCGCCGCATACGCCTCGACGAGGGCGACATCACCATAACCGCCGGAGAGCTGTTCGACCGGAACGTTGACAAAGTAACCGCCAGCGTCAGCACTTCCGCCACCGTGAGCCTCAAGGACAAGTCGTTCAGCGCTTCCATTGAAGGATGCTTCCCCACCATACAGGACATGGAAAAGATCGAAGTGCGCTACGGCCGCTTCATCAACCAGGCCGACATAAAAGGGCTCCGTAAAGTGGTAGTAATGCCCGAAAGCGTAGCCGAAAACCTGCTCAAGAGAGGAACCAGCCCCGAAATACTGTTAGGACAATACATCAACGTCGGCAACCTCGCCTATAAAGTTGTGGGCATCACCAAGTCGGACCGCATGAGGGGCAACAACCAGCTCTACGCCCCCTTCACCACCGTCAAAACCGTTTACGGCAAAGGCGAGGAAGTAGGCACCATCAGCTTTACCACCAAGGGGCTCACAACCGAAAAGGCCAACGAGGCCTTCGAGAAGCAATACAAGAGCGCCATCAACCTGCGCCACCGTGCATCTCCCGACGACGAAAGGGCGATTTGGGTATGGAACCGTGCGCACCAGGACGTTCAGATGAACCAGGGGCGCAACATTCTCCAGACAGCACTGTGGATCATCGGCATCTTCACCCTCCTGGGAGGTATCGTCGGCGTAAGCAACATCATGCTCATCACCGTCAAGGAACGCACGCACGAATTCGGCATCCGCAAAGCCATCGGGGCCACTCCGTGGGACATAACCAAGCTCATCCTTGCCGAGAGCGTGAGCATAACGGCGTTCTTCGGATACCTGGGGATGCTGCTGGGCATGCTAACCTGTACCCTGCTGGACAAGACGCTGGGGCAATCCACGATTACCGTAATGGACGAACAGATAGCTATGCTTGTCAACCCCGGCGTGGGGCTTGACGTAGCCCTTGAAGCCACGCTCGTACTGATAGTAGCCGGCACACTTGCCGGATTCTTCCCTGCGCGCAGGGCATTCCAAGTCAGACCTATAGAAGCACTTAGGGCAGAATGAGACTAGATATCGACACATTCCGCGAGATAGCCAATTCCCTGGTGCGCAACCGCAGCCGAAGCATACTCACAGGCTTCGGGGTCTTCTGGGGCATATTCATGCTGCTGTTCCTCGTGGGCGGCGGACAGGGGCTCAAGCAGCTCATATCATCCAACTTCGAGGGCTTCGCCACCAACACCGCCATAATGTTCGCCAACCGCACCTCCCTGCCTTATAAAGGCCTGAAGAAAGGACGCAGCTGGAATATGACATATACCGACGTGGAGCGCCTCAAGCGTATGGTGCCGGAGCTGGAGACCGTCACCCCCATCGTCTCCAACTGGGGGCAGGAAGCGGTCAACGGTTCAAATACCGTAAATGCCAACGTCAAAGGCATATACGCCGACTATTGCAAGATTGAGGAGCCCCGCATAAAGTACGGCCGCTACATCAACGAATCCGACGTACTGCAGGAGCGCAAGGTATGCGTGATCGGCAAGCGCATCTACAACAGCCTCTTCCCCACCGGAGGCGACCCCTGCGGCAGCTTCATCAAGGTGGGGCCTGTGTATTATCAGGTGATAGGTGTGGATGTAAGCGCCGGAAACATGAGCATCAACGGCAGCGCCGACGAGACCGTGAGCATCCCCCTGCCAATAGCCCAGAAGATTTACCACCGGGGCAATCAGATCGATCTGCTGTGCGTAACCGCGCACCAAGGCATACGAATGAGCAGCCTGGAGGACAGGATGAGGCAGATACTCGCCCGCGAGCATAACTGGGAAGCCGCAGACAAGCAGGCCTTGTTCGTTGTCAATACCGAGCAGATGTTCTCGCTCATCGACAACCTGTTCACCGGTGTCAACTTCCTCATCTGGCTGGTGGGCCTGGGCACCATTCTGGCCGGCATCATAGGCGTAAGCAACATAATGATGGTCACAGTCAAGGAGCGCACCACCGAAATCGGCATACGCCGGGCCATAGGCGCCACTCCCAGGGACATCCTCAGCCAGATCATTATGGAGAGCATATCGCTTACCCTGGTGGCGGGCTCGTTCGGAATAGTGTTCGCGGTGCAGCTGCTGAGGCTGCTCGAAAAGATAGTCAACGGCCGGCCGGATGCATCTCCGGTCGACTTCCAGATAGGATTCTGGGTGGCGGTGGCGGCCGCAGTGCTGCTGAGCGCCCTCGGAGTCGCAGCAGGACTTGCTCCCGCATCCCGGGCAATGGCCATTAAACCGGTGGATGCAATGAGAGACGAATAACAAAAGCACTCGATATGAAAAAGGTACTCAAGTACATCATCTTCGCGCTCATAGCGCTCATCCTCGTCGGAACCTTCGTGTTCCTGTTCAAGAATTCACGGCCCGAGAAGGAGCTGTACCAGGAGCACGAGACCCGCTACGGCAACATCAGCCGCACCACCGTGGTGACCGGCAAGATAGAGCCGCGCAACGAGGTCAACATCAAACCGCAGATCAACGGCATCATATCCGAGCTCCGCAAAGAAGCCGGGCAGATGGTCAAGGAGGGAGATGTGATCGCCAAGCTGCGGGTCATCCCCGATATGAACTCGCTCAGCTCCGCCCAGAGCCGCGTGCGCCTTGCCGAGATCAATCTCAAGCAGGCCAAGACCAATTACGAGCGCGAGAAGTCGCTGTACGACAAGCATTTGGTGAGCGACGAAGAGTTCGACCAGGTACTCCAGGCCTACAACCAGGCCCAGGAAGAACAAGCCGCCGCGCAGGAGTCGCTGGAGGTCATACGCGACGGCGTGTCGTCCCGCAACACCACCGGGAGCTCCACCCTGGTACGCTCCACCATCACCGGACTTATACTCGACATTCCCGTCAAGGTGGGCAACTCGGTCATCCAGGCCAACACTATGAACGACGGTACCACCGTGGCCACCGTGGCCGATATGTCCGACCTCATTTTCGACGGCAACATCGATGAGACCGAGGTAGGTTCGCTCGTGGAAGGAATGCCCATCCACATCAGCATCGGAGCCCTGCCCGACTACAGCGCCGAGGCCGCCCTGGAGTACATCTCTCCCAAGGCTGTCGAGAACAACGGCGCCAACCAGTTCGAAATCAAGGCCGCCGTCCACTCCGAGGGCGAGCATAAGATACGCTCGGGCTACAGCGCCAACGCCGAGATCGTGCTCGAACACGCCGACAGCGTACTTACCATACCCGAGAGCGCCTTGGAATTCAGCTCCGACAGTACTTTCGTGTACCTCAAGGGCGCCGAGGGCTACACCCGCGTTCCTATTACCACCGGCCTGAGCGACGGACTCATCATCGAGGTCAAGAGCGGCCTCAAGGAGGGGGACATAGTAAGGGGAACCCGTATCATCAACTTTGACAAGATGAAGAAACAATGAGAAGGATAGTCATTTGTCTGGCCCTTGTGGGATGCAGCTTTGCCGCAGGTGCCCAAGGCGGCCCCTGGAGCCTGAAACAGTGCATCGATTACGCTCTGGAGCACAACCTGAGCGTGCAACAAAGCAGCCTGGGCGTCGAGCAGCGCGAGGTGGAACTCAATACCGCACAAAACCGGCGCCTGCCCTCATTGAGCGGAGGAGCATCGGAGAACTTGTCGTTCGGCCGCGGTCTTACCGCCGACAACACCTACTCCAACTCCAACACCACCTCCACCTCTTTCAGCCTCGGAAGCGACATTCCCATCTTTCAGGGCTTCGACATCAGCAACGGAATCAAAATCAGCAAGCTCAACCTCGAAGCGGCCACGGCCGAGCTCGAAAAAGCCCGTGACGACATAAGGGTTGCAGTGGCCCAGGCTTACGTGCAGATACTCTACAACCAGGAGCTCCTCAAGGTGGCCCGCCAGCAGCGCGAGCACGACGCCCAGCTGCTCGAGCAGGTAAAGGAGAGGCTCAACGCCGGCAAGGTAAGCTCGGCGGAGGTTTCCGCCCAACAGGCTACCCTGGCCCAGAGCACCCAGAGCGAAATACAGGCCGAGGGGAACCTGAACATCTCAATACTTGAGCTTTCGCAACTCCTGGAACTCCCCTCGCCCGAGGGCTTTTCCATCGTAACGCCCGAGGTCGGAAACGTCGATGAAGTGCTCCTGATGCGTCCCGAGGCCATATTTGCCCAGGCCGTAGAGATTAAACCGGCGGTAGAGTCGGCACGGCTGGGAGTGGAGTCGGCCAAGGTGAGCATCGACAGGGCCAAAGGCGGATACCTTCCCTCGATGTCGCTCAGCGGCGGGCTCGGCACCAACTATTACACCAACTCCAAGATGCCGTCCCTGAGCTTCGGAGAGCAGCTCAAGAACAATTTCAGCCAGTACATAGGGGTGAATCTGTCCATCCCCATCTTCCAGCGCTTCTCGGTAAGGAACCAGGTACGCAACGCCGAGATCAACTACCGCGGCCAGCAGCTCAACCTCGAGAACGTCAAGAAATCGCTTTACAAGGAGATCCAGCAGGCGTATTACAACGCCGTCAACTCACAGGCACGATATACCGGCAGCCGCCAGAGCGCCGAAAGCGCCCGCGAGCATTACGAACTCACGGAAGAGAAATATAAGGTGGGCAAAGCCGGCATAGCCGACTACAACGACGCCCGCAACTCCTGGCTCCGCGCCGAATCAGAGCACATCCAGGCCCGTTACCAGTGCCTGTACCAAACCAAGCTCCTCGACTTCTACAAAGGCGAAGAACTCAATTTCTGAGTTACCCCCTGCCGCTTTAGTTGATGTCGATGTAGCGGTACCACTGGTCGAAGTCGATACGCTCCAGTTTGTCGCCCACCTGACGCAGGGCGAAGCAGCTTATGCTCTCGGGAGAGTTCTTGGCGAGGAAGATTATCACGTTCCCCTCAGGGTCCTTGGCTATGGTCACCACGTCGGGTATTCCGAAAGTTCCGTCATCATCCACATTCCACACGTCAACATCATCGAATTCCGACTCTATTTCGGTGGTGAGACTGCAAGTGGCAGCCACATCATTTCCGATTATCCAGGCAAATACCACCATAGCCTGATGGTTTTTGTGCTGGAACTCAACCAGATCGAGTTCACCATATCCGTCCCTCAGCCAGGCTACCCTGCGGCTGTACATAACTTCGCGGCCGTATTTCCTGGCCACCTGATTGACTATCGCCTTGGGCGCATTCTGAACCTTCTCGGGGAATTTCCAGCGGCTGAAAGGAGGGAAAGTATGGAAGGCCACGAAATCCATATCGGCCACCAGAGCCTCTATCTCCATAGCTTCATAGCCGCGGAACATCTTGTTGATCTCGGCCTTGGGAATCTGGAGAGTGTAAAACGTTCCCATCGTGCGGTCGAACGCCTGGTCAACCCTCCCGGAGAGGGCGTTATCCTTGCCAATGGTATTGCCGCTCAACTTTGAGGGAGCTACGCCCTGCTTGAAGATAACCCACTGGAAGTTGTTCTCGGGGCTCTTGAATCCTTCGTAATACGGGATCACGAAGCGGTCGCGGGACTTGCAGGGATACGCAAAGAAGGGCATTGCAATCTTGTTCCAGTCGTATGGGATTTCGGTCCAGGTCAGGGCGCCCGGAGCCACCCTCTGGTCGGGGTTTGCAATGGTAACCTGGCCCAGGGCACGTGAATAAGCAAAGGCATCGGACTCTATGCCGCTCACGGTGAACACTTTGCCGAAGGGGCCCACCACGGTGGCGGGAAGATCTACCCTGCCGCTGTAGATGCCGCCGAGCGCGAGGGCGCACTGTTCACCCTCGGCGTGGTACATATAGCCGTTGGGGGCGACAAAATAGCTCAGGTCCCTGCGGTACAGGCCGTCCGGGCCAAGGTCGATATTGTAGGGCGGAGCACCGGAGCCCACCTTTTCGCTCACCCTGATGGTATTCTCCAGAGGCACTCCTCCTTCCGATTCGGGATACAGTTCCATAGTGAGGGTGTAATCAAAATCGCCCCCCGGGAAACGCCAGACAAACTTTCCGTCGGTCAGGCTGACGGGGCCGTCGGTGCTGTCGTACACAATGGTGTCACCTGCCTTGTGGACCACCGTAAGCAGGAATTCGGCCTGCTCGGGGCCCAGCGGAACAAGATACAGGTCGCCGGTATAATCGGCGGCTTCGTCCTGGGCGAACTGAAGCTTGTACCGCCCGCCCCAGTCCTGGGCGGCGGCCAGAGTGCAGCCAAGGGAGCATAGCACTGCAAAGATTATCTTTCTAATCATAGGCGCTTTAAATCAAAGTCAACGAAAATGGGCCGGTGGTCGGAGGGCTCGTAGAAGCTGGTGACCACCTTGCTCTTGACGGGCCGGGTGTAAGCGTCGGTGTGGATATGCGCTTCTACCACGGCTCCGGCAAGCGGCCTGGTACAATATACAAAATCTATGCGCGAATGTCCTCCGGTTGACGAGTAGAAGCTCATCGGCTCCTTCTCGTGGATAATGTCAACGTATGGAGTGTGCTCACGGATGTAGTCGTGGACTAGGAGTTTGGTGTCGTCGTCGGCATAGCGGTAAACCCAATTATCGACGCGGGAGCGGGCGTTGAAATCGCCCATCATCATCCAGTACTCGTCCCCGGCGCCGGGCGCGGTACCTATGGTATGACGGCAGATATACTCCATCTCGGCGCGGCGGAACTTATCGCCCTCGTTGGCCGCCTTGCTGCGCTCACGGTCGTCAGGAGAGACATTGTATCCGTAAGCCTGGGGCCAGGTATGCAGGGTTACTATGTTCAGCAGTTTGCCGGCGACCTTTATCCGTGCCCAGCCTGCTCCGTGGCTCACCAGGGTGTCGGCGTTGCCGGTGATACGGTCAACCGTCTCGATGGGATAGCGCGACGTTATAACCTGAGGGAAATTATCCCTGTGGCCCCCGATATACACGTATTTATGGCCGTAACGCTTGCCGAGGCGCTTCCACATAATGGTCATCAGGCTGTCGGCACGCCACTGGTCGATATTGTCCAGTTTGGTGTAAGTCCCGGTCTTGTAGATGGGCTGGGCCTCGCACCACACGCACACGTCGGGCTTCTGGGCCTTTACCCAATCGGTAAAACGCTGATAATCATCTGTCTGTCCTTCCCACATACCATTCTGGATATTCCAGTACACAAGGCGCAGCTTCGTGCCCTTTCCGGCATAAGCATCAACACCCCACAGAACACTAAGGCACAAAAACGCCAGCAAAAACTTTTTCATAATCTTATTTTTGGTTAACACATTCAAGCAAGTATGAGCGGAGAGTGTCCCAACTGTAGAACGGCCCGGGGCCGAGAGCGGGGAAAGAACTCTCCCCCTCGTTGAACAGCACCTTCACAATCACATCCCCCTTGAGTCCGCGGTAGAAGATGAGCTGGAGATTGGCCGCCATAGGCATCATATAAGTAGCGTTCCACCAATTGTTTACCTCTTCAAACGAGAGCCTCTTCTCGTATCCCTCGAGCCCGATGAGCGAGAAGAAGGGCATAAGCCCCACGTCGTGGCTGAAGCGAAGGTCGGCGGCAATGCGGCTCCCTGCCAGGGCCTCGTCGGCGCGGGATATGAATTCAAGAACCAGGCAGTCCATTATGTGCATACGCCATTCCCCCTGCTCGGCGCTGCCGCAATGCTGCATAAACTGCTTGGCATTGTAGATGCCCGAGGCCACATTGAACTCTTCGGGAGTCAAGCCGAGCAGTATATCCTGTATGCCTATATAACTGGCCACGGAACCGTTGGTGACGCAGGTCTCGGCCATCAGGCGGTCGCTCTTGAAGCATTTGCGGGCCTCAATGGGGTCAGTGAATATACGCGAGTAAAAGGCCTGATAATCAAACTGTTCCTTCATAGCGGCATCGGACTTGCGCGACCCCGCCTTGATGCCCGGGGCGGCAAGCTCCTCGCGGCACATAATGTCGTAATACTTCTCGCCGGCCATAAAGCCGATATGCATCCGGGGAGCCTTCGAAGAGAGGGCGGCGCCGAAATTGGTCATAGACAAGATGGCCCTCTGCTTATGGGTAGAGTAGCAGGATACACTGTCACGGCCCTTCTGGCGGAATACTCCCCTATAGCGTTCCGCCATTCGGAGGGCTATGCCCTTCTGCTCGCTGGCGCCAAGTTCAGTAATGAGCCCGTAAGTTCCCTGCGAGACGCTGTCGAGCTGGATAAAGCCCTGCAGCACACGCTTGCCCGTGGGTGTCAGGAGTCCCAGCGAGTCGGCCCGGCGGAGCGGCTCAAGGCCGTTGCCCACATAAGCCGGATTAACCGGATAGCGGCTGCCGTGACGGCCTATATGACTGATATAGAATGGCTTATATCCGCGCGGAGTGCGCGTGTGCCCTTCCGCCCTCGGCACATACGGATGATACAAACCCTTCCACTCGTCGTACGCATCCTGGGCCCGGAGCTCAGAAGCCCAGGCCAGCACAATAACGAACAGAACACTAACCCACCTGCGCGCCATTGCTCACAAGTTCCTGCGGCGTAATGAAACTCATCTTGCCGTCACCCTGCTTTGCCATCAGTATCATACCGTGACTCTCGATGCCGCGAATCACCCTGGGCTTGAGGTTGGCAAGGATGCATATCTGCTTGCCCACCATATCTTCGGGAGCGTAAAACTCCGCGATGCCGGACACGATGACGCGCCGGTCGATACCAGTGTCGATGGTGAGTTTGAGCAACTTATCGGTCTTGGGCACCCGCTCGGCCTCCAGCACGGTGGCGGTGCGGATATCCATCTTCTCGAAGTCCTCGAAAGTGCACTCGTCCTTCTGGGGGGCGACTTGCTTTGCGGCCTCGGCCTTCTCGCGGGCGGCCCTCTCGGCGCGGATGGCGTCCAGACGGTCAAGCTGGACCTGGATCTGCTCGTCTTCTATCTTGGCAAAGAGCAGCTCCGGCTCCCCTATCACGTGGCCCGCAGGAATAATCTGCGGCCTGCCCAGCAGCTCCCAGTCAAGCACTATGGTGCCGGGGGCAGGCTTCACGCCGGTATGAAGGGCACGGCCCTCGCCCTCGGTGTAGGTATTCACGGTAACGGCCTCGCCGTGGCGATGGTCCTCTCCGGCATTCAGGCTCACTCCCAGCATAGCGCGAAGCCTTTCGGCCGCAAAGGGAGTGAAAGGCTCGAAAGCAACGGCCAGGTCGGCGCAGATCTGTATGCAGATGTTAAGGATGGTGGCGGTACGGTCAAGGTCGGTCTTGGCCACCTTCCAGGGCTCGGTGTCGGAGATGTACTTGTTGCCCTCGCGAGCGATGCCCATTGCGTCTTTGAGAGCCTCGCGGAAACGGTATTCCTCGAGGTTCTTCTCCATCGACGCCTTGAGCGCAGGAATGGCCGCAAGCACCTCCTTGTCAACGTCAAGAAGAGTGCCGCAGGCGGGCACCTTGCCCCCGAAGTACTTATGCGTGAGCACTATAGCCCGGTTCACGAAATTGCCGAATATAGCCACCAGCTCGGAATTGTTGCGAGTCTGGAAGTCCTTCCAACTGAAGTCGTTGTCGGCAGTCTGGGGAGCGTTGGCAGTGAGCACATAACGCATCACATCTTCTTTCCCGGGGAAGTCGCGCAGGAATTCGTGAGCCCATACCGCCCAGCCGCGGGACGTGGATATCTTGTCTCCCTCCAGATTGAGGAACTCGTTGGCGGGCACGTTCTCGGGCAGTATGTATCCGTCGCCGTAGGCCTTGAGCATCGAGGGGAACACAATGCAGTGGAAGACGATATTGTCTTTGCCGATGAAATGCACCAGGCGCGTTTCGTCGCTCTTCCACCACTTCTCCCAGCTCTGGGGCAGCAGCTCACGGGTGTTGGAAATATAGCCTATGGGAGCGTCGAACCACACATAGAGCACCTTGCCCTCCGCACCTTCTACGGGCACGGGAACGCCCCAGTCGAGGTCGCGGGTGACGGCACGCGGCTGCAGGCCGCCGTCCAGCCAGCTCTTCACCTGACCGTAAACATTGGTACGCCACTCCTTGTGCCCCTCGAGTATCCACTCGCGGAGCCACTGCTCGTAGTCCTGCAGAGGCAGGTACCAGTGAGTGGTCTTCTTCTTTATGGGAGCGGCACCGCTGAGTTTGGAGTGCGGGTCGATGAGCTCCTCGGGGCTGAGGGTGCTGCCGCATTTCTCGCACTGGTCACCGTAGGCTCCGGGGTTGCCGCACTTGGGGCAGGTTCCAACTATGTAGCGGTCGGCGAGGAAGGTGCGGGCCTCCGGGTCGTAGTACTGCTCGCTCTCACGGGTGACAAAGCAGCCCTTGTCGTAGAGACGTCGGAAGAATTCCGAAGCGCCCTCGGCGTGCACTTTGGAGGAGGTGCGGCCGTAAATATCGAAATTGATGCCCAGTCCGCTGAAAGAGTCGCGGATGATGCTGTGGTAGCGGTCAACTATGTCCTGAGGGGTGCATCCCTGCTCGCGTGCCTTGATGGTAATGGGCACGCCGTGCTCGTCGGAGCCGCACACGTACAGCACGTCCTCTCCGCACATACGCAGGTAGCGCACGTAGATGTCGGCGGGCACATAAACGCCCGCCAGATGGCCTATGTGCACGGGGCCGTTGGCATACGGCAGGGCACAAGTAACAAGTGTTCTTTTCTTTTGTGTCATATTAATTCTTTTTTGTCTCTTCCTATTCGTCGGTTTATGCGCTTCTGGGCGGTCTGGAGCTTGACCATCTCCTGCAGGGCCGCCATCTGGGCGTCGGGAGCCAGGGTACGGAGGCTCCTGCGTATCTCCTCGAGCCGGTTGTACACCCGGCGTTCGGCATACACCAGTATGGCTTTGGGCACGCCGGCCGAGAGCACGGTGGCGGTGGATGTAAGCGACGCCTCGAAATCGTGCACGGTGAGCTGATACTTGCGGGTGGAGAAGCGGGCCGCCAGGTCGGCCAGGCGGCGGTCGGTACCGTTGAGTATGGTTTTAAGGATTTCTTCCTGGTGCAGCCCCTTGTCGTACAAGTCAAAATAAGCCTCGTACAGGGCTCTGTAGGGGGTATTGGCAAACGAGCAGTCGTCCGCTTCCAGGGCCTCGCGGATAAAATCGGCCACAGTGGGTTTCTCCTCCTCGGTGCCGGAATAGTAGGGCGAATCGCTCTCGAATTCGAGCGGCTCGGTGCCATAGGTCATAAGATAATACAGCAGGTCCTGTTCGGCGGGAGCGAGAATGCGGTTCTCGAAGTACTCCTCGCCGCCGGGAGACGGTTCCTGCCAATTGGCTCCGGATCCTGTTCCGGGGCCCTTTTCCCCAATGTTTTGGGCCCCGGAATTGGATTCGGAGCCATCGTTATAGGACCGTTCCTCCCGCTGCCTCTGCCGTATCGCCTCCTCCTGCATACGCTTGCGGTCATTCAGGATACGCTGGAAGAGGATGGAAGATTCTATGCCGAAACGCAGGGCCACCGTATCTACATACACCGAGCGCTTGACAGGGTCGGGAATCTGGGCTATGGTATCGGCAATGTCATTTATCAGTTCCGCCTTCTTGAGCGGATCGGAGCCCGCATCGGAGAGCAGCAGGTCGGTCTTGAACTCTATGAAATCACGCTCGCCGGATGCTATAAACTCCTGCATCTCCGCCAGGGTGTGCTTGCGGGCGAAGGAATCGGGGTCTTCCCCGTCGGGCAGCAGCACAATCTTCACGTTCAGGCCCTCCGCCAGGAAGAGGTTGATCCCCCTCAGGGCGGCGTGGATACCGGCGCTGTCGCCGTCGTACATTATGGTGGCGTTGTCGGTGAACTTGTGGATGAGGCGGATCTGCTCGACCGTAAGCGAAGTGCCGCAGGAAGCCACCACGTTGGTGATTCCAAGCTGATGCAGGGTGACCATATCCACATTGCCCTCCACCAGTATGCATTTGCCGCTGCGTGCTATTTCAGCCTTGGCGAACCAGATTCCCAGCAGGTTGCGGCTCTTGATGTAGATTTCGGTTTCCGGCGAGTTGACGTACTTGGCGGGATTGTCGGCGTGAAGGGTGCGCCCGCTGAAGGCCAGCACCCGGCCGCTTACCGAATGGATGGGGAACATCACCCGCTCGCGGAACTTGTCAGTCACGCTGCCGTCCTCGTGCTGTACGGCCAGCCCTGCGGCCAGAAGGTATTCCATCTTATAGCCGGCAGCGATGGCGGCGTCCACCAGCGCGGTCTTGCCCGAAGGGGCCCATCCCAGCCCGAAGCGGGCGATGGTGCCATCTTCCAGGCCCCTTTTGCGGAAGTATTCCAGGCCCACGGCGCGGCCCTCCGGGGTCTGGAGCTGTGAAGCAAAGAACTTCTGGGCGAACTCCGACACCAGTAGAAGGCTCTCGCGGCGCTGCCTGCGGGCAATCTCTTCGGCGCTCTCTTCTTCTTCGACTATCTCGATATGATACTTTGCTGCCAGCCATCGCAGCGCCTCCACATACGAGCAGTGCTCGTGCTCCATCACAAAGCCCACAGCGGAGCCAGCCTTGCCGCAACCGAAGCATTTATATATTCCCTTCGAGGGGGAAACGTAGAACGAGGGAGTCTTTTCGTTGTGGAAGGGGCAGCAGGCCACATAATTGGCCCCGCGGCGCTTGAGCGTCACGAAGTCCCCCACCACATCTTCAATCCTGGCTGTGTCGAGGATAAGCGATACTGTATCCTGCGGAATCACGATGCTATCTCACACAAGAACTTGATGCGCACCAGGCGTATTTCCATTTCGTCGTAATCGTCGCCCAGCGCGGCCACGGCGTCGGCAAGGGAGTCGGAAGACGCCTCCTCCTTGAAGTAGTCGTAGATTTCTTCCACTATGTCGTCGTCCAGAACCTCCCGGATGTAGTAGTTAAGATTGAGCGACGTGCCGGTGGAGACTATGGCCTCTATCTCGGTCATCAGTTCATCCATATCCAGGCCGCGGGCTGCTGCAATATCTTCAAGCGACATACACTTGTCGATGCTCTGGATGATGAAAATCTTATTGGCCGACTTGCTTGGAGCAGACTTGACGATAAAGTCGTCCGGACGGGATATCTCGTTCTCTTCTACATACTTGCGAATGAGGTCCACGAATTCGGCGCCGAACTTGCGCGCCTTGCCCTCGCCCACGCCCTGGCATCCCTTGAGCTCCTCGATGGTGATGGGATACAGTATGGACATATCGTCCAGGGCGGGGTCGCCGAACACAACCCAGGGCTGCAGGTGCCGCTTGGCGGCCACGTCGCGGCGCAGATCTTTGAGCATAGCGAGGAGCACCGGGTCGCCCGAGCCTCCGCCGCGCATTGCGGCATTGGCGGCGAGGGTTTCCTCGTCGTCATCGTCTTCCGAAGCGTCTCCGCCCGTGAACACCCTGTCTTCCACCATCATAAGTTCGTGAGGACGGGCGAGGAACTCGCGTCCCTTGGGCGTAACCGCAATGAGACCGTAACTCTCTATCTCTTTTTCAAGCAGATGCAGGATGAGCCCCTGATGGATGACGGTGCACCAGAACTTCTCGGAATGGTCGGAGCCCTTGCCGTACAGGGGCAGGGTGTCGTGCTTGTACGACTTTATCATAGCGCTCGACGCTCCGGTAAGGATGCCGGCCAGATGTTCTATCTTGAAATGCTCGGGCAGCGACTCTATGAGCTTGAGTACCAGGCACATCTGCTCGCGGCCGTCAAAGACGGGCTTGGGATGCACGCAGTTGTCGCAGGCACCGCAGTTGTCGGGCAGGTAATCCTCGCCGAAGTAATTGAGCAGCAGTTTGCGCCGGCACTGGTTTGACTCGGCGTAAGCCACCACCTCGCCCAGGAGCTGGCGGCTGATCTCCTGCTCCGACACGGGCTTGCCCTGCATAAACTTCTCCAGCTTCTGTATGTCTTTATAGCTGTAGTAATCGATGCAGCGGCCCTCCTTGCCGTCACGGCCGGCACGTCCGGTCTCCTGATAGTAGCTTTCGATGCTCTTGGGAATGTCGTAATGGATGACGAAGCGCACGTCGGGCTTGTCGATACCCATTCCGAAGGCTATGGTGGCCACGATGACGTTGATCTCTTCCGAGAGGAAGGCGTCCTGGTTTTCGGCCCTGGTCTTGGCGTCAAGCCCTGCGTGGTACGGGCGCGCCTTTATGCCGTTGATGCACAGCAGCTGGGCAATCTCCTCAACTTTCTTGCGGCTCAGGCAGTAAACTATGCCGGACTTGCCGGGGTTCTGCTTGATATATTTGATCATATCCCTGTCAACGTCCTGCTTGTCCCGCACTTCGTAATAGAGGTTGGGGCGGTTGAACGACGACTTGAACACGGCTGCGCCCTGGATGCCCAGGTTCTTGAGTATGTCGCTCTGCACTTTGGGCGTAGCGGTGGCGGTGAGCGCTATTATGGGCCTGCGGCCAATCTCGTCCACCAGGGCGCGGATGCGGCGGTACTCAGGGCGGAAATCGTGCCCCCACTCGGAGATACAGTGCGCCTCATCCACGGCATAGAAAGATATCTTGACATCACGCAGCAGCGCCACATTCTCTTCTTTGGTGAGCGATTCGGGCGCTACGTACAGTATTTTGGTTTTCCCGCTCAGCAGATCCGCCCTCACTTCGTCAATCTGCACCCTGCTGAGCGACGAATTGAGGAAGTGGGCTATGGTTCCCGTCCCAGCCTCGAACCCGCGAAGCAAGTCAACCTGATTCTTCATCAGGGCGATGAGGGGCGAGATGACGATTGCCGTCCCATCCGTGAGGATGGCCGGGAGCTGGTAGCAGAGGGACTTTCCTCCGCCAGTGGGCATAAGCACGAAGGCGTCGCCCCCGTCGAGGAGGTGACGTATCACACGCTCCTGGTCTCCTTTGAACATATCGTATCCAAAGAATTCCTTGAGAGTCTTGTGGATGGTGGCGGAATCTACTGTCATCGGGTTTTTAGTCTAAGGTGTGAATGGCGAGTCCGGAACGGAGCTTGGGCTCGAACCACGTCGTCTTGGGCGGCATAATCTGGCCGCTGTCGGCAATGTCGAGCAGTTGCTTCATACTTACCGGATAAAGGGCGAATGCGACTTTCATCTCGCCGCTGTCAACGCGGCGGGCGAGCTCGCCCAGGCCCCGGATACCGCCCACGAAGTCGATGCGCTTGTCGGTGCGGAGGTCTTTGATGCCCAGTATCTTGTCCAGCACCAGGCGGCTGAGGATGGTGACGTCCAGCACCCCTATGGGGTCGGTGTCGTCGTAACGGCCGGGTTTGGCGGTAAGGCTGTACCATACGCCCTCGAAGTACATAGAGAAATTATGCAGGCCGCAGGGGTGATAGATCTCCGAGCACTTGCAGTGGCAAGGGTACTCGCAGCTGCATTCGCCCCCGTCTTTGGTGCAGTCGCACTTGCATTCTACGATGAAATCTTCTTCCAGGGCCTTGAAGAAGTCTTTAGGGTCCAGACCGTTAAGGTCTTTGACCACGCGGTTGTAGTCGATTATCTTGAGCTGGCTCTCGGGGAAGCACACGGCCATAAAGTAGTTGTATTCTTCGTTGCCGGTATGATTGGGGTTCTGCGCCTTCTTTTCGGCTCCCACGCGTGCCGCGGCCGCGGTGCGGTGATGCCCGTCAGCCACGTAGAATGCATCTACGCTCGTGGTGAATATCCGGGTGATGCGCTCCACGGTGGCCGGGTCGTCGATGACCCAGAACTCGTGTCCGAAACCGTTCTCGTCGGTGAATTTGTATTCCGAGGGGCCTGCGGCCGCCCTGGCAACTATTTCGTTGAGCTCCGGCTTGTCGCGGTAAGAGAAGAACACCGGCTCTATGTTGGCGTTCTGGATGCGGACGTGGATCATACGGTCGTCCTCCTTGTCTTTGCGGGTAAGCTCGTGCTTTTTGATGATGCCGGAGGCGTAGTCGTCGGTGTGGGCGCAAAGCACGAGGCCATACTGGGTGCGGCCGTCCATAGTCTGGGCATATACGTAATAACAAGGCGCCGGATCACGCTGGAGCCAGCCTCTCTCGCGCCAGAGGCGGAAATTCTCGACCGCCTTGTCGTAAACTATCTGGGAGTGCTCGTCCGCTATGGGTTCGAAGTCTATCTCGGGTTTGGTGATGTGGAGAAGCGACTTGGGACCTGCCATCTGGCGGGCTTCCTCTGAATTAAGAACATCATAAGGGGGTGCAGCCACCTCGGTCACAATATCTTTGGGAGGTCTGAGAGCTGCAAAGGGTTTTACTCGTACCATTGGGTTATCAATTTTATATCCCCAAGATACGAATAAAAAATGACAAAACAAACACTGGAAGTGAAAAGGCCGATTTAGCCCGGCCTATTCCTTCTCGTCGTAGATGATTTCCTCTTCTTCTTTGTCTTCGTCTTCGGGGTCCTCGTCGTCTTCGTCATCATCGTCGTCGTCCCCGTCCACAAGGCCGAGGCCGGGGATCTTGCGCTGCTGCTGGGGCAGGTCTTCGAAGGCTACGTAGCCGTTTTCGAATTCAAGGGGGACGGGACCCTTGGTGTCAACGATGGTGGGAGCGGAAACGGTGCCGCGCTCCTCTCCTTCAAGGGTGATGGTGACGCTCTTGCGGGCCGCTATATCGTAGAAATAGACGAACTTGACTATGCCGTCGGCAACGGTCTGGGCGATGGATACTGCGTCCACGGTGCCGGAGCCGAGGTCCTGGAGGGCGTAGCGCGCGGCCACCTCGCCTTTGGCGTCGAAGGCTTTGAACAATATGGGCTGGTCAACTGTGAATTCAAGGTCGGCGCGAAGACGCTTGTGAAACGTGTAGAGAGAATGGTCCCCGCTCACTTTATACACTCTGTAGAATCCTTTAATCCCCTCAAGGGTAACTCTGTAAGTATACACCATAATAGTCTTTTCATCGAATCAGTATGCGAAGATAAAAATAAATAACTAAATTTGGAGTGAAATGAGCGATATTTATAAAAGTATTTCCTCTCCCTCCGATGGTTTGTACAAGGAGCTTGGCAGCCGCTTCATAGCCAAAGCCTATCCCGTAGAGGGGGAAGAGGAGGTGAAAGCCATTGTGGATTCGCTCAAAAAAGAATACCACGACGCCCGCCACCACTGCTACGCGTACCGCATCGGGCCCAAGGGCGACAGCTTCCGCGCCAACGACGACGGAGAGCCCTCCGGCAGCGCCGGCCGCCCCATCCTGGGGCAGATTGATTCGGCCGGCCTGAGCGACGTGCTTGTAGTGGTAATCCGCTATTTCGGCGGCATCAAACTGGGGGTCCCCGGGCTCATACGTGCATACAAGACTTCCACCGCCGACGCCCTTTCGCAGGCCACTGTCATCGAAAAGATAGCCGGCAGCTGGTACAGCATCGGTTTCGGCTATGAGCGTATGCCACAGGTGATGAAAGTAATCAAAGATCTCGACCTCCCGCAGCGCAACCGCGACTTCGGCACTTCCTGCTCTCTGGAAGTACGCGTCAGGGACACCCTGAAGGAAGAATTTTTGGAAAGAACCGGCACAATCTGTACATTTGCCAAATGTTTGTAAAACAACAATGGCGGAGCTAGACACCACCGCCGCATAATAACCTAACAGTATGTCAAAAGTTCACGTTTTCAATGCTGGTCCCTGCCTCCTTCCCCAGGTAGCGATCGACCGTTCAATCGAAGCCCTCAAAGACTTCAAAGGTACCGGAGTATCCCTTATTTCCATCTCTCACCGCACCAAAGAATGGGAGGCCACGATGGAAGAATGCCGCTCCCTCTGGAAAGAGCTTCTCAATATTCCCGACGACTACGAAGTAGTGTTCCTTGGCGGCGGAGCCAGCCTCGGCTTCCTCTATGTCGCTATGAACTTCCTCGAGAAGAAGGCCGCATACCTCGACACGGGCGTATGGGCCCACAAGGCGCTCAAAGAGGCCCAGGGCCTGGGCGAGGCCTATGCAATCGCCTGCTCCAAAGACCGCAACTACTGCTACGTCCCCAAGGGATACGACATTCCCACCGACATTGACTACCTGCACATTACCACCAACAATACCATATATGGCACCGAAATCAAGACCGACTGCGACTGTCCCGTGCCCCTCATCGCCGATATGTCTTCCGACATCCTCAGCCGCAAGGTCGATGTGAGCAAGTACGCTATGATTTACGGCGGCGCCCAGAAGAACGCGGGCCCTGCAGGCGTGACTTTCTTCATCGTCAAGAAGGACCTGCTCGGGCGCGTGAGCCGCTACATCCCCACCATGCTGGACCTGCGCACCCACATCGACAAGGGATCTATGTTCAACACTCCCCCGGTGTTCAGCATCTTCGTGATGAACGAGACCCTCAAGTGGCTCAAGGGCATAGGCGGAATCGACGCCATCCACGCCATCGACGAGAAGAAGGCCGCCACCCTGTACGCCGAGATTGACCGCAATTCGCTGTTCCGCGGCACCGCCGACAAGGAAGACCGCTCCATTATGAACGTCTGCTTCGTAATGGCCGAGGGCCGCGAAGAGCTGCAGGACGAGTTCCTCGCATTCGCAAAGAACTGCGGTATGATAGGCATCAAGGGACACCGCTCCGTGGGCGGCTTCCGCGCATCGCTCTACAATGCCTGCACCCAGGAAGACGTAGAGGCCCTGGTAGCGTGTATGCAAGAATTTGAAAAACTTCACATTTAAGAGATATGAAAGTACTTGTAGCAACCCAGAAGCCCTTTGCGGCCGCTGCCGTCAATGGGATTAAAGATATTCTCACTGCTGCCGGACACGACGTTGTCCTGCTTGAAAAATATCCCGCCCAGGAAGATCTGGTGGCCGCCGCGGCCGATGCGGAGGCTATGATCATCCGCTCCGACAAGGTCACCGCCGAGGTTATCGCAGCCGCGCCCAAGCTTAAGATAGTGGTACGGGCCGGCGCAGGATACGACAACGTGGACCTTGCCGCCGCAAGCGAACGCGGCATTGTGGTAATGAACACCCCCGGCCAGAATTCCAATGCGGTGGCCGAGCTGGCCGTGGCCTTGATGATCTATATGGCCCGCACCCAGTTCACCCCCGCCACCGGCAGCGAGATTGCCGGCAAGAGGCTTGGAGTCCAGGCGTTCGGCGCTGTGGGCCGCCTTGTGGGAGCAAAGGCCAAGGCTCTCGGGATGAGCGTCAGTGCGCTCGACCCCTTCCTTAAAGATGAGCAGATTGTGGCCGGCGGAGCAGAGCCCGTGCACTCGGTCGAGGAACTCTACGCTGGCAGCGACTACCTCTCCATCCACATCCCGGCGCTGCCTTCTACCATCAGAAGCATAGGCTACGACCTTATCTCCCGTATGCCCAAGGGAGCCACGCTGGTCAACACCGCCCGCAAGGAAGTCATTGACGAGCAGGGACTTGAGAAGGCACTTGAAGAGCGTCCCGACCTTAAATACATTACCGACGTAATGCCGGACAACTATGCGGCCCTGCAGGAGAAGTTCGGCCTGAGGGTGTTTGCCACGCCCAAAAAGATGGGCGCCCAGACCGCCGAGGCCAACATCAACGCCGGCCTTGCCGCCGCCCGCCAGATAGTAGATTTCTTTGCCACGGGCAACACCCGTTTCCAGGTTAACAAATAGTGCGCATATTCAGGCATATAGTTCTTTCGTTTGCGGCCGCCTTCCTGACGGCCGCAAGCGTCTGCGCACAGGTGGTGGAGCGCCGCGACACGCTCGACAGCGCCCGCGTGACTGCGGTCAAGGAAAAGATGCGCAACACCACCCAGACCGGCCTGATGCATATCGACGGAGAAAAGCTCCGCAGCGGAATCGCCCTCTTCGGCTCACCCGACATCATAAAACAATTGCAGACCCTTCCGGGCGTGGCTGCAGGCAACGAACTCATGAGCGGCCTGTACGTACACGGCGGAGACGGCAACGACAATCTCTTCCTCCTCGACGGTGTGCCGCTGTACAATATCACCCACTTCGGAGGACTCTTCTCGAGTTTCAACACCGATGTGGTGGACAACCTCGACTTCTACAAGAGCGGCTTCCCGGCCCGTTACGGCGGAAGGCTCTCGTCGGTAGTGGACGTGGAGACCTCCGAGGGCAATATGAGCGAGTATCACGGCAACTTCTCGCTGGGCCTGATCGACGGGCGCATACAAGTGGAAGGGCCGATAATCAAGAACAAGACTTCGTTCAACGTGGGCCTCAGGCGCTCGTGGATGGACGTGGTGACCATTCCCGCCATCGCCTACGCCAACCACAAGAACAACAACAATCCCAAAGCACGCGGCAGCTACTCGATGCAGGACCTCAACGCCCGCATCACCCACGTCTTCTCGCCCCGCAGCAAGGGCAACATCATTGCTTACTGGGGCCGGGACAAGCTTGTGGCCGGGCTGGAGCAGACCGACGCCTTCCAGAATATGGACCTGGACGTGGGCAGCACCTGGGGCACCCTGGCACTGTCGGCCAACTGGGACTACAAATACGCCGACAGGCTTAAAGGCAAGCTCATCGGTTATTATAGCAGAAGCGGCTCGGACGTGGGCTACGGCTTCGATTTCGTCAACGTTAACGACGCCGGCACCGTGGGTATGAAGATGCAGGACGACAATATCTGCGCGGTGTCCGACGCCGGATTCAAGTACGACTTCGACTACTATCCCAACGACTCTCACCATATGCGTTTCGGCGCCACCGCAGTATATCATCATTACAAAACCACCAGGGAGTACAAGCAGAGCCAGAGCTTTCCCGGTATGCCTGCCCAGGAAGACTCCAATACCGTGGGCGGCGAATACGATGCATTCGAGCCGGCGCTCTACTTTGAGGACGAAATGTTCCTTGCCTACAACTTCACCCTCAACGCGGGAGTGCGCACCTCGCTGTTTGCCACCGGCCAGAGAGCCTGGGCGCGCCTGGAGCCGAGGGCGGCGCTCAAATGGCTCATCACCAGGGATATATGCGCCAAGTTATCGTACACCCGTATGAGCCAGTATGCTCACCTTGTGTCGGCAATGTACATCGAGCTGCCCACCAACAGCTGGATGCCTTCCACCACCGGAGCGGGGCCTATGATGTCGGACCAGATTGCCGGCGGCCTGTATTTTACTCCGGGGCGCTTCAAGATCAACCTCGAAGGCTGGTACAAGACTATGCACAATATGCTCGCATATAACGGAGCCAATGCCTTCTACCCTCCCCTGGTTAACTGGGAGAAGTCGTTCACCCCGGGCAACGGGCGCTCGTACGGACTGGAATTCGAAGGCACTTATGCCGGCCCCAAGCTGGAACTGTCGGCCTATTATACACTCAGCTGGACCTGGCGGACATTTATGGCATACTACCCCTTCGCCTTCCCCGACCGCAACGACAACCGCCACAAAATCAACCTTGTGGGCAGCTGGAAGCCGGGCAAGCACTGGAACCTTTTCTTTAACTGGAACTACCACAGCGGCAACCGCGTCACCTTCCCCAGTCACGTAATCGCTTACGAGAGAGCCACTTCGCCTATGCTCTTCGAGTCGCCGTACAACACCCCGCTGCCCGACTATCACAGGCTCGACGTGGGTATCGACTACAGCACCTACAACCGCAAAGGTCACCGGTGGAACTTCAACTTGAGCATCTACAACGTGTACAACCACCTGAATGCATCGTTCGCAATGCTCGACACCGACAGCAAGGGCAATTATTACGGCCTTGCCTACGGACTCGTGCCCATCATCCCCACCTTGAGCGTAGGATATAAATTCTGACGGCTATGAAAAGGTTTCTCTATCCAGTAATTGCGTGCGTCCTGCTGCTTTGCGCTCCGGCCTGCGAGATCCATTTCGACCTCGACAAGATATCGGAGGCCAAGATGTACGTGCAGTACCTGCCCTCGCCGGAGTCGTCGGTAATGATGATAGCTTATGCCGAGCCTGCGTACGGGAAGGAAGGAGAAGTTTCGTACGATTTCAGCGGCTCCAGCCTCTCGGTAAACGTCAACGGCAAAGCAGCTGACATACGGTATCCATCATCAGAAGAGATTGATGAGAACGGGTGGTTCAATTACGGCGGAAACTGCCGGATCGCCTTGGCCCAGGCGCCTTCGGAACTTAAGAGCGGAGACGTTATTGACCTAGCCCTAGGAGGGAAAGATGTCAAGACAGCCCACGCCAGGACCGTTATCCCGCCCAAGCCAAGCATTGTGGAGACGACTTTCGAGAGGGTGGAGATGCCCGATTCGTCCGAGGCGGTACGAGTAACGGTCAAGCTCGACAAAGCTGTGGACGATGGAGAGTACTATGGACTCAAGGCGGTGGTAAAAACCACCACAATAACCGCTCACACGCCCTATATCTACACCGACGGCGACAATGAGGAAGAGCAGGAAGAGGGAGACAAGCCCTTTACCAAGGCCTTCCCCTTCCCCATCCCGGATCTGGAAATCGATACCCTGGTGGTTGATACCTACATTTTCCCCGGCCAGCTGGCCACCACCTCAGACCTTAATTCCCTCGACCTCGACGCCTTTGCCAACATACAGTATACCAACGGTTTGCTGGGAGAGATCTCCTTCAGCAGCGAGCCTATGGTACTCCTTGGCAGCAAGATGTTCGACTCCGACAGCTACTCGTTCTACATCAATTCCCTGGACGGCTCGGCCTTTACCGGTTCGGTGGGCATAGACTTCACCCCCGACGACCTGAGCTTCCTGAAAGACTGGGACGGGGAGTCCCCGATAGTCTTGCTCCTGGGCGGCGAGAGCAAGCTCCAGCTCGAGGTCTTCCGCCTGAGCGAAGAACTGTACAATTACTGCAAAGCACAGTATCTGGGCAACTTCAATATGCTCTCCAACCTCGGCCTGTCGCCACCCAACTTCACCTACACAAATGTCCATGACGGCATAGGCATAGTGGGCGGCCTCAACGGCACCCGATCCGAATGGTTCAACCTCACGGAACTGCTGGCTAAATAGCGAGGAGGAGGCAGGCTAAGGTATCAGATGATTTCTTCCCTCTCGCGGAGGTCACGTACGCGGAGGCAGGCTCCCGTGGAGTTGTATCGCAACTCGCTTGACCTCGCCTCCCTTAAAGCCAAGGACGAGGCCACCCCCGACCTTGGTCTCCGCGCCTTCGTCTGGAACGTGGAGGAGAGCTGTTAGGATTCGCTAAATAACTTGTTCAACCAAGTATTAAGCTTCATACCGTCAACAGATTCACCAATTTTTTTGCGTATGCTCCCGTTAATATGGAGTATGCTGCCGGTATGTAGATAGTCCTTCATCTCTTTACTGGAGAAGCCGCAGACATATAGGGCACATAGCCCTACCTCCTCGGCGCTCAAACCATAGTTAACTAATCGTGAAGTAAAAACCGGATACGATAAGGCGTAGATCATTCCAATTGACTTGAGCATTTCTTTCCGCCCTACGTCGATGCTATCTATATCTTTTCGTGCTCTAAAGGTCGAGGGTGTTATTCTGTCGGAATATAAATACGGCCTCAAAGCATCCAGCCGCCCGTTTAGCGTATCGCGGAAGGCCATGGAGCTATTCCCATTAACTATTTCACTGATAAAACTATATTCTGCGCGAGCTTCCGATACAGCTTGTTTGTAATGCTTTTCCTTTCTTTTGTATACAACAACTACAATAGTGATACTCACCAACAGCAACGCAATAAGAGCCCACATACCAATTCTTAACCGGAGACTTTTCTCAGCCTGGATAGCATTATTATGTCGTTCCTCAAGAAAGCGTACATCGTTATTGAAGATGTCAATATTGACTTTTTCAAAGTAGGTCTCGTATGTCTTCTCCGCCTCGTAAGCGCGCTCATAATCGCCTTCAGACGCAAGGATGTCGGCAAGCTGGTCATAGTACACTATTTTGTCAAAATCGGAACTTGATGCTGGAAGCTCATACAGTCCAAGAGCTTGTTTTGCATTCTCTTGTAGCCCAACCGCTGACATTACCTTGGACACCAGCATGTAGTTAGGAGAAATGTTGCTTGAATCACATGCATTACAGTATTCCGTGCAGCGTTCCAGAAGCGATTCTTTAACCTCCATAGAGTCGGCAAGGGCAATGCGTAGCCGTGAGTCGTAATACTCGAGTGGCTTTTGAACCCCGCGCAGAGACATCCATTCATTTAAATTGTCCAATTCATCTGCTGCTGCCTGATAGTTTCCTTTGGTGGTGCAGAGCGATGCGACATCCAGTGAATTGCGTATATAGAATAAGGGGTTATCGACCTTGGCAGCATACTCTTTAGATTTAAGAGTCTCCTCAAGGGCTCGGTCCAGAGCAAATTGTTTAAAATACACTCTTGCCTTATGAGAATACATTCTTGCCTTATATTCATCTGGAACCGAATCGTTCAGAAATGATTCTGCCCGTAAGTATGATTCCATCGCATCATCGAACGTGCCGGCATTCTCATACACCCGCCCCAGATAATAAAAGCACAAGAACCTGTGGTACTTATCTCCCCTGAGAGAATAATAATCAACAGCCCGCGCAATCAAAGAATCTGATTCCACATCCACATAATTTTTGTCCAGAGCAATAGAATACAAAAGGGAAAATAGAGCTTTACCCTCATTACTGGTCAGAGTTGAAGTGTCAATTTGGCTTAAACTCTTTAACGCACTGTCAGGCCTTTCCTGAATAAAACTCTCAATTCTATTAAGGTTCTTAACATCCTCTCCCGAATTACACCCCGCCAACAAGAGAGGTATAATAGCAAACACAAATCGCAGATTCATATGATAAATGGCAGCTAAAATGTTTTCTATAAAGTTTGAGTATCACCAATCAAAAAACAAGCGGCCAGAGGACAAACAACAGTACTCTTTGTTCTGTTGCAAAAGTAGCAATTATTCAATAAAAAAACAACATTGTTGTGGCTCATGAGTACAATTTGACACTATTATATAGACCATTAATACCCTTGTAAGGTTCGTAAAACTTATATTATTGATAATCAGTGTTTTGCGGCGATGGAAATATTTTGTTTTTCATTGCCTTCCGACATCTTCTCAATAACTTTGCATCGAGTATCATCCATTAATCAAAAAGTGAGAACTTTTTTATTATTTACCTCGTCGGACGGCCTGCGCACGGAGCGGGACATCACCTACGACCGCAACGGCAACGTCACGGGGGTGGACCGCTTCAAGAACGCCTCCTACGAGAGGGAGACCCTGGAGTTTACCTTGAGTGGCAACAGGGTGACCGGCTGGACGGACAACTACGCCACCGACCAGGGCTCATACGGCTACGACGCGGCGGGCAACCTGGCCTCAGACAGCCACAAGGGCTTGCTTTTCTCATACAATCTTGCTAACTTGCCTTCGAAAGTGGAAGGCGTGGGATACAACGCCGGATTGACATACAGTTACGGATACCTGTCGGACGGCACCAAGACGTGTGCTGACTGCGGTGCCGGGAGCACGGCGCAGGGGCTGCGCTACAGGGGCTCGTTCGTGTACGAGATTCTCGGGGGTGAGTTGGAGAGGCTGCAGAGCATCTCGTGGCCGGAGGGCCGGATAGTGCTGGAGTACGACGGGAACGACACCGAGCCCTGCCTTGTGAGTTACGACTGGCTGGTGACCGACCATCTGGGGAGTGTGCGTGCCATAGCGGGCATGAGGACCGGCTCCACGGGGGTGAAGGAAGTCAACGGCTACCTGCCATTCGGCACGAGGCTGCCTGGCAGCCTGCAGAGCAGCGGCAACCGCCACCGCTTCGGAGGCAAGGAGGAGCAGAGGATTGGCTCCACCGACCTCAAGCTCCTGGACTTCGGCGCCCGCTATTACGACGCCTTCGCCTGCCGCTGGACAGTGCTCGATCCCATGGCCTGGAAGTACCCCGCCATTACGCCGTACTCATACTGCGCCGGGGACCCCGTGAATCTGGTGGATCCGAAGGGGATGAGAATACTAATCCATGATAAAAACTCTAATAATTATGTAGAGTACACACCAGGGATGGAATACAATGGGGATGATGCTTTCATGTCCACCATTATATCTTTACTTGAAGGGGCCTATAATAATGGAGGACAAGAAGTGTTAGATATTTTGATTGCTTCTACCGAAGATTATAGCATAATCAATCAAACCTATAAGTCGGATGCGATCCCATTTATCGTTAATGAGAGTGGTATCGGCGGCACTATTTTTGCCGGCAATATTATGAGTCCCACATACGATAAGTCCCTTGGTGTTGAATCTTTATCGCACGAAATGTTTCATGCTCTTCAATACAAAGAAGGTCAAGGAGGAGCTTCCATTACAAATGAAGTGGAAGCATATGTTTATGGCTTCATAGTTAGTACTAATTATCAATTTTCACTTCTTGATACAATGGTTGATTGTGTATTACCGTGTTCTCTTGATAATATTGGTAATGGCTCACCACAAGGTACTAATTATTCAAGTTATTGCAATAGGATGGCATCAAGCGCTAATAATGTACCTGCCTTTTTTGATAAGGCAGTGGGATCTTTCAAAAAGGGTGCGCGTGCAAATAACGATGGATTATATAATAGATTCCCTCTTGTTTTACCTTCGTATAAAACAAATCTTTTACTAAAGTATTATCCTAATTAGTTTTTCTTACCTACGTCACGTTTTGTGTGACACAGGTTAAACTCTTAATTATGAGAAGTGTTTTAATACTTATCTCTTTATTAATCCAGATTTTGCCTCCGCAGGTTCAACAGCCTTTTGGAAAGCCTGTTCGTTTTTACTCTCCTTTGGTAAAAGAAGACAGTCTTAAAGTTATTTATAGTTTTAACACGAGCAACGGAGAATGTACTAGTATCAAAATAATCAAACATGCTGAAGGTTCTCCTCGTACTGTATCCGATTGTCCTCGTGATACTCATGCTACAATGCCGGAATTTGAAAAGGAATTAATTTTCCAATATATGCCAATTACATATTTGATCCTAAAACAATGGATTGAAGATGGGCATTTACAAACGGGTAGTTATTACGTTCTTACTATTCTTTATCCAGCCAAGGCACAAAGGGCAGAGCCTAGTAAGGGGCTCTGTGCGAAGAGAAGTAACAAACATATTCATATTCAATCGCTTTGCGTCGATTTAACTGATAGTATTCAAGTAAAGTGCGTGTTCAATACAAAGTCCACAGCTTCTAATTTAGGCGGAGCGAAGTATCTGTTATTTAAATGCTATAACAACGGAAAGGTCGTTGACCAATACAGTTGGCCAAACGAGACTAAAGAACTGTCTATTGAAAGTGAAGTATTATTGAGGGGGATACCTGCTGCTTATTATGATATTATGAGAGATATTGCAGATGGCCTATTACCTCCGCGTAAGTATTATAGCGCAACGATTACATTGATCCCATATTCTAAAGAAGAATGGGATGACATGCGAAAAGATTACAAAGACGTTTCTCCCGCCTTTTTTAGAAAGATGTTTTATCTATAATTAATCTCTCATTCTTTTAAAGAAGGCCGGGACTGTGGCTTGGTGGTTCTTCTCTGTGCGGGCAAACCGCAAAAAAGGGGCAAAATGCCGTTTGCCCGCACATTCGATGACCACCAAACAGCAGCACTTGGTTTATCCTATTATGAGGGTGTATTCTAAGGTCTTCCAACAGAATACACCCTCTTTGCAATACCGTACCTAAAACACCCTGTTTCAGGTACGGTACACGTTATTTCACACTTGCCGTGCGTGAAAAGACCGGGTATCAGATAATTTCTTCCCTCTCGCGGAGGTCGCGGACGCGGAGCTGGATGGTGGAGTTGCCCCGGTAGTAATTCTCCACTATTGAATAGCAGACGTCGAGGGGGTTGCCGGACTTGATGTAGTCGTAGTAATCGGCCATATTGAAGGCGATGGCGGCAATCTGGTGGTAAGGTTGCGACTCCTGGATAAGGTCAAGCTTGAGATGCACGCCGCCGGCGCCCACCTTGCGGCCATTGCCCGCATCGTACACATTGTCGGTTACAAACACGGGGTTGCCGTTGCCGGGGCCGAAAGGCTGGAACTGCTTGAGAATACGGAAGAACTTGGGCGTAATCTGCGAGAAGTCAAGCCGCGCGTCGATATCCACGACAGGCACGAGCATCTCGGCCGTAATCTTGCCGGCTATAAATGCATCCAGGCGGGCGGCGAACTCCGGAAGGTTCTCCTCTTTGAGGGTAAGGCCGGCGGCATAGACATGGCCGCCGAAGTTCTCCAGCAGGTCGGCGCAACTCTCAATGGCCTCATACAAGTCGAAACCCTGGACGCTGCGGGCCGAGCCCGTGACGAAACCGTTGCTCTTGGTGAGCACAACGGTGGGCTTGTAGTATGCTTCCACAAGGCGCGAGGCAACAATACCCACTATACCCTTGCTCCAGCGGGGGTTATACACCACAGTGGCGTTCTCCCTGGCAAGGCAACGGCCGCTCTCCACCATCTCCAGGGCCTCTTTGGTGACCTCTCGGTCGATATTTTTACGGTCGTTGTTGTTCTCGTTGATTTTCTCGCCTATGAACATTGCCTCCTCCACATCCTCGGCGGTGAGCAGCTCCACGGCCAGACGCCCGCTCTCCATACGACCGGCGGCGTTGATGCGGGGGCCTATCTTGAACACTATGTCGTCGATGCTTATGTGCCCCGGCTCAAGATTGGAGAGGTTTATCATGGCGAGGAGTCCCTTGTGCGGGTTCTCGTTGAGCTGCTTGAGGCCAAAGTGAGAGAGGGTGCGGTTCTCGCCCACCATGGTAACAAGGTCCGACGCTATGCTAACCACCAGCAGGTCAAGCAGGGGCACCAGGCTCTCGAACGGCACGCCGTAGCGCTCCGAATAAGCCTGCACCAGCTTGAAACCCACTCCGCAGCCGGACAGGTCGTCGAAGGGATACTGGCAATCTTCTCTTTTGGGATCGAGCACCGCCACCACGCGCGGGAGCGTCTCTTCCGGCAGGTGATGGTCGCAGATTATCATCTCGACTCCGCGGGAGGCGGCGTATTCCGCCTTGTCGATGGCCTTGATACCGCAGTCGAGCGTGATGATGAGCTTGAAGCCGCCTTCGATGGCCCAGTCTATGCCCTTGTAAGACACGCCGTAGCCCTCGTCGTACCGATCGGGTATGTAAAAATCGACGTTGGGGGTGAAGCGTCTGATAAACGAAAATACCAGAGCCACGGCGGTGGTGCCGTCCACGTCGTAATCACCGTAAACCAGTATCTTCTCTCCGCCGCTGATGGCTTTGTGGAGGCGCTCCACGGCCACATCCATATCTTTCATCAAGAACGGATCGTGTAGGTCCGAGAGACTGGGGCGGAAGAACGAGCGGGCCTGTTCGAAGGTCTCGACTCCCCTTTTGACAAGAAGGTCTGCAAGCACGCGGTCAATACCCACCTCGGCGGAGAGTTTGTCCACCTTGGCAGGATCGGCCTGTTCCTTGATAATCCACTTGCATTCCTTAGTCATAGCTTACAAAGTTAACAAAAATATTTCGTACTTTTGCACCGTTATGACAATTGAACTTAGCGAACAGGAGCAAATTCGCCGCGAGTCGCTGGCGAAACTCAGAGAATTGGGCATCGAGCCCTACCCTGCTGCCGAATATCCGGTCAATACAAGCGCCGCCGAGATAGCTGCGGGATACGACCCCGAAAAAGGAAATTTCAACCAGGTATGCATAGCCGGCCGCCTGATGAGCCGCCGCATTATGGGTGCCGCGTCGTTCGGCGAGCTGCAGGACGAGAGCGGACGCATTCAGATATACGTAAAGCGTGACGAGATATGTCCGGGCGAGGACAAAACAATGTATAATACCGTGTGGAAGCGCCTGCTGGATATAGGCGACATTATCGGCATCAAAGGCTTTGCATTCATCACCCAGACAGGGCAGCTGAGCGTTCACGCGCTCGAACTTACCCTCCTGAGCAAGTCGCTCCGCGTGCTTCCCATTGTCAAGGAAGCCGAGGGACAGGTGTTCGACGCCGTTACCGACCCGGAGCTGCGCTACCGCCAGAGGTACGTCGACCTGATCGTAAACCCGCAGGTCAAGGACGTGTTTGTGAAGAGGGCCAAGATTATCGCCACGATGCGCGAGTATTTCAACGAGGCAGGCTGCCTCGAGGTGGAGACCCCCATCCTCCAGGGCATCCCGGGAGGCGCCACCGCAAGGCCCTTCGTAACCCACCACAACGCCCTCGACATTCCCCTCTACCTGCGTATTGCCAACGAGCTGTATCTCAAGCGCTTGATAGTAGGCGGATACAACGGGGTGTATGAGTTCGCCAAGGACTTCCGCAACGAGGGTATGGACAAGACCCACAACCCCGAGTTCACCTGTATGGAAATCTACGTGGCCTACAAAGACTACAACTGGATGATGGCTTTCGTGGAGAAGATGCTCGAGAAGATAGCCCTCAAGGTTAACGGCACCACCCGCGTCACCATCGGGGAGCAGGAGGTAGATTTCGGCGGCACGTACCGCCGTCTTCCGATCCTCGACGCCATCAAGGAGTACGCCGGCGTGGACGTGAAGGGCATGGACGAGGAGCAGCTGCGTGCCACCTGCAAGAAACTGAACGTGGAGATCGAGCCC
>JAGCCX010000003.1 GCA_017651465.1 Bacteroidales bacterium
AGGGCGTAACGTCAAATTCGCCGCCGCTGTTGGAAACTACCAACACATTGGGATTCAGCGAAGAAACCTTGGCTAGGAGCTCGTTCTGGCCCTCGGGGAGGGAGTAGGTACGGTCGGCACCTTCCTTCTCGGTGTCGTAGTTGAAGCCCACGGACACGATGACAAGGGATGCCTTGGCGATTGCAGCCTCGTCCAGCTTCTGCCAGTCAAGCAGCGTCGCTTTGTATTTCTTGCCCAGGCCGGCTATACCCTGCCATAGGGTAGTGGTGGTTCCTTCGATGGGATCCATCCTTCCGGAGCCGCCCCCGTAAGGGATGATGTCGGCATTGGGGCCTAGCACTACGATATTGTTCTTGGGCGAAGCCTTGACGGGCAGGATGCCGTCGTTCTTGAGCAGCACGGGACCTTCAAGAGCAGCCTCATACGCCTTCTGGCGCGACGCAGGATTGTTTTCGGGGATGTTCTGGTCCTTCATAGGGAGGTCAAGCAGACCGTAAGCGGCAAAGGTCTGAAGTATGTGGCAGCACTTTTCATCTACCACGGCCTCGCTTATGGCGCCGTTCTTGACAAGCTCGCTTACCGCCTCATAGTTAAGTACATAGCCCTTGGGCATCTCGAGGTCGAGCCCGCCCGTCAGAGTACCCACGGTGGTATAGGTGGAAGTCCAGTCCGACATCACTATGCCCTCGTGGCCCCAGCCGCGCAGCTGGTCCATCAACCAGCCGTTCTCGGCAGCGTGTATTCCGTTCACCGGGTTGTAGCTGGTCATAACGGCACCTACCCTCGCCTGCTCCACTGCCTTGCGGAAGGTAGGGAAATAGATTTCGTTGATAGTGCGCTCGTCGGCTACCGATGCGGTACCGTGACGGTCGTACTCCTGATTATTGAGGGCAAAATGCTTGATGGTAGCTATGACACGCTGCTCCTGAATGCCCCTGATGTACTGGACGGCCGTCTCGGAAGCCAGGTAAGGGTCTTCTCCGTAGTACTCGAAGTTGCGGCCGCAAAGAGGTGAACGATAGATGTTCACACCAGGGCACAGCATCACCCTCACGCCGCGGGCCGAGGCATCCCAGCCTATACCGGTGCCTACGCCGTGAGCGATGGAGCGGTTGAACGACGCTGCAAGGCTCAGTCCGCAGGGATAATAGGTGCTGTGGGTTTTATTCCTCACTCCCTGGGGGCCGTCGGCCATACGCACGGCGGGAATGCCCAAGCGCTCGATCGCCGCAGTGTGGAAACCGTCATCCTGGCCGGTAATGAGGGCGCATTTTTCCTGAAGAGTCATTTGTTCCACGAGGGCCTGGGCCCTTTCGCGGTCTTCACGGGTGATGAGGATTTGAGCTTGACCCAGAGTTGCCGCCAGCAGCAAAACGGCTATTATAAGTGTTCGTTTCATTGGTTAGATTTATTTTTTCAAATATACAAAATTCCCTTGGATCTAGCGCAGTGCGCGGTCGGCAAAATCGAGCATCCAGGTCCAATCCACCGCGGCGATGCCGTGTCCCTGGTCCCGCCGCACATAGGCCAGCGAGGCCCCCACTGCCGAAGTATCGTAGTCGTCCGGCCACTCCACATCGGGAAGCCCCGGCTCTCCCAGGAACTCCCACACAGGCGATGCGGCCTTAAGGCAGAGGAACTCGCCTCGGGTGTCAAACCAGGGGTTATCAAAGCCCTGAACCATAAGAGGACGCGGGGCTATGCACGATACCAGCAGGTGCTGGTCGAAAGGCATAGCAGTCGCCTCGCAGCCTGCATATTTTGCGTAAGATGGTGAAAACCAGTGGGTAAACCTTGAGGTCTCGGAGCGCACGTGCTCCCCGAAGTTGCGCTTCGAAAGAGGCACGCCTCCCCCTCCCGTCTGATTCAGCACCACCACGGCAAAGCGCTCGTCGTACGCCCCGGCAAGCAGGGCGGCCTTCCCAAGACGTGAAGAACCGGTCAACAATACCCTCGAGGCATCCAGTTCAGGAAGCCCCTCGATCATATCCAGGCCGCGCATCAGCGCCCAGGCCCAGGCTCCAAGTGCACGGGGTCCGTCTGCAGTCCGGGCGTCACGCCACAGCTGGAATACGCCCCCGTAGGCGAGCGAATCCTGGAGCTCTGTAGCCTCGGGATCGGCGCACACATCCCCAAAACAGGCTGTAACCAGGGCATATCCCCTTGCCAGAATCATATCGACGGGATAGACAGTCGTAAGGTTACGGTTTTCAAAGAGGCCGCGGCCCTGCCCGGAGGCCCTGTTGTCCTGGATGCAATACGTGTCGGAATCGTCCAGCCAGCAGTCGGGAACGAGCACGTCTGGGTCACGGAGAATGGTGTGATTCCCGTAATAGTTGAGCATAATCACCACAGGCACAGGTCCTTTGACATTGCGGGGCCGTAGCACCATCCAGTCTATCTTAGGGCCGGTGCGGTCTTCGCGGAACCACATTCGCAGTTGCTTGCGCAGTCCGAAGCCGGCAAGCGTCGGGCCTCCCTCTAGCGAATCCACATACACGGGCGACGGACCGGGAATGCGTCCGTACATTTCCTTCTCGAAAAGTGAAAGAATCTCGCTGCGCCTTTCCCTCCAGGCATCGGGAGTGTCAACGGTCCTGCCATCTGCAAACTCCAGAGGATCCTCAAGCACGTAAGAGCCAACTTCTGCTTCGGCGGTGTTGTAGGTAAAGCGTATCTTGTTGGCCTGCCAGCGTATTCCGCTCAGAACGTACTGGGTGCTGTCCCGCTCCACGCTCTCCTGGATGCGGCACTTGAGATCGCACCCCCTGATGGTGACCCCGGAAGCGTAAGACATAGGTATGTCGGCGCGCCCCTTAAGGTCGAAGAACTGGGTCCAGGGCCTTATGTAAAGCAGCCTGTCGGCATTTCCCTTGACGCCCTCGACCAATATATGGCTGTAGTCCTGGGGCGTATCGGGGCGCATCTTGAGCCACAGCAAGCGGGATGTCCCCCGCACAGATGAATTGCGCAGTATGACATTCTTCGCGCCCACGCACTCGCTGCCGAAAACCAGCACGCCCGCGCCGTGGCCGAACGAGCAGTTCTCGATGAGGATTTCGGCATTAGTGCCGTTGTCGGGATCGGTATCCGCCCAGGGGCCCTTGCCGCCCTTGACGGCTATGAGGTCGTCGCCGGTGGCGAAGCTGCAGGATTCGATGTGCACCCGAAAGCAAGCGTCTATGTCCACTCCGTCGGTGCTGGGGGCCTTAACGGGCGATACGGGAGCATACACATCCACGCCCCTCAACCGCACGCGGGAGCATTTATAAAGGTGGATGTTCCAAAAGCCAGCGTTCCGCAGGTGAACACCGTCGATGAGGATGTCGGAAGAATTGTTTATGCTGATCATCCTGGGCCTGCGGACCTCGAGATTGGTGCAATCGGGATTCTCCTCCCGGCGCTTCCAGAAGGCGTCCCACCAAGGGGCTCCGGCCCCGTCCAGGGTGCCTTTTCCGCTGATTGTGAAGCCGTTGACTCCATAGGCATTGATGAGTGCTGAAACATAGGGTTGCAGCACTCCTTCGATATGCACCTGCGAGTCGGGATAATCGGCGATATCCCCGCTTCCCTTGAGGATTGCCCCCTCTTCAAGCCTCAGGTGGGTGCGTGGCTTGAAAAACAGGGCTCCGCTGCAGAACACACCGGAGGGCACTAGAACGGTCCCGCCGCGCCTCGCCGCAGCGTCGATGGCCCGCTGGATGGCGGCAGTCTGCACTAAAGTGCTGTCTCGTACTGCTCCGTAGTCAAGTATATTGAAGGTGCGGGCCTCGGAGCGTCTGACGGCCTTGGGCTCCCGGCTGAACCAAGCGTCGATAGCAGTTCCGTCGGGCCAGTGCCCCGCTCCGGAGACGGGAGCTCCGGATATTAGCGAAAGCAGTATGAGGATGCCGAGGATCACAATTGCTTGGTGAATGTGTAAGTGCCCGGAGGATAGTCGTTCATATCCGTCTCGCCGGGCAAGATTACGGTAGCGTCGGTCCCTTCAGGCACAGTAATGGTCCATATCCAGTTATCGCCCTCGAACCTCCAAGCGCTCTTTATGGTACCGAAGGCCGAATCATACTCCGCCTCGAGCCAGCCCAGGCGCTTGTCGGGAATGGGGTTCATCACTATATGTATGAAACCGGGCTGGGTGGGCTCGGCGGCAATTCCGGCAGCGGTTTCCCATATCCACTGGCACACGCATCCGTAGGCATAGTGATTGAAGCTGTTCATCCCCTTGGGTCCCATTCCTTCATCCTTCGTATAGCTGTTCCAGCGCTCCCAGATGGTGGTTGCTCCATTGTCTATGGAATACAGCCAGCTGGGATTCTTGTGTTGGAACAGAAGGTCCCAGGCAAGGTCGGCCATTCCGTTTTCGGTAAGAGTCTGCATAAGGATCGAGGTTCCCAGGAATCCCGTCTGCAGGCAGCCGCCGTGGGCTGCAAAGTTCTCGCGGAGGCGCTGGATCATAGCGTCCTTGGCCTCGTACTCCACAAGTTTGTTACGCAAGGCGAACAGGGCCGGAGTCTGCATCGTGTTGAATATCGGAGTCTTGAAGGTTCCGTCGTCGTTCAAGAAAGTATCCTTGATGTACTGGCAGGTGTCCCATACGAGCTCCTCGTAATCGTTGGTGTAAGAATCTACGGCATATGACATATCGTCCATCATCCTGGCATCCATCGCCAGGTAACAGGCGCTCAGATAGTTCCAGTATTCAATGGCCTCGGGGAGGAGTTCCCGCTTGCCGGCGGCGTTTGTGCGATATATACTGCGGCCGCTCGACTCCAGCGGCTCATAGCTCAGCCAGTCGCCCCACTGGTAGTTGCCGTTCTCGTGGGCGAGCGAGGCGTGGTCGTAGCCGACCTCGATTATATGCTTCATCCACAGCTCCATAGCCTCCCAGTTCTCCCTAACTATCGCCGTATCGGCAAACTGCTTGTAAATGGTCCAGGGCACTATCACTCCGGCGTCGGCCCAACCAAGGCGCGACATATTGCCGCCATACTGCGCCGTTGGAGCCACACCCGGGAAAGCACCGGCATCATTCTGGGAGTCGCGCATATCACGCATCCACTTGTGGAAGAACCTCCTGGTGTTGGCAAAGAAGGTTCCCGTCTCGGTAAACACCTGCGTGTCGGCCGTCCAGCCAAGCCTCTCGTTGCGCTGGGGGCAGTCGGTGGGAACGGAAAGATAGTTGGAACGCTGGCCCCACAGAGTATTGGAAATCAATTTGTTAATCGACTCGTCCCCGGTCTTGATGCGTCCTGTCTCAATCTCCTTGGTAATGGACGACACAGGTATGGATTCGATCGATTTGAACTCAACCTTTCCGGTGGCAGTAATGCTTGCATAGCGGTATCCGAAGAAAGTGCAGCGGGGAGTATAAGAGACGTAATCCTTGGCTGGGCCGAAGGTATACTTGAGTATCATTCCCTGATCGGGAGTACGAAGATTTGTACGGTGGCAACTGCCCTCGGGACCGTCCATCCCCCGGCTCTTTGCTCCGTTCCCGTCGTTAAGCAACTCTGAGGGGAGGCAAGTCAGCACCGTTCCCTCATCGGCCTTGAAAACAAAGGACGGAACGGCCGAGGCATTCTGGCCGAAGTCTACAACCAGGGTGTCGCCGGGGTTGACAGTAATTACGGCACCGGGGGCAAATTCCTTGGTAACGAGCACCTTGCCATATTCTTCTCCGGTCTTTCCCTCTACGCCGCTCCAGGTATATGCCTTGACCGGCTTAAGCGCCAGGTCGTGGCGAAGATAGATTTCCGCGCCTTCGGTAGGGACTATCTCGCCGTTGAATTCATCGTTTATCTCCGGAGTACCGAGTACCTCCGGGCACTCATAGCCGGGCAGCTCGCGGGCGTCGTATTCCTCTCCGTCAAAAATGGCGGCGTGCTTCACCGGGCCGGCGATTCCGGCCTTCCAATGCTCGGTATCGGTTCCAAAGAACTCTTTGGTGCCATCGGAGTAAGTGAGTTCCAGCACGGAGCGGAAGGCGCATTTACGGCCTATCATGCCTTCGTGGCCGGAGGGGGTGATTATTTTGTCGCCCCACCAGCCTGGAGTGACCTGCGCTGCAAGCTGATTCTCTTTGCCCGCGCCTTTAACAATGGCGTCTGTAATATCGTAAGTATATGATATCTTGGTTTTTGCGTAATGGGTAAAGCCCGGCTTGAGCACCTCTGTGCCTATCAGCTTGCCGTTTACATATATGTCATAAACGCCAAGCCCCGTGGTCATCCAGCGGGCCGAAACGACTTTTCCCGAATTGGCGACGGTACTTACGAACCAACTTGACCCGTCGGCCGCGCGGCAATTGGTCGCAGAGTGAACCGCTCCCGTCACTATGGGTGCATCAGCTGCCGAAATCCATTGGGAGCAATCCCAGGCTTCATCGACAAGGGGGTCGGAAAGAGTTCCGGCCGGGCCGGAAGGGCCGGCGCAGGAAACAGCCGCCAAAGTCAAGCCCACAATAACAGGGAATATTTTAAACCTGAAGAAATGTACCATAGAGCGCAAATGTTTTTTCCAAAGATAATATTTTTTCAGCACTTTTTATGTATAACATATTGCATATTCTGTTATACTTTAATAACTTTGCCAAAAACAGAACCACAATGCAAACGGGCACAAGAAAAATCCAAACGGCGTTCCGGCTCGACGAGGGGCTGGTAGGAAGGCTTAAACTCCGCGCAAGGCGCGAGAACAAAAGCCTTAACCGTATAGTAGAGGAGCAACTGGAAAGACTGGCCCCCGCAGAGCCCCAGTGGCCCAAAATCAAGTTTCCTATTGAAAGGGATAAGTTTTTCGAGAATTGGCAATTGCCGCCGATTCCCCCGGAAGACATTGAGACAGACGAGAGATTGGCCTATATACTAAGTAAGTGATGAAGGTATTTTTGGATACAAACGTAGTGATGGACGCCATAGTGTCCGGAAGGGATGGCAAACAAGATGCACTGGATGTGATAAGCCTTGGAGACAACCTCCAATTCAGGATTAACATACTGAGTCTGAGTATTGCCAATATCGTCTACTCCGCCAGGAAATATGTACCGAGGGAGGCTTTGATGGAATACATAGGGCGAATCTACAATGACTGGAAAATACTGTCACTCGGATCTATGGACATAGAATTCGCCATGAAGTCTTCCTGCCCGGATTTTGAGGATGCTCTACAGATTACAGCCGCAGAGGCGGAGAGCGATGTAATTGTTACCAACAACAAAAAACACTTTACACCATATACCTATCTTCCGGTATATACGCCAAGGGAATTTCTCAATAAACTGAAAGAGCACCAGGTTTAGGCAGATCGGTCGCGGAGGGCATTGACAAGGCGGGTGACGTCACGGCCTATGCCTTCGAGCACAAAGCCCACGGCGCAGCGCTCAACGGTAATCTTGTCTTCCCAGAGACGGGTAAGGCGGTCTCCTGCAGCCTTCTTACGGAAGCAAAGAGTGCTCCCTTCCTCTACATAACCATGCGCCTCCATTACCCGGCGAAGCACCGGCAGCACTTCCTCGTCGCTCCCTGGCACCACCGCCTCACGCTTGATATATCCGAAACGAGGATAGATAGCAGCAAAGGCCGCCATCAGCAGAGCTATCTGCCACAGGGAGTTATAGCCGTTGACAAATATCTTGGAAATGTCACCGGGAACTATCTTGGCAACTATCAGCACAGCGATGATAAGAGAAAGTATCACCATCAACTGCACAAAATACTTTACGGAGCGGATGAAGTATCGCATATAGGTATTCAGTTAAAAGAAGTTTGCTGCTGTCAGCGGACCATCTGCGCCCACGCAGCCGCCCCTTTGGGCAAATGTCGCCTGGGGGACTATAGGGGGTAAGTAGTCCCACAAGTGTGGGAAGGGGCCGCTGACAGCAGCAAGCTACTTTTTACTTACGGGCGATAGCCTTCCTGGCAGCCTCTGCAAGGTGAGCGGCGTCAAAGCCCCAGGCGGCCATAAGCTCGGCGGGCTTTCCCGACTGGCCGAACTTGTCCTCACCGTTCACAAACGCCACGGGCTTGGGGCACTCGGCAGCCAGCACACTCGCGACCGCTTCTCCAAGGCCTCCGAAAGCATTGTGTTCTTCAGCCACCACGGCGCAGCCAGTCTTCTTCAAAGAGGCTATAATCGCATCCTTGTCCAACGGCTTGACAGTAGCGACGTTAAGCACTTCGGCGCTGATTCCTTCTGCCTCAAGCGCTTCCGCGGCCTGCAGGGCCTCCCAAACAAGATGGCCGCAGGTGATGATACTAACGTCTTTGCCCTCGTTCATCACGTAAACCTTGCCAATCTCGAACGGCTCGTCAGGATCGGTGAAATTGGGCACGGAAGGACGTCCGAAACGCAGGTACACAGGTCCGTCCCAATCTACCGAAGCTATTGTGGCCTGTTTGGTCTGGTTGTAATCGCACGGAACCACTACGGCCATTCCCGGCAGGGCGCGCATCAGCGCCATATCCTCCATGGTCTGGTGTGTTGCGCCGTCCTCGCCAAGGGTGATTCCGGCATGGGACGATGCAATCTTTACATTTGTATGTCCGTAGGCAACCTCCTGGCGGAGCTGGTCATAGACGCGTCCCGTCACGAACTCGGCGAAGGAGCCTATGAAAGGCACCTTGCCGGTGATTGCAAGACCTGCGGCGGCGCCAACCATATTAGCCTCGGCAATACCGCACTGGATAAACCTCTCGGGGAACTCGGCTGCAAATGCATCCATCTTGAGCGAACCTTTAAGGTCCGCGGTCATGGCAACGACTCTGCTGTCCTTGCGTCCGGCCTCAAGGAGCCCTGCTCCGAAGCCGCTTCGGGTATCTACCTTACCCTGGTCAGTGTATTTCTTCATTTATAATTCTATTGATTTCAAAGATTCGATAAAACAATCTTTTATCTCATAAAAAATAAAAGATCTAGATATTTTTCCTGAACCATCTGCTTCTATTTGAATTTGGTAACTTGATAAATCACATGGGTTATCATCAATCAACATGCTTTTGGTTAATAAATATTTATTGTTCTCTATAACTATTACAACACTATTCGGAACATAAACCCATAATGGCATATCATCTTCTATTGTCCAAGAATAAGACCAATCTGACTTGGAAGGAATATAGATCTCTTTTATATTATATCCCGGAGCATATAAACTACCGCCTGCACTAGCAACAAAAGAAACATCATAATTAGTGTTGTTCTTAATAGTCATTTTGTATTGTACAACTAACGGTGATGTATACTTGCAAGCAGACAACAGCAATACACCACAGAACAACAAATATAAAAGATGTCTCTTCATGTTATGATTATAACGAATAGGTTACCATTCTATAATTCCAACTAAACCAATAATATGCTCCACTTGGAATGTTTTGTGTGTGAGAATCAATAATATCATCAGCTAATTGCCGCTGAGTTGTATCCATCAAGCCTTTCGGGAAATAGCCATCTAACGCACATTATATTGTTACAGAGCCGGTCATCAGCTGCCAATACAGCAACGCCCGAATTGTCGGAAAAATTTACCAGATACAATAAATCTTCTGGAAAAACTTCGCTATTAGACCTCGTTGGATAATGCAAAATATTAGAAGACTTTACAGTACTTATATCTGAAAGGGAATATCTGCGTGAAACTCCTCCTTCGGATTTTGAGGCCACATTATAAACAGACAAGAATGCATCTAAATGTGACAATGCTTCTGTCAACTCTATTCTATGAGAATCTGACAAAGCATTATCCGGAGCATTGATTTCAGATGAACACCCGACAGAGCAAATCAAGCAAACAAACATAAGGAGCCCCGCTCCGAAGCCGCTTCGGGTATCTAACTTACCCTTGTCTGTGTATTTCTTCATGTTAATAGTCTCCTAATGTTTCTTCAAGCTGGGCCATTGCGGAAGCGCACTGTTCTGCGTTAGGGGCCTTGCCGTGCCACTTGTGGGTACCTGCCATAAAGTCAACGCCGTGACCCATTTCGGTGTGGAAAAGTATCATCTTGGGCTTGCCGTCGGCGGCGTGAGCAAGTTCGAACGCCTGAAGGATGGAGTCGAAATCGTGTCCGTCGGCCTCGATTACATCCCAGCCGAATGCTGTCCACTTGTCGCGCAAGTCTCCTACTCCGCCCACGGCCTCAACGGGGCCGTCGATCTGCTGGCCGTTCCAGTCGGTAAATGCGATGAGGTTGTCGAGCTTGTGATGGGCGGCCCACATTCCGGCCTCCCAAATCTGGCCCTCCTCGCTCTCGCCGTCGCCCAGAAGGCAGAAGACGCGCTCGCTCTCGCCGTCCAGCTTCTTGCCGAGGGCGATGCCGGCGGCGCAGGAAAGGCCCTGGCCAAGAGATCCGGAGCTTTGGAACACGCCCGGCAGAGCGTCAGTCACACAAGGGTGTCCCTGCAGACGGGAACCGAACTTGCGCAGCGTTGCAAGCTCGTTTACCGGGAAATAACCGGCTCTGGCAAGCACGGAATAATAGACCGGAGCCAAATGCCCGGCGGAGATGATAAATGCATCCTGCCCCTTGGCACTGCGCGTCCAGGTGGCGGGATAGTGCTTCATTTCGTTGAAATAGAGAGCAGTCATCACATCGGTGATGCCCAGAGAACCGCCAGGGTGGCCGGAACCGGCTGCTGAAACCATACGCACAATGTCTCTGCGCACCTGAGATGCGATTCTGCTTAATTCTTGAGAATTTGCCATATCGTTATTAATTATTTGTGTTCTTTGACAGTTTACAAAGATAACAAAAATAACTTATCTTTGCACCTGATATGGAAATGAACCGCATCCGCAACTTCTGCATAATTGCCCACATAGACCACGGCAAGAGTACTCTGGCCGACCGCCTGCTGGAACTCACCAGCACCCTGGCCGCACGCGATATGGAAAACCAGGTGCTTGACGATATGGACCTGGAAAGGGAAAAAGGCATCACCATCAAGAGCCACGCCATCCAGATGTCCTACAACTACAAGGGCGAGGAATACCGGCTCAACCTCATCGATACTCCCGGTCACGTGGACTTCAGCTACGAGGTTTCGCGCAGCATCGCCGCCTGCGAGGGCGCATTGCTTGTGGTGGATGCCAGCCAGGGAGTTCAGGCCCAGACCATTTCCAACCTTTATATGGCCATAGACCACGGGCTGGAGATCATCCCCGTGCTCAACAAGATAGATATGGACTCCGCCCAGATCGAGGTGGTGACCGACGAAATATGCGACCTTCTGGGATGCAGCCCCGAAGACGTGTTCAAGGTTTCGGCCCGCACAGGAGAGGGTGTAGCGCCCATACTCGATGCCATAGTAGAAAAGATTCCCGCTCCTTCGGGCGACCCTTCCGAGCCGCTCCAGGCACTCATCTTCGACTCCGTATTCAACTCTTTCCGCGGCGTTATCGCCTATTTCAAAGTGGCAAACGGCAGCGTGCACAAAGGCGACAAAGTCAAATTCGTCGCCACCGGGATGGAGTATGAAGTCGAAGAAGTAGGATCGCTGAAAATGAAGCTCATACCCGGCACCGAAGTGGGCTGCGGAGACGTGGGCTACATCATCACCGGCATCAAGAGCGCAGTGGAAGTAAAGGTTGGCGACACCATTACCCACGTCGCCCGTCCCTGCTCGAAGGCCATCGCCGGCTTCGAAGAGGTCAAGCCTATGGTCTTCGCCGGTATGTATCCCGTGCAGGCCGACAAATTCGAGGAACTGCGCAGCGTGCTGGAGAAATTCCAGCTCAACGACGCGTCGTTCGTCTATGAACCCGAGAGCTCGCTTGCCCTGGGCAGCGGTTTCAGATGCGGCTTCCTGGGCCTCCTGCACCTCGAAATAGTGCAGGAAAGGCTCTTCCGCGAGTTCGATATGGATGTCATCACCACCGTGCCCAACGTATCGTACAAGGTATATACAATGCAGGGCGACGTGCTGGACGTGCATAATCCCTCCGGCCTCCCGGCACCTACCCTCATCGACCACATCGAGGAGCCATACATCCGCGCGCAGATCATCAGCAAGACGGAGTTCTTCGGCCCCATTATGAAGCTCTGTCTCGACAGGCGCGGAACCCTGGTCAGCCAGCACTACATCACCGCCGACCGCGTGGAACTCAACTACGATATGCCGCTGAGCGAGATTGTGTTCGACTTCTACGACAAGCTCAAGACCATCAGCAAGGGTTACGCATCCTTCGACTACCACATCACGCAGTACCGCCCCGCCAAGCTGGTCAAACTGGACATTCTGCTCAACGGGGAGCCTGCCGACGCGCTTTCTACGCTCATCCACGAAGACAACGCCTACACCTTCGGGCGCAAGATGTGCGAAAAGCTCAAGGACCTCATCCCCCGCCAGCAGTTCGACATCCCAATCCAGGCGGCGATCGGAGCCAAGATCATCGCCCGCGAAACGGTCAAACAGGTCCGTAAAGACGTTACCGCCAAGTGCTATGGCGGCGACGTGACCCGCAAGCGCAAACTCCTCGAAAAGCAGAAGGAAGGCAAGAAGCGTATGCGCCAGATAGGCACCGTGCAAGTGCCGCAGAGCGCCTTTATGGCTGTGCTGAAGCTGGACAGCTAGCCCCTCATTATCAACCACTTACCCATCTCGACCTGGTAAAAGCTCACCAGGTCGGTTTTGGTATGTAGCTGATAATCAAGGGGCTGAGTTTTTATTTGCTCCTTTCTTTATTTCTTGCGACCTTTGTAGCTATTAACTAAACACTGCTATGAAAGGCCACAATAGAAAGTTTTATTCAGCCAGCCTGAATCATTGTTACCAAAACACGAAAAACGGTTATCTTCTTTTTTATACCGTTTTTGACTACCTCGTCTTTTTCACCATTTTCTGCACCACCGCTGCAAAGTATAATGTTAAGGTGTATAAATTATGCCTTATGCCTGACCACATCCACATTTCGGTCTATGCATACAGTCGTAAGGAACTATACTCATTTATACGCGACTATACCAAATTGTTCTCTAAAATCCAGAACGAATACTACGGCCGCAGCGGAGCACTTTTCAACTCTCCCTTCGGAAGTACTCCTAAGTCGGATATAAAAAAGATAAGAACAAACTTGATTTATGTTGATAATAATCCCGTCGAGCGCTCTCTTACCGAAAAGGCGGAAGATTTCAGATGGAATTTCATAGCATTCGCAATGTCAGCACATCCATTTTCCGAACCGATAGAGCCTGGTAAAGCATCCAAAAAGTTGAAGTTATCCATGGCGTTGGTACAAGAGAGACAAAGGGCTAACAAACCTCTGAATTACCAACTGGCCAATATGCTTTTCAAGAATCTGGACAAGAAAGAAAGTGAGCAACTGACTGATTTTATCGTAGCTACATTCTCCGTCATCGACCATTCAGCTGCCATTCGTTTTTTCGGCAGTTACGAGAATATGCTGACCGCCGATCATTCAACGACTGGCAGTGAATACGAAATACGGGAAATCTTCTCCGGAAAAAGTGACAAAGTTTACAGCCATATTACTGAGTTGCTATTGAATTCCGGTAGATTCACTAGTATTAGGGATGTGCTAAAACTCAGTTCGGATGAAAGATTTGAATTATTAATACAACTATCAGGCAAAACAGCCGCCACGCCCGAGCAATTGGCAAAATATCTCCGCCTGCCCCTCGTACGCAAGAAGTAACCCTTTCTCATAATCAGGGACTTACCGCTCTCGACCTGGTTTGATTTTACCAGGTCAAGTGACATAAGTGATTGATAGTCAAAAATAGGGCCGGCAGATTTAAAGCGAGGTGTTCTTAAACCAAGGCGCGATTTTTGCGTCTAAAAGAGCGTAATGCAAGAGCAGGAGAAATATTTCAACGAGCTTGTCAAGCAGTACAGCGAGCCGCTGTACTGGCACGTGCGCGCTATGGTGGGCAGCCACGAAGATACCGACGACCTCCTGCAGGAAATCTTCATTAAAGTATGGAACGCGCTCGACCGTTTCCGCGGCGACTCGGACGTTTTCACCTGGCTCTGGCGCATTGCCACCAACGAGACCTTAAGTTTTCTGCGCAAGGCACGTGTGAGAGCGGCCCTGAGTTTCTCTGCCCTGGACGCCCAGGCCGAGAGGATTTCAGATCCCGACCCCTATTTTGACGGCGACGCTGCTATGCGTTCGCTCCGGAAGGCTCTTCTCAAACTCCCCGACAAACAGAGGCTCGTGTTTACGATGCGTTACTACGAAGACCTTCCCTACGAGACCATCTCCGAGATTACAGGCACTTCGGTGGGCGCTCTCAAGGCCTCCTACCATATTGCCTACGAGAAAGTTAAACAACATTTACTCGAATCCGATTAAACCTTTTGAGCAGTTTTACGTCTAAACAAGCGAAATGAAAAAGCAATTACCATATTCCACGCCATCGGGGTATTTTGATTCTCTCCCCTCGCGGCTTACCGAGATTCCGTCAAGGCGGTCGAGGTTCAATCTTGTACCTTATCTTGCACTTGCGGTGAGTTTTGCCCTTTTGGTAATGCTGGGCAACTTCATACTCACAAAATCGACGGCGAGCCAGCCGGCAAGCGACGAAGAGATCATCGAATACCTTATCGACTCGGGTATGACACTTGCCCAGTTGGAAGATGCGGTTATTATTAACGACTAAACAATAAACGGTTATGAAAAAGTTGGTTTCCATTTTACTTACCCTAAGCATCGCTGCTGTTGCGCTTGCGCAAAACCAGAGTGGGCACAAACACGGTGACTGGCAGAAACATTTCGAAAAAATCAAAGCCGAAAGAGTGGCATTCATCACGAGCGAGGTGGGTCTGACCTCTCAGGAAGCAGAAGTTTTTTGGCCAGTGTACAACAAAATCGAGGCTGCTCAAATAGAGCTTAACAAGTCGGAGCGTAAGGCTTATATGGCTCTGTGCAAAGCACTTGCAACCGGAGAGGGAGATTCCTCTGCTCTTCTGGACGCATACCTCGGGGCTAAGGCCGCTAACGTCAACCAGCACGTACTCAATGCCAAAGAGTACAAAAAGATCCTTTCAGCCGAGAAGGTTGCCAAGTTCTTTACTTGCGAGGAGAAATTCCGTATGCAGCAGATAGGCCGTCTTCAAGGATTCAAAGGAGGCAAGGGTGGCCAGGGCGGTTTCGAAAGAGGCCGGCACGGTGAAAAGCCCTCACGGGAATTCAAAGGTGCACAAGGCGGGAAGAACATCTAGCTTTTGCTAATTTCAAAAAAACACTCCGGGCCGTGAGGTTCGGAGTGTTTTTTTTGTATTTTTGCTCATCAAAGCATTTGTAATATGAAAAGGTTAATTATTATTCTTCTCTCGATCTTTGTTTCTGTATCTGCTTTTGCATCAGGCAATAAGCCGTCAGGACAGAAAGCTACGCTCGGTATCCTCGGCGGCACCAACGCATTCACGAGAGTACATCACGGAGATGTTTGGAGATTCACCCCCGGAGGCAGCATCTTTTTCGATTATCCGATAGCTGAGCTCGCTTCCGGACATTTCACCATCGGTGCACAGACCGGATTCCAGAGCTGGCACGACAAACATCTTGATTTTTCCATCGCGCCCCGCTTTACCCTGGGGTGGGATGTGGCCGACTGGTGCGAGCTGCACCTTGGCGCCATTGCCGGACTCGGCTTCAGCAATTGGCGCACCGGCAAGCCGCACGATTTCGGCTTCAGTTACGGCGGATTCCTGGGCGCACAGTTCTTTGTGTCCGATGCCATAGGCATTACGATTGAAGGCGGTGCATCCAGCTTCTCGCCCGAAGCTTGTGTGGGTGTGGTGTTTAAACTTTAGAGAGACGGAAAAAGGCCGGCTATTATATCGTCGGCAACGAACCAGTGCTCTTCCGGGATCCTAAGGTGTCCCGGGAGGGCACTTGGTATGAGGAGATCCTTTGACTCCGCTACGCTTCGCTCAGGATGACAGAGAGAGGCGGGGATGCCGTCTGAGGTACGCAAGCCGAGCATTATCCGCTCTTCCAGTATCTGGGCCTCGGTCAGCAGTTCGCCTTCTCTGGTCCATCCGCTCAAATCCTCGCTGTTCCAACTCCTGTAATTTGCTTGGGCCGGCCCTTCAGCCCGGTCGCCGTAGACATTTCGGAGCGAAGCGACAGAGGGAGTTTCGGGGGACCCTTCCCCCGTCCCCTGGGGGTGCAGGGGGATAGTAGTTTGCGCATAGTGCAAACTATGCGCCCCGGGTCCTAATCCAACGTACGGAGCCCTGGTCCAGTAGGCGCTGTTGTGC
>JAGCCX010000033.1 GCA_017651465.1 Bacteroidales bacterium
CCTCCTTTTTGGAGCGAAACCTGATACCAAGGCTCGCGGTGTTCAAGGCACGGTAGCCTTGTACTTATCTTTTTCTATATTATATATAGGCTCGTAGCTCAGTTGGTTAGAGCGCCACACTGATAATGTGGAGGTCCGCGGTTCAACTCCGCGCGGGCCTACAGAGAAGCCGGCGCAATAACCGGCTTTTTTTATATCCCGGGGATATAGCTCAGCTGGTAGAGCACAACATTTGCAATGTTGGGGTCGCCGGTTCGAATCCGACTATCTCCACTCATCAAGAATCAAAAACCCTCTCTGAATGATGTCAGAGAGGGTTTTTCTTATTCCAGACAGTGCCGGGCATAGTTGATGCCGGCGGCATCGTAGCGTGGGAGCGACTCTTTCAGCCGCGAGAGGAATTCTTCCCAGCTCCTGGCCTTGCCACCCGTCCAGGCAACCTCGCAGAAGGCGTCCAGACGCGGCAGAAGCATATACTGAAGATGTGAGTATACGGGGTCGTCTGCTTCGTCCGGGATGTCCGGATCCAGGTTCTCCAATATTTTCCTGCGTTTAAGATAGTTGAGGCACTTGTTGCGAACTATCGTATAGAGCAGCGAAGGAGCCTGGCGGCTATCCTTCCTGCCGTATCTTTCCCAAAGAGAAATGTAAGCATCCTGCACCAGATCCCTTGCTGCCGCAGGATCGCCCGTAAAGCGAACGGCATAATTTACAAGCCTCGGCTGGAGGATTGTGAACAATTCATCAAAGGAATCATATATGCGCATAAGCGCACAAATATAAATGTTTTTTCATTACACTTGCGGCTCCCGTAAACAATAACGGATAAAGCAAAGATATGTCGCCTCCAGCTGACCAGGAGAGGCTGCTGAAACAATTTCCTGCGGCTGTTTTTCGTTGTATGTACAAATTGACTATCTTTGCAGTTTGTGCGTTAACTTACTGAATAATAGCATTCTGAAATATGTACGATATGAAAAGAATACTCGCCCTTTGTGCTCTGGCCATCGCCCTGATGGCTGCAGCATCCTGTCAGAAAGCAGAATCGGACGGCACACATTCGGAGCCTTATTATCCGTGCAACGATGCGGATATCCTCCTGAACAAGGTGCTCGCCATCGACAATAACCAAACCATCACCGGTACCAGAGGAGGTTTCCAGCTGGACGAGGCCGATCCGGGCAAGGTGACCATTTTGGCAGAAACTTATGAAGAGGCCAAGCAATGGTTCGATGCCATTGTTCCTGACTATGCCGAGTTGATCAGCAATTCGGACCGCTTGATCTGGAATTTGCGTGATACCTTGAGCGCCAGCCAGGGCCAGGCTATCCTTAAGCCCGCATCGGGAAAGGCCGACGGACGTATTGCAGAGGTGGAAGTGCCCGTGAGCGCCCGTCCTCTCTCGTCCATCGTCTTCATTCCCCGCAGCGCCCTGCCGCTGAACGACGATGAGATTATCGACAGGGAGACTTGTGACGCCCTGGACTATTTCTATCTCGGAGCTCTGGTTACCGTGGATGACGGCAGGCTTCCTGAAGGCGCCGTCGCTTATAGCGGCTTTATACGTGGCCGGGGCGCTTTTGTGGTCATTCAGGAATATACGGTGGGTGTCCGCTACGGTTACCTGCTGCACCTTGAGCCGGGCGAACAGAACATTATGAGTCCGTCCGTCGATGACTCCAAACACTTCCTCCGCGCATCGGCTGTGTGGACACTTCAAACCGTCCACGACATCCTTAAGGCCAACCCTTCCCTGCTCTCCAATTTCGACGCTCTCAAAATGCCCAGCTGGGACAACTGGTTCCTGTGCTTCCGGAACAGTGTGGACAGCAACCGCTACCGTTATCACCTCAAGAACGGCGGGGACATAGAAAGGCTGTGGTTCTTCGGCTCGTGGTACTACTATGAAGCATATGTATATCAATTCGAAGTAAGGACGGGCAATAGCGATTATGTGGTTTCGATATCGCCCGCAGACTAAGAGAAGGATATAACTAGACACACTTTTGAAGACAACAATGAATAGAATAAGCTGTTTCTTTGCGCTGGCACTTTTGCTTCTCCCGCTTGCCTGCACCAAGGATGTAATGGAGGAGCCCGACAACCGTACCCTGGAGTACAGTTTGGAAGTTACCAACAAGAACTATGTCGCCACCACGGTTCTGGACGGCATCGGCAACACCCGCATTGCCGAAGTACTGAACCAGCCCGCCTGGGTGAGCGAAGTAAGCCGGGAGGATGAACTTCTCGACGGAAGTATGGTCCTGTGCGTAAACGTAAAGTCGGACCCGGCCCTGGACGGTACCCGTACTGCCCGGCTGCAAATCAAGATGAGCAACGGCGCCACGGCTTTTGTTACCATTACCCAGCGCGCCGGCCTTCCCACCGGCTTCAACGCAGACGAGACACCTTCCGTGAACACCAAATTCGAGGAGGACTGGTCGTCGGTCACAAAGATAAACCTGGTAAGTTCCGTTACCATAGAGAACGGCAGGAAGAAGGTCATATCCCAGGACCTGCCGCTTCCCTGGGCATTTGATGAGCCTGGAAACCAATACAATATGCCCAAAGACGACCTGGTGGCAATGTTGAAAAACAAAGATCACTGGAAAATGGTCTTCAACACCACCGGTATCGAAGATTCCTCCTGTGAGAACAGGAACTATTTCGGCCTGTACAATACCCAGACCGGTATCCTGCGCATTTTCTACTACTGGCCCAAAGAGCTGATACCCGCTTCCGGCGCCAACGACCATATGTGGTTTGTCCGCGGCCGGGGCACCCAGGCCCAGCACAATTCCTCGATATTTGCCGTTCCCCTCCAGCACGAATTCAATGCCGGGACAGACAATTACAAGGAGTTTGAAAAAAGGGCCGGAGTGTATTATACCTCTGCCATTGCAAAAGACATTGGAGACAATATGGTGATTGTCCCCAAAGTTGGCTGGTGGTGCTTTGATATGGATATTTCGGCTATGCGAAACCAGTCATTCTTTGATAATTATGAGGAGATTACAATAGGAATGGACCTGTTCGACACGGAGAATGTTATTCTCAATTCCGTGTTTGACGGATCAATAACCGGGAGCCTGAAAGGTAACGTTAATTTGGATGGCCTGGTGCCTACATCGGCCAACGCCGCCGGCAAAATCATCCCTTCCGTTCTAAGTGGAGCCGGTGGTTTCGCCACCAATAAGTTCTTCTTGGACTACCTCACAGGAGGCATTGGCGCAAATGTCGTCCCTTCAAAAGGTCTCTGGGCCTTAGGAATAGGATGTTTGTTAAGCATAGGCGGAAACATCGGCAAGGAATATGCTAAAGGATCTCATTCAGAGGACACGATGAAGAGTCTTGGGGAACTTTCGGTTACAGCCGATCTGGCTTTGAATGCGACCATTGAGACAAAGGGTCTCATCAAGTCGCAACGCTCCCACAGTGTTCCGGAAGTGAGTATTCCCTTAAGTTATATTAAGAACATCGAGAAAACCAAAGCCGCACCCGGCGACGGACAGGTCGGAAGAGGCCTTTGGAATATCAGCAATGACCCTGTAGTTTATATTGTGAAGGATGCTTTCTGGGCCAACAAAGCCCAGGCTACCTACTACTCACGCAAGGATCTGAACTGGTACCGCGCCGGAAACAAGGTGGCGGAATACGACATTTCAATGTCTCCCTATCAGCTCGGACTGCGTCTCATCTCCTTCTTCGATCCCACTTCCATCGGCGAAGTTGTAATCAACGAAGAGCTGTTCGGGCACCCCACGGACTTCCGCGTGGGGGTGAGCTACGGAATCTACCCCGGTTCAAAGGCCGGTTATACAGACTGGTTCCGTAATGCCTGCTCACTGAACTACAACCCCATTACCCTGTCCACCTCGGCAAAAGACCAAAAGGTCTCTACCGGCAGCGTACCCGGTGCCGTCAAGGCTCCTTTCCGGGTGTTCAAGATGCCTTACAACAAAGACTTTTTCCAGATCATCGACAACACTACCTATCCGGAAGATGTAGCAACCCGGCTCAGCGAGCAGGATGTGAACGACGGGGGCTATCAGCGCCGTTATTATGGCTCTTCGCTGTTCTACTGCACCCCCGAAGCTTCTTCCGCCACGGTGGACGAAGTCCAGTATGTAGCCGATCCGCAGATTTTCGTCCCCTACAATGAGTCAAGGCGCGTGATCACGGATCCGGACATCCCTGATATGGTGGTCTCCGTGGAGGTCGTTTTCCAGAGCCAGGGGCCTGGTGAAACCGAACCCACGTGGAAGACTTATACTCTGCGTTATCTGCCCAAGGTGGAATTCATCGGAGTAAATGAAGTCAAAGGCATCGCCGACAGGATAGGCGCCACCGCCAACGGCGGCCAGCGGTCCGATATCACATATATCACCTATGAATACCATAATGCCATCGTTCAGAAGTATTCGTCGGAGATAAGCTCCCAACTCGCAAATTAATATGGGTCAGACTGATCGTTTCGCATACGACGCCCCCTGCTGCCGGACGCTTATGCTGGCACCCGGGCATATTGTGCTCAGCAGCGGCGGCACCCTTGACGGTGCTTCCACTAAAGATCTCAAAGATTATGAGGATCTTTAAGATTATCGCACCCACCCTCCTGGTCCTTGTGTGCGCCTGCCAGCGGCAGGCGGCGCCGGAAAAGCCTGAGCTTGTGGAGCATACAATTTATGCTTCCCTCCCCTCCGACGGGCAGCCGGGCACCCGCACCGTGCTCGATCCCGCCAACGACAAGAAGATACTTTGGAGTAACGGTGAGTCTATTTCCGTTCTCTGCGAGGGGGGCAATTACAAATTCGACGGCGATAATACGCAGGAGTGTGCGTCAGCCAGTTTTACGGGCAACGGGCCGGCCGAACTGGGCAGCTATATAGCCTTGTACCCTTACAATGGGTCGGCGCGTGTGGATGGAGACTATGTATATACATCCCTCCCGGCAAGCCAGACCGGCAAGGCAGGCTCTTTTGCCGACGGATATCTTATCACAGCCGACGATGCCACCGGAAACAACGTCTCATTCAACCATCTGTGCAGCGGCCTGCGCTTCCAGGTGGGCCGTGACGATGTTTCCGCTGTCAGCATCCGTGGCAACAAAGGCGAGAAGATAGCCGGTGATTTCCGCTTCAGTTTTACCGCTGCCGATACCCCTGCCGCGCAGGAGGGGACGGAGGAAATTGTAACCCTCAACGCGCCCGGCGGGCACTTTGAGACGGGCAAGTACTATTACATCGTCATTCTTCCCACCACTTTCCAGGCGGGCTTTACCTTGGCGGCCAACGCCGGCGGACAAGTAGGAGAACTTAGGTTCGATTCGGCCGTCACCTTCTCCTGCGGCGCTTTCAAGAACATCACCGGGCTGCTCGACGAACGTATGGACTGGCCTTCCGCCACATCCCAGGTATATTACGGCCCGCAGAACTCCTTCTGCATAAGGCCCGGGCAGACTATCACCTTTGACATCCAGCCCCGCAAGATTACCGCCTCCTGGCAGCGGAGCGGCATTTTGGCGCCGGGTAGTTCCGTGCCCGCCACAGGAGATGCTCAGGTGCTGTGGGGCAGTTCCGTCGCCTCTGCGGTGGTTACGGGCGACAATATCACCATAACTGCCTCCAACACCAGCGGCAGCAGCCTGGTGGCGGTCAAGAGCGGCAACAGAATACTGTGGTCGTACTTGATTTGGGTTACGCCTTCGGCTCCGGCCGAGACAATCCTGCCCTCCGGGGCCGTAATGCAGGAAGAGCTGGGCGGCGGCACCCTGAGCTTCCAATGGGGCCGTAAAGACCCGCTGCAGGCAGGCGCTACAACGGTGAGCAACCAGGGCGACGACGGCCTGGCGTACAGCATCGCGCACCCCGACGAGTATATCCAAGGCATCGCGCCGACCAACAACTGGTACACCGGATCCACCGACCACGCTGACAACGATCTGTGGGGCGGAGTCAGCGGCGTAAAGACCGTCTGGGATCCCTGCCCGCAAGGCTGGCGTATTCCCGCCGATGCTGACTTTGCCGACCTTATCGAACTCGACACCGCTTTTGGATTCAGGGAGGGCTATTATTACTCCTCCATCCCGCTCAAGACCGGAGATGTGAACAACAAGGCATCCTGCCTCTCCGTAGCATATTATCCTTCGGGTAATTACTATGAGTACGAGCTGACCGGGGACAACAGAAACGCAGCGAACTATGTCCGCTGCGTCAAAGAGTAAGCATTACGTTTCCCGGTATCAGAATACCCAGCCGAGCTTCATACCGATAAGGGCGAAGGGCGCAGAAATGCGGAACTCCTTCTGGGAGGCCCTTTCGATGGCCAGGTTAACGTCGAACGCTACCCTGAAATGATCGCCGAACTGAACGCCGAGGCGAGGATCGGCTATACCCAGGATGTACTTGTACTTGACATCGCTCGGCTTGTCTTTGTAGGACGCATATCCTGCGCCCAGGCCGACGCCGATAAACGGACGCATCTTGCCCGAAGACAGGATGTTCCAGTCGGCAACCAACATCAGCTCCGCCTGGTTGAATGCTGCGGGCTTTGCCTCATAGGTTCCGGAGCTGTAGGAATAGTTGATCTGCGCGCCGACGTCAAAATGATCCGACAAGGCATAGCGGTACTCACCGTAAACAAGCACTCCCGGATTACGGGAAATATCATTCTTGGTGATGAACGTAAGGCCTGAACCTATTCCGAGTTCAAAATTGTGGGAATCCTCCTCCTGTGCCTGGAGGCTAAGGGCGGCCAGGATTGCGAAAAATGATAGAACCAGTTTTTTCATATTATTAATTATTTAAGAACTATATCCACATATACGGGTAGATGGTCGGAAGCCACCGTCACATCGCCGGTAGAGAAAACGGTAGCAATCCTGGCCTCTTTCAACTCTATCCTGTCGGCGGCATTCTTGTACACCATTATGTAGTCGATGCACTTTGAAGGATTGCTGGCAGGATATGTAAAACCTTCGGGCGAGAGAATTGTCCAGTTCTTGCGCATATAGGCCAGAGTCTCGCTGGAGGGCAGGGCGTTAAAGTCACCGCAAAGTATAACGGGCTTGCGGGAGTTGGCGTAAGTCTTTTCGACCCAGGCTGTTATCTCTCCGGCCTGCACCAGCTGCGCCTCCTTGGACTTGTGGTCGAGGTGCGTGGAGCAGAATACGAAATCCTGGAACTCGCTCACCGCCAGCGCCCTGACCTCGGAGCCCCCGGCCTGGCTGAGCTTGAGGCGGAAGCGCCTGATTATGTTAAGCTTGGGGTCGGATGCGATGCCTATTCCGTACCAGCCTCCCTTGTAGTTCAGGGCAGGAGCGTAGGTATAGTCCCAGGAGCCCATCTCGCGCGCGAACGACTTAAGCTGGAACACTTGGTGACGGGTGTTGCAGCTGTCGAGCTCGTTCATCGAAAGGGCGCAGACTCCAAGTTCTTTCATCATCTCCACCACCATCAGGGTGGTGTTGGTCCCGCTCTTGCTGAACACTCCCACGTTGTAGGTGGCCAGCCTCAGTACGTCGGCCTCGGGCTCCTCCTTATCCGGAGTCTGGGGCGTCTGGGGCTCGCCGGTAGCGGCGGGCGGCGGGATTTGATACTCCGTGCCCTTATTGCAAGTGCCGGTAAGCAAACAGGCCAGAAGGATAATAAGCAACTTCATTTTTTAAAACATTTTCATCCAAAGATACGCATTTTTAATATATTTGTATTTATACAAGCATTTCCGTCTTGACAGTCAAAGAAAAAATAGAACTTCTGCCTCACAGTCCCGGGGTGTACCGCTACAGCGACTCGTCCGGGACTATTATTTACGTGGGCAAGGCCAAAGACCTCTACAAGCGGGTGCACCAGTACTTTGTGCCCCCCGAGAGGCTCAACGCCAAAACCCGCATCCTGGTTAGCAAGATTGCGGACGTCCAGTACTCCGTGGTTAACAGCGAGTCCGACGCCCTGCTCCTCGAGAACAACCTCATCAAGCAGTTCAAGCCTCGCTACAACATACTTCTCAAAGACAGCAAGACATACCCCTGGATATGCGTCACGGCCGAACCCTTCCCGCGGGTGTTCCTTACCCGGAGGGTGGAGAAGAACGGCTCGCGATACTTCGGCCCCTACAGTTCGGTGGTGCACGCAAGGAGCCTGCTCGACTTCTTCGGCCGCAACTGGCCTCTGCGCAGCTGCCGGCTCAAAATCGACTCCGACGCCATTCTGCGCGGTAAATACCGCCCCTGCCTCGACTATCACATAGGCCGCTGCCTGGGCTGCTGCGTGGGCAAGGTTTCGGAAAAAGAATACGACAGCTGGATCGAAGAAATAGTGCATCTGCTCAAGGGCGGCGTGAGCGAAATCATCGCCAAGTACAAGAGGGCGATGCTGCAAGCCTCCGACGAATTGGATTTCGAGACGGCGCAGTTTTGCAAAACCCGTATGGAGGCCCTCCAGCAGCATTACGCCAAGTCCATCATAACTTCCGACAAAGACCGCGACCTGGACGTGTTCTCGCTGGTCTTCGACGGGCCCGAGGCCTTCGGCAACTTCCTGAGGGTGAGGGGCGGAGCCATCATCCAGAGCCTCAACCTGGGGTTCAAGATGCAGATCGAAGAAGAGCAGGCCTCGGTGCTGAGCAGCTTCATTGCCGAGATAGAGGCCAAGTTCGGAGAACTCGCCCGCGAGGTGGTGGTGCCGTTCAAGCCCGACGTGAGCATCGAGGGCGTAAATTTCAACATCCCCGCCCGGGGCGACAAGCTCTCGCTGTTGGAGCTGAGCGCAAAGAACGCCAAGGAGTTCCGCTTCAACGCCCTCAAGCAGCGCGAGCACAGCGACCCCGACGCCTTCAGGCAAGCTGTGATGGAAGAGCTGCGCAAGGCCCTCGGGATGAAGGAACTCCCCCGCCACATCGAGTGCTTCGACAACTCCAACCTTCAGGGCACCAACCCCGTGGCGTCGTGCGTGGTGTTCCGCGAGGGCGAGCCCAGCAAGAAAGACTACCGGCGATTCAAAGTTAAAACGGTCATAGGCGCCAACGACTACGCTTCGATGAAGGAAATAGTGAACCGGCGATACTCCCGTATGCTGGAGGAAGCCCCCGACGACCTGCCGCAGCTGGTGGTAATAGACGGCGGCGCCGGGCAGCTCAATTTTGCCTGGCAGGCCATCTGCGAGCTGGGAATCCAAGACAGGATGACGGTGGTGGGACTGGCCAAGCGCCTGGAGGAGGTCATACGCGTAGGAGACCCCTATCCCCTCTTCCTCGACCGCAATTCGCAGGCTCTCAAACTGCTCCAGCGTGCCCGCGACGAGGCGCACCGCTTCGGCATCACCTTCCACCGCTCGCTACGCAGCAAATCGGCCCTGCACAGCACTCTGAGGGACATTCCGGGCGTGGGACCGCGCACCGAAGAGCGTCTGCTGCTGCATTTCGGCTCCCTTGCGCGGGTGCTGGCGGCTCCCTTCGAAGAACTATCTTCGCTCGTGGGGCCTTCCCTCGCAAAGAGAATTTCGGAAAGCGGGGGTGGTTGCAAATCTGAATAATTATATATATCTTTGCCTCCTGCAAAACGTAACAAGTACTAATTAATAAACCAATATTATAACTTATGGAATACGAAGAAATCGTAAGCAAGGTTAAGGCCATCATCGTTGACAAACTTGGCATTGAACCTTCTGAAGTGACTGAAACAGCCAACTTCACCAACGACCTGGGAGCTGACTCTCTCGACACCGTCGAGCTCCTTATGGAATTTGAAAGGGTGTTCGGAATCAAGATTCCCGATGAGGAAACCAGTTCCATCGCCACTGTCAAGGATGCCATCGACAAGGTAGCCGAAAAGCTCGCTGCATAAGCGCACTTTAGTATGAGAATTCAAAAAGACGTAACCCCCGGGGCTGCGTCTTTTTTTAAAATACGGATTATGAAAAAATTTCTCCCCGCTTTGGTGGTTCTGCTCTGCGCCTCCTGTACGCAGGGCTGGGACGCCCTCAACAAGCAAGCCGCCCAAGAGTACCTCGAGCCCTTCCGCACCGACGTTCCCTGGAACAATTTCGCCAAGAAGTTCATCTATGCTCCGGCATTCCATTTCGACGAAGTCCAAAACGCTGAATCTTACGTATTTACCCTTACTCCGGAAGACGGAGAGGCGCTGAGCTTCGAGGCATCCTCGCCCAGCGCGCCCCTCACTCCTGTATGGGACAAGCTGCCGGCCGGAAAGCAGATAGAACTTACCGTCGATGCCCTGGCCTCAGACAGAAAAGTGATTTTGCGTGTGGGCGAGCGTAGTTTCCTTAAGGATTTCCCCTTCGAGGGGCCTTACCCCGGACCCGCCTGCGACTACAAGGAGGCTGCGCTCAAAGGTGCGTTGTACATACACACTATGCCCGAAATCCAGCACTGGAGCACCTCAGTGGAGCCGGATATGGACTATCCCCACAACACCTATCCCTGCAAGATCATCAGCGCCACCGTACGCAACGAGTGCCTGATTGCATCACTGCTGCCTGAGAGGCGCGAGAACGCCCTGGCCATAGCTCGCGGAGCCGCACAGTTCCTTATCGACCAGAGCCGGCCCGAGGGAGATCCGCTGGCCTACTTCCCTCCCACTTACTATCTCGACAAAGAGGCCTCCAAGCGCGACTGGAACAAGGGTAAGACTATGACCCTCGAGGCCGCCAGCGCCGGACAGGCGTTCCTGGACCTGTACGACACCACGGGCGAGAAGGAATGGCTCGACCGCGCCGTCGCCATAGGCCGCACCTACATCAAGCTGCAGCACGAAGACGGGTCGCTGCCCATCAAGGTAGATTTTGTGACCGGCGAGCCCGTGAACGAGGTCTGCGCTATGCTGCACCCCCTTCTGCGCTACTACAAGCGGCTCGAGGGCTACGGATTCGGCGAGTTCCTGCCCTACCGTATCAAGGGTGAGGAATGGATGAATTCTACGGCGGTGAAGGTGTTCAATATGACGGGGCAGTTCGAAGATGTAAACGTCAAGGACCTGGAGCTCTACCAGAACCTGACCAACTGTACAGCAGCTCCTTACGCGACATATCTGCTCAAGAAGGCGGCGCCCACCAAGGACGATCTCCGCAATGCCGAGGACTTGATTCGTTTGAGCGAAGACCAGTTTGTGCACTGGGCGTATCCCGAGCGCACCGCCGACGGATTCTTCCTGCGTTATACCCCTTGCGTGCACGAGCAGTACCGCTATGAGATGCCTGTTGACAACAGCGCCTGCAATGTGGCTAACGCCTGGCTCGACTATTACGAGGTGACCGGCGACCTGCTCGCCCTTGCCAAGGCTAAGGCGATGATTGACAATATTACGCGTATGCAGAACCCGGTTAACGGCAAGATCCCCACCACCTGGGAGTGGCGTGACGCTCGCAAAGACCGCAACCGCACTTTCTGGGTTAACTGCTCTTTCAGCTCCATTCAGATGCTCCTCCGCGCCGACGGCCTGAAGGACGCTTTTGAAAAATTACCGTAAAGGTTTCGGGGCGCCTTCGGCCCTGCGGACTACGGCCTTCGGCCTATCCCTCCCGCATAGCGGGCCCCTCCCACTCACGGCTGCGTGGGCGCAGACGGTCCGCAGGGCCGAAGGTGCCCCGAAGCAGCAACAGCAAGTATTTTTGAATTTCTGAAGATTTTTCGATATTTTTGTTTGTTTCAATCATATCGTTTATGTACAAAAGAGTTCTTTTGAAACTTAGCGGCGAGAGCCTTGGCGGGCCCTCCGGCAAAGGGCTCGACCCCGAGAGCCTGAATCGTTATGCCTCCGAAGTGGTGGCGGCAGTAAAGGCCGGACACCAGGTAGCGATAGTCAACGGCGGCGGCAACATCTTCCGCGGCCTGCAAGGCGTAGGCAAAGGGTTCGACCGCGTGACCGGCGACCGTATGGGAATGCTCGCCACCATCATAAACTCCCTCGCACTGGCCGGAGCCATCAAGAGCCAGGGTATTAATGCCGAGGTGTTTACCGCCACTCCCCTGGAGCCGTACGCCCGCTATTACACACGCGACAACGCCATAAAGGTACTCGAAGAGGGCGGCGTGGCCCTCATAGCCGGCGGCACAGGCAATCCTTTCTTCACCACCGACTCGGGAGCCGCCCTGCGCGCCCTCGAACTCGGTGCCGACGCCCTTCTCAAGGGCACCCGCGTGGACGGAGTCTATACCGCCGACCCGGAGAAGGACCCTACCGCCACCCGCTACACGGAACTCACATTCACCAAGGCCCTCGCCGACCACCTCAAGGTGATGGACCAGACGGCTTATGCCCTTTGCGAGCAAGGCCCGGTGCCCATTGTGGTATTCGACGTCACCACTCCCGGCAATTTGGCCCGTCTGTTGCAAGGAGCCCCCATCGGAACAATAGTAAAAGCAGAATAATATGTTGAACGACAAAGCAAAAGAAATCGTCAGCGGTGCTGAGGCCAAAATGGCCGACGCCCTCAAATTCCTCGAGGAAGACCTCAAGACCTACCGTGTCGGCAAGGCCAACCCCGCCATTTTCAACGGACTTATGGTTGATTACTATGGCAGTCCCACCCCTGTCCACCAGGTGTGCTCGATATCGGCTCCCGACGCCAAGACCCTGGCCCTCCAGCCATGGGAGAAGAATATGATCCCCAAAATCGAGAAGGCCATTATGGATGCCAACCTTGGTTTCACTCCCCAGAACAACGGCGAGATTATCCGTTGCGTAGTGCCCGCCCTCACCGAAGAGAGGCGTAAAGACCTCATCAAGAAGGCCAAAGCCACCGGCGAGCAGACCAAGGTCACCGTACGCAACGCCCGTAGGGACGCTTTCGACGCCCTCAAGAAGGCCCAGAAGAACGAGGGTCTCTCCGAAGACATAGAGAAAGAAGCCGAGGACGAAGTACAGAAACTCACCGACAAGAAAGTAAAGGCGGTCGACGAAATCGTGGCCGCCAAGGAAAAGGAAATCCTCACCGTATAGTTTTACTGCACGGGCGAGAGCACCAAAGTAAACTCGTAAGTCCCTGCGTGAATCATATACTCGTCACGGGGTATCTTGCCCCACGAGTTCACGCAGCCCAGACCCATCTGAATCAGGTCGCAGTTGACAGCAGTCAACCCCAGCGACCTGTTTTCTTTATGCAGCAGGGGCAGCAGCTCGCGGCTGTGACGCCATTCGCCCACCGTGAGGTCAAGGGTCGAGCGGGTGAAAGGCAGGGCCGATGCCGAGAACTCCGCGGGCGAAGTCAGTTCAAGGCCCTTGCCGCCGGGAGAGAGCAGCTTGTAGCTCTTGATGCCCACATTGGTGCCGTGCTCCTGGGGACGTGCAGCGGTGAAGTCATAACGCTCGGTCACATCCTGCACCCAGCGGCCCAGGCGGGCTGCGGTACGGCGGTCGATATAAGTGTCGAAAGGACCCTCGCCGTAGAAATCGACAGTCGAGAACTCTCCGGGCATAGCGAATTCGACTCCCACGCGGAAGAGGTCCGGAGCCTCCTTAACTTCGCGGTTGAGCTTGATGTTCATATCCAGGGTGATGATGCCGCTCGGTGCTACGCGGTAGCGCATCTGCACGTAGCTGTACTTCATAGGATATATCATATGCACTATCACGTCGCCGTCCTCCTCGAAGGCGAACAGGCCCACGGGATCGAGGTCGGGATACAGCCAGCAGCTCATTTTCTTGTCCAGCTTGGCACCCAGGTCGTTCTCGGTTACGGCCCTGCCGAAGCAAGGCATAAGGGGAATGGAGATGTGCTCGCGCCCGTCCACCAGATATGAGCACAGGCCTCCGCTGGTCTTGTCCCAGGCGGCCGACCAGCCCTCGCCCTTAACCTTCCACAGCTCGTCGGTCTCGATCAGCTCGAGGCCGCCATTGCTGGACAATCCCGTTGCCTTGCACACAAGGCCGCGGCTGATGGCAATCTGGTCCGAGGCGACCTTGGTGCCGCGAGGCAGGATACCGTCGTCGCCCAGGAGGAAGAAATCGAGCCACAGCGAGATGTCGTGCCCCTCCGTTTCGGGCAGGGCAAGCCCGGTAATCTGTATGCGGTCCATAGTCTGGGGCTCCACGGCGGGCATTGGCATATGGCCGCTGCGTATCACTTTGCCGTCCTGCACCAGCTGCCACTCAAGGCGGTAGCGCTCAAGGGTGATGAAGAAGTTCTCGTTGTAAACGTTGATATACCCGTCACGAATATCGTCCTGCGTAGCGCTGCACAGGATGTTGCGGTACTGATAGCGCACCTCTTCGGCTCCCGGATGAGGCACCCTGTCGGCCGACACCACGCCATTGCAGTTGAAAGACTCGTCGGAAGGGTCGTAGGTGTTGAAATCTCCCCCGAATACATAAATCCACGAGGGCTTCTTTTCGAGGCGCGAACCGGCGCCGCTCATATTGTACACCTTGCCCTGCTCCGGGTCGTAAGGCCAGCGGAGAGCCTGGTCTTCAAAGTCCCAGATGCATCCGCCCTGGTAAGCGGGATAGCGCCGCACAAGGTCCCAATACTCGGCAAAACCGCCCAGGGAATTGCCCATAGCGTGGGCATACTCGCACTGGATAAGGGGCTTGGGAGGGTTGTTGGAGGCATATTTCTCGCAATCGTTGTAGTCTTCGTACATAGGGCAGTAGATGTCGGTATGCTCGTTCATCTCGGCCCTTTCGTATTGCACGGGGCGGGTGGGGTCGGCCTTCTTGGTCCAGGCGTAGGTCTTCTCGAAGTTGGGACCGTCGCCGGCCTCGTTGCCCAGGCTCCACACAATGATGCTGGGATGATTGCGGTCGCGCTGGACCATACGCTGCATACGAATCATATGGGCGGCCGCAAAATCGTCGCGCTTTGCCAGGGTCGCGGGCCCGTAGCCCATACCGTGCGACTCTATGTCGGCCTCGTCGATTACATACAGGCCGTAGCGGTCGCAGAGTTCGTACCAGAACGGGTCGTTGGGATAGTGGCAGGTGCGTACAGTGTTGATGTTCAGCTCCTTCATCACACGCACGTCGCGCAGCATCTCTTCTCGCGTGACGCAGTATCCCCCGTCGGGGCTCAACTCGTGACGGTTGACGCCCTTGATCAGCACCGGCTTGCCGTTCACCAGCAGCTGCGAGTTCTTGATCTCCACGCTGCGGAAGCCAACATCGAGATTGGCGCTTTCCACAACCTTCCCCTTGCTCAAGGTGCTTATGCGGAGGGTGTACAGATTGGGCGTCTCGGCGCTCCAGAGCTTGGGTTCGGGCACTTTGCCGTTCCAGCAGGCTCCACCGTCGTAGGTCTTCTCCACCTGCGTAAAGCGCTTGCCGTCCGGAGCTATCAGCTCGTAACGGACCTGGTCGGCGCCGGAGGTCTCCACGTCAAAGTCGAAGGCTCCGGTCATATCGGCCTCAACCCTTACATTCAGCAGGCCGGCCTTGCGAGGACGGAAGTCGAGGCTCACGCCGCGGGCTATCCCGCACAGGCGCCAGAAGTCCTGGCACTCAAGGTAAGTGCCGTCGCACCAGCGCATTATCTCAAGGGCAATTACATTGTCGCCCTTCTTTACATAGGGGGTGATGTCGAATGCCGCCTCGAGTTTGCTGTCCTCGCTGTAGCCTACGCTCTTGCCGTTAACCCACACGCGGACATTGGACGTTGCGCTGCCTATGCGCAGCACCACCTGCGAGCGGGTCTGAGCCTTGGTGAGGGTGAAATGGCGGCGGTACTGCCCCACGTGGTTGTGCTCTTCGGGCACGAAGGGAGGATTGTTCTCAAAGTGGCCCTTCCAGGCATAGCTTGTGTTCACGTATAGAGGGTCACCGTAACCGTTGAGCTCCCACATTCCGGGAACGGGCATCGTGCCCCAGGAAGAGTCGTCGAACTTGACGGCTTCAAAGCCTCCTTCCTTCTCGTAGAGGCTGTCGAACCAGCGGAATTTCCACTCTCCGTTTAGCTGGAGCGTGGGACAATCGGAACGCACGCTGGCGCGCATAGGAAGGCGATTTATCTCGAATATTTCCGGAGACTGCCAGTCCGCCAGGGCACTCTGCTGGGCGGCGGCCGGAATAATTGCGGCGCAGGAAAGCGCGCAGATAAGAACGTGTTTGATGGTTATCATAATGTGATTAGTTTTTCGGTAAAGAGCTCCCTCTCCCCATCGGACAGGAAATCGACGGCAATGGGAAAGAAGAACAGGCGCTCGAGAATGTCCCGGGGCATCTGGGGCAGGTCGCGAAGGCGCTGGGCGTCCTTTTCGGTGGTGGCGAACGCGGCTGTGGGGTTGCGCTTCATCGCCCTGCGAAGGGCCCTCAGGTCGCTTTTGGTATAGGCGTGATGGTCCGGGAAATGCAGATGCTCGACTATCTTGTAGCTGTCGGAAAGATGGTTCCGGAGCGGCGTATCGTCGGCTATGCCGCTGAATAGCACTATTTTGTGAGAATAGATGTAGCGGCTGTCGGCCTGATCGAAAACGGGAGTGGGACGGTCGTAGCTGATACCCGTAAACAGCAGCATACAAGACTGGACCTCTCCGTTCTTTTTGCCCGCCCGCGTCGGGGAGGGGCGCGTGGCTATGCAAGTGTCGGGGTCGTAGGAGTCGAAGCCCAGGGTATGCGCCATAGCCACTTTGTCTTCGGGGTCGAGGACGTAAGGGCATTTGCTCACTATCACTATGTCGGCGTCGTACAAGCGCTTGGGCAGGTCCCTCAGGCGGCCGAAGGGCAGCAGCGAATCTTCGCTCACCGGACGGTCGTAAGGAGTGAGCACGATGTTAAGGTCGGCCTTGAGCTTGCGGTACTGGTATGCATCGTCGAGCACTATCAGCTCGGCGCCGTCTTTTGCCAGGGCCTCGCAGCCGGCCACCCGGTCTTTGCACACCGCCGCCACCACGGGCGGGAACTTGCGTTTGATCTGCAGGGGTTCATCCCCGAAAGTGGCTGCGGAGCCGTTGTAGAGCACTTCCTGGAAACCTTTGCTGCGGCGTTTGTAGCCTCTCGAGAGCAGGGCGATGTTGCGCGAGCCCCAGCGGTCGGAGTCCAGCAGGAGGCGCAGGATCATCTCGCAGTGGGGAGTCTTGCCCGTACCGCCCACGGTAATGTTGCCTACGCAGATGGTCGGCACCGGCGCCTTTACGGAGTGGCGTCCGCCCTTGTAGCGGGCATTGCGCAGTGAAAGAATCAGCCTATATATCATATACGTTCGAGGATTCCAGGGGCACGTCGGCCCACTTGCTTGCTATGAAGTCAAGGGTGTCGAGTATCTCTTGCGGGTCGTTGGACGTGACAAGCTTCATACGGGTGGGCTTGAACTCGGGCAGGCCCTTGAAGTAGCAGCTCAGGTGGCGGCGCATCTCGTATATACCGCGGGGAGCGCCCTTGTACTGCAGCGACAGATTGAAATGACGCTTGGCCAGCTCCACCCTCCGGGGCACTGCAAGCGGCGGAAGAGCCTCTCCGGTGTCGAGATAGTGCCGTATCTCGTTGAACACCCAGGGATGTCCGAACGAGGCCCGGCCGATCATTATGGCATCGACTCCATAACGGTCGAAGGCCTCTTTGGCCTGAGGGCCGTTGGTAATGTCGCCGTTGCCGATGATGGGGATGTGCATTCGGGGATTGTTCTTCACCTCTCCTATCAATGTCCAGTCGGCGCTGCCCCGATACAGCTGGCAGCGGGTCCTGCCGTGGATGGTAAGTGCCTGTATGCCCACATCTTGCAGGCGCTCAGCGAGTTCTACTATTATCTTGCTGTCCTCGTCCCAGCCCAGGCGGGTCTTGACTGTAACGGGCTTGTGGACAGCATCTACCACCGCCTTGGTAATGGCCACCATCTTGTCGGGCTCGCGCATCATTCCGCTCCCCGCCCCGCGGGCTGCTATCTTGGACACCGGACAGCCGAAATTGATGTCGATCACGTCGGCTCCGTGGCCGCCGGCAAGCTCGGCAGCCTGGTCGGCCATACGGGCAGCCTCGACCATATTCTCGAGAATGTGTCCGTATATCTGGATGCCCACCGGAGCCTCCTCGGGGAGGGTGTGCATCTTGGCTATGGCCTTGTCGGCGTCGCGTATGAGACCCTCGGAAGGAACGAATTCGGTATAGACCATCGCAGCACCCTGCTCCTTGCACAGGATGCGGAACGAAATGTCCGTAACATCCTCCATAGGCGCCAGGAACAAGGGTTTGGAGCCAAAATTCAAATCTCCGATGGTCATAGTGTACAAAATTAAAAAATATTTACGAACTTTGCACCCGGAGAGATGGCCGAGTGGTCTATGGCGGCGCACTCGAAATGCGCTAAGCGGGCATAACCTGCTTCGGGGGTTCGAATCCCTTTCTCTCCGCGCTATGGAATCCGCAGCAGGCGCCGCACGAAAGTGCGGCGTTCTCCGTTTCAGGGTCGGCCGCCGCAAGCGCTAGCGTTTGCGAGCGGTCCGGCCCTGAAACGGAAACCCAGGGCCCTACGGGCCCGCAAGCCTGCTGCTGGATTCCTCCCGGACAGAAAGGGAAAAGCCGCGGCCCTGCCGCGGCTAATCCCGTCCTCAGACGATCCAAAAACCTATATTAATCCGACGCCACTCTTTTAATCTGAAACCTCTCTTTAATCCGACGCCACTATTGCCAGCCCGGGGCCGATAGCCCGCTCGGTACCATCCGAAGGCATATTCTTGATCAGGAACTTGGCATTGGTCCCATAGCCTCCGCTCGAAGTATCCCTGACAATAAAGGTCGAAGAACCCCCGCCGTCGATATTGATGGAGTCAAAGCTTCCAAGGGCCTTCATAATCTTCTGCATATCAGGATAATCCATCCCCACGGCAAGCACGCTGTTGCGCCCGTCGAGCACCACCAGGATCACTTTCTTGCCGTCTTCCTGCACGCCGAACATAGTCCTGGGATGCACCCCGGAAACACTGTCTGCCGTGATGGTCGAATACCCGCCGTTAACCACCAGGAACTGCCCGCCGCTGAAAGCCTCGCGTAACTTGGTAGCGGACTTGATTTGCGTATAATACGAACTGTTTGCTATGCGCACGGTCTCGTCTCCGTCCCAGTACACAAAGCAGCGCGGCCTGGTGGTCTGCGAATTGAAAGTATCTTTGAGGCAGATGCCGTTGTGCCAGAAAATTCCCTGCGCCTGACCGGCCGTCGCCCCTGCATCGGTTATAAAAAAGTCGGTGTTGATGCCGCCTATCACCCTGCTGCCCTCGGCGTCGATACGGCGCAGCTGAGCGCTGAGTTTCTCTCTTCCGCCGGTAAAGCCGCTTGTGGCGCCGCCGGGCACCGTATTGGTCATACTCACGGTGGGGTCGGAAAGATCCACCTGCATCACGAACACCGCCTGGGGCTGGGATGCATAGTCGGTATAGCGAATCTCGGTCACATCGACGCTGCTATGGGGGCTATAATGGGTGCACGACTTGACCTTGCCGATGAGGCCCGCATCTTCAAATGCCGCCTGGACGTCGATGGGATATGACGGCTTTTCGGGCTCCGGCTCCGGTTCCGGTTCTTGCGGCTGCTCTTCCTTCTCCTGCGGCTTGGGCTCGGGTATCACCGAAGGAGTACAGGATGCTATGGAAGCCGCCAGAGCGGCACAAACACAAAAGAAAAATACCCTTTTCATTAGTTTGAGCGTAATTTTTATGCAAGATACGACTTTTATGCTACACTCCGGTGCAAGATTTACTCTTTTTAGGTATTTACATAGTGAATATTGGTTTAGCGCCGCACCTTGACTATGCAAGTGCTTCAAAAACAAAGAGTGACTGATGAACTACTATCAGCCACTCTTTTTTTAAAAATATTTAAAATGCTTGAAATAAATCGATTGCCGCATTATCGTAACAATTATTAAGGCAAATTTCAATATCTGCTTACAATTTGCTATAAAAATTTTTAATTGTGGCCATAGTCTTTAAGTATCGTATTGATTAGAGCGCGATTACACGTGTTGCAATTAATAATTATTCTTTTTATTTTCGCTGCCAGTGTAAACTTTTAAAGGTTAAGCGTATGAAAAAGAACTATCAAGAGCCCTCGGTACGCACCTATTGTATAAGCGTCGGGGGCATGATTTGCGTTTCCGGAGGGAAACCAGGCGGCAACGGCCAGCCAGGGGCCCAATTCGACCCTGAAGAAGACATCTACGAAGGCGGTATTTTTTAGGAGGGCAAATCTATGAAACGTACTGTTTATTCTTTAGCAATCCTGGCCATAGCTGGCATTGCAGTTCTGTCCTGTTCAAAAGAACCAAAAATCGAGGACACTATCAAAGCGCCCCAGGGCATTACCGTCAAGGTAGTCTCGGCAGAGGGCACCACCAAAACCCACATCGTCGATGGAGACGTCCCTACCGTAGAATGGTCTGCCGATGACAAAATCTACCTGTTTGAAGCAGTGGACGGCGAAGTAAAGGGCAAGGCCGAATCGGAAAGCGCCGTCATCAGCGATGGCCTGGCAGGCTTCAGCACTACCATAGACTGGGCGGCCGAGGGAAGTTCATACCAATATTCGGCGGTATACCCCTCCAATAGTATTATTTCCTATAGTGGTAATTATTATATTATAATACCGGAGGAGCAGGTCCTTAACGGAAACAACTTTTCGGTGGACTCCGATGTTCTCTTCTCAACGCCCCTCGACCATGGCGCCAGCCGCGTGGCCGACGGTGAGGAACTTATGTTCAGCTTCAGGCGCCTTGGCACTGTGGTCCGCCTCAACATAATTGGTATTGCAGAAGGCGAGACGATAAGCGAGATTAAGGTAGTTGCGCCCTGTAACATTGCAGGAGCAATCGTTTATGACCCCGTTACAAGCACGGTTGACCCTTCTAGCGCTTTTGAGGCTTATGGTTCAAACACCGTTTCGCTATATCCTGAAGACATAGTAGCCACAGGAAACGATGTGTTCTGGTTCAGGGTAATGGCCGAGAGCGACTGGGCCGTGGGGGACAAATTCTCCGTCCAGGTCAGCACCGACCAAAACGTTTACAAAAAAGAGGTTACCCTTCCGTCCGTTATCAAATTCCCCGACGGCGGCCTGACTAAGTTCGGTGTCAACCTCGCTTCCAGCGTAGTTCCTCCTATGGCAGTACCTTGCACTTGGGATTTTGAAGACGGAGCCGATGACTGGACATTCATTGATAATGATGGAGATGGCTTTAACTGGGAATTATTCGACACAGATGGAGGGAACCCCCATTCAGGGACTACCTATCTGACAAGCGCATCCTTTATCAATGATCTGGGCGCGCTTGAGCCCGACAACTGGGCGTTTACACCTCGTGTTCAACTTACTGAAGGCAATTACCTTAGCTTCTGGGTAAGAGCACAAGATCCCAGTTGGCAGGATGAGCATTATGCTGTTTATATTACCAAGGGCTCTCCTATGGGAGAAATGTCCATTTTGATTCCGGAAACCATATTCCCTCAAGGAAGCTTTGTGGAAATAGGAGATGACGGCTACTATCAGCATCACATTGTGCAGATTCCCGAAGAATTTGATAATGAAGTGGTTTGCATAGGCTTCCGTCACTTTAACTGCACAGATATGTATATGCTTGATATAGACGATGTTTCTATTACGGAAGAGTATCCTTATCAAGCTCCCGAAGCCGATTATGCAGACTTCCTGGGCCAATGGACCACAGGATCAAGGGTCTTTACCATTGAGCAGAAGGTTGAAGGAGAAAGCTATACTATCAGCGGATTTACCGGACAAGAATATCCTGTAGAAGCCAAGTTTGAGGGTAACATTCTAGTTGTTTATGACCAAATTGTAAACACCAGCGGCAGCACAGAGATCGCCATTCAAGGCATACCCGATTTATATCTTCCTGATTACCCTAGCGAGGAGATCATTTTGTTCCGCGCAGTTTATGACGAAGAGGAGAATGCCTTGATAATTCAAACCGCGAACGAGTATTACATTTGGATAATCTATGAAAATAAGGAGTTTTATGATTATATCCTTTATTCAGCCATCCCTGAGAAACTGGTACCTTACGTTCCGGGGCCAGATGTCGAAGATCCGAATACCTATCTATTTAAAGACGACTTTGAGAATGGCCTAGGAAACTGGACGCTTTTCGATGCTGACGGCGACGGTTATAACTGGCAATGGTATGCTTATGAAGATTATGCTCATTCAGGTGAATCCTTCTTATGGGGTTACTCTTATTCCAGCCCGAATTCCTACGATCCAGACAACTATGCGTTTACTAAGGGAATTACCCTAACTACTAACAATTATCTGTCATTTTGGGTGCGTGGCATAACGCCCTACTACCCCGATCATTATGGTGTTTTCATCTCTAGCACGGCTCCTACAGCAAACAATCTCGCAAACTGTGTAAAGCTGTTTGAAGGTGATGCCGACAACACGACTTATGAAAAAATAGAGATTTCTATTCCTTCCGAATATGATGGCCAGACTGTCTATATCGCCTTCCGTCATTTCGATAGCTACGATATGTATTACGTGTTCATTGACGATGTGGCTGTGACTGAAGGACAACTCATTGAACCCTCCAGCTCTGCTGCTCCCGCCTATCTTGCCCGTCCCAAACAGGCGGCCGTTACAGTCAAGGGCAATTTGAAGAAAGTATCCGACTCCCGTGGTTCCACCCGTAACCGGATACCGGTAAAGACAGATTTCACCACAACACGTCGATAGCTCTTAATCCCATCTGGGACAACAATGAAGGCGGCCAGTCTTGGCCGCCTTCATCATTTTATTTATTCCCCCGAACTTAATCGGGCCTGAATTCGAGTATGTCGCCGGGCTGACAGTCCAGAACAGTGCACAGCGCATCAAGCGTGGAGAAACGTATCGCCTTGGCTTTTCCGGTTTTAAGAATAGATATGTTGGCCGGCGAGATGCCCACTTTCTCCGAAAGCTCCCCGGAGGACATCTTCCTCCGGGCAAGCATCACGTCCAGGTTAACTATAATCATCTTATTCCTCCTCAGGTTTTACTTCCTCCGGCTTTGACTCGCCCTTAAGGTAGTTGGGCAGTTCCATACCGGCCATCTTGAACAGGTCCTGCAGAGGAGGGACCGACTGCATAAGGCCCGACACGAAGTTGGCGGTAGCGGTTTTGCCGTTCTCGCCTTTTCCGCCGTCCCATACGGTCACCTTGTCGATGTTGATGCCCTTGACGGCCTCTACCTGGGTCTTCACCAGTTCGGGCAGCTTGTCGGCGATCATCATCAGCACGGCCTTCTGAGCATCGCCCTCGGCGGCGCCCACCAGCTGCTGGAAACCGGTAGCCTGCTTGGTGAGGATCTCCAGTACACCACGTGCCTGGGCGTCCATCTTGGCATAGATAGCGTCGGCCTCACCCTTTGCCTTGCGGCGAATCTGCTCGGCCTGGGCCTCGGCGTCGATGATGGCCTTTTCCTTCTCTATCTGGGCAGGCACCACCACGTTAGCCTTACGGGTAGCCTCTTCCCTCTCGGCACGGGCAAGCTCGGCGTCGCGCTCGCTCTTGTAAGCCTCTTCCAGAGCCTTGGCGGCCTGGACCTTCTCGGCGGCCACGGCCACGCGTGCGGCCTCGGCTTCCTTCTCACGACGGGCGGCATCGGAATTGGCGATGGCTATCTTGGCGTTGTTCTCTCCCTGCACGGCAAGGGCGTTGGCGTCGGCGGTCTTGATACGGGTGTCTCGGGTGGTCTCGGCGATACGGATATCCTTGTCCCTGTCGGCCTCGGCCTTACCGATTTCACCGTAACGGTTCTGCTCGGCAACGCTCTTCTTGGCGTCGTTGATGGCCTTTGCGGCGGCTTCTTTACCAAGGGCCTCGATGTAGCCCGACTCGTCGCGGATATCGGTGACGTTCACGTTGATAAGCTTAAGACCTATCTTGCGGAGCTCGGCCTCCACGTTGGTGGAAACGTTTGCAAGGAACTTGTCACGGTCGGCGTTGATTTCCTCGATGTCCATTGTGGCGATGACCAGACGCAGCTGACCGAACAGGATATCGGTAGCGATGTTGCGGATGTCCTCGGTGCTCAGGCCAAGCAGACGCTCGGCGGCGTTGGTCATACTATCCTGCTCTGTGCTGATACCCACGGTGAAGCGGCAGGGAACGTCAACGCGGATGTTCTGCTTGCTCAGGGCGTTGGTAAGGTTGCACTCGATGCTGATGGGAGTCAGGTCAAGGAACGAATAGCTCTGGAACACGGGCCAAATGAAGGATGCGCCTCCGTGGATACATTTGGCCGATGCGTGACGGCCTGTCTTACCGTAGATTACCAGAATCTTGTCGGAGGGGCAGCGTTTGTAGCGTGCAAGAATGGCGGCAAAGGTCACAAAAAGGACCACCACCAGAATAAGAATCAGATAAAGTGACATAGTATTAAATGATTAGTGATTCAAGGGGTTCTACAAGAAGAGTATCCGCGCTGAGCACTTCCACCACCCGGATGGAAGATCCGGTAGGGAGAGCGTCTCCGTCGGTGAGAGCCTCGTACTCGCGTACGGAGTTGTTGATGGTAATCTGTACCTTGCCGCAGCCCTCGCGCGCGGCAGGGATTCGCAGATAAACCTTGCCTTCGCAGCCCGGAGCGGCCTTGAAGACATCGATGTTGCCGGCCTGCTGCATACTGCTCAGCCAGCGGAAAAGCATCATCACAGCAAACACCAGGGCCACGCCCACGATGATGGAAATAATCATCAGGAGGCTCGTGGACTGGATGCTGTTCTTAAGCAGGATAGCCGACCAGCCGAAGCCCAGGAAGAAGTTCACAAAGTTGCGGAAGGTCAGAAGGCCCATTCCGGTGCCGTGAACGGCATTGCCGTCAATGGGAGCGGAGCCGTCGGCGGGCATATCGCCCAGACCGCCGTCGGGGATGTCTGTGTCGGAGTTGATGTCAAAGTCGGAGCCGCCGTCGGCGCCAAGGAATGTCATCACGCTCTGGATAACGAAGATCAGCGAGGCCGAAAGGGTGATTGCCCAGAGGACCCGCATCATTACGCTAAGGGAATTCCACCATTCAATCATATCGTTTTTCGTATTAGTTTTTGCAAATATAGTAATTATTTATTGAAAAACAATAATTTTTTATTATTTTTTTTACTTAACCTCCAAAACGTCGCCGGCGTCGCGGGCCACGGCGGCTTTCCAGCGCTCGGTATAACCGGGCTGCTTGAGGCCGGCGGGAACGCCCTTATTGTACTCCGAGTGCAGGAATTCACCCTTGTCGTCCTGGGCCTTGACGTTGCCGTCGATGAACTTTACCGTGAGCATCTGCTCCATATCAACCCAGCGGGAGAACTGTTCCTGGGCGGTATTGACCGAGAACTTGGTTATCTCGCGCTTGATCTTGCGCACCGCGCCCTTGCTGCCGCCTCGTTTGTTGTAAATCTCCTGCAGGCGGGCGTCCAGAGCGGGCACCGCGTTGCCTATCATCTCGTTCTCGAAGAGGTCGATGGACTCGCGCACCACCGGCTCCATTGCGTCGTACATCCTGTAGCACGAATTGGTTACCCTGTTGCAGATCCAGAACTGCGAGGTGGGGCTGTAGTGCAGCAGGTCGCCGTTGCCCTCGCGCACGCACTCAGGAACCTCTTTGATGTTGGCGTAAATGGGTGTAAGGTACGAGGTTGCGGCATCGTCGCAGCCGAACCATACCAGGGCGCCAAGCACGTCGGGCAGCCAGCCGCGGGCCTGAGCTACGAACCAGAAGCCGGTCTGCTGGGTGGCGATTGCCCTCTCGTTGACATAGGTCTTGCCTTCCCAGCTGAAATTCATAGGCCTCCAGCGATAAGGGCAGGCGTTGCCGCCGGCGCCTATATCCACGCGCATATCCATTGGCGTACCCTCGTAGTGGTCGCGCATCACGTCGGCAACATCCTTAACGCCAATCTTGCGGGCGGGCTTGACAAAGAGGGGCATCTCGCCGTCCAGTTTGTAGCCCATGGCATAATCGAGCCAGTCGGAAGCGGGACGGGTCACCTCGTCGCCGTTCTCGTCGATATAGCAAAACTGCCCGTCGCAGAGAATGTTGAATGCCGACCAGGCACGGGCCTCGCATCCGCGGGCGCCGCCGAAGTCGAGCGGATTGTAAGCGTCACGGAAGCTGAAGTCCTCGTCGGAACCGCTGTACCAGCCATTGCTGCGGGCGAATTCGGCCACGTCGGGCGCGTACAGGCAGTTGTCGGGATCGTCCCAGGGGAAACGGGTGATGCGGCACTGGTTGGCGTGCGAGCAGATGTATCCGTCCGGAATGCGGCGTGCCACCCACACTATGCCCTTGTTGTCCGAGCCCTTGCCCACCAGGTCCATGACCCAGGCCTCCTTGGGATCGGCTATGCTGAAACTCTCGCCCTCGGAGGGGTAGCCGTACTCGTTGGCAAGGTCCACAATGGTCTGGATGGCCTCGCGCGCCGTGCGGGCCCGCTGGAGAGTAATGTATATGAGTGAGCCGTAGTCCATTATGCCGTTGGTATCTACCTGCTCCTCGCGTCCGCCCCAAGTGGTCTCGCCTATGATGAGCTGATGCTCGTTCATATTGCCTACCGTCTGGAAGGTATAAGGCACCTGGGCGATGCTGCCGAGGGGCTTGTAGGTGTCCCACTCAATTATGGAGAGCCTGGAGCCCGGGGCCCATTCTTGAGCCTTGCGGAAGTACAGCTCGCCGAAAAGCCAGTGGGAGTCCGCGGCGTAGGATACCATTGAAGAGCCGTCGGCGCTGGCGCCGGGGGTTACGATTACATTTGTGCAGGCATTTGCCCGGGGGCTGAATGCGGCCGCCGCTGCGGCGAGCGCAAGAACAAGAAGAAAGCGTTTCATATTTACAAATCTAATGAATTTTTTTCAAACGAGCGCCGCAAGTGCCGCAGACAGGCCAAAGCGCACAAGACCCGGGGTTCCGTGCGGTATTTGTTGGTTCAGACAGGCCAAAGCGCACAAGATCCGGGAAAATGTGTCAAAAACGGCAACGAGTCCATCGTTTTGACACGAAAAGCCGCATTTTGTGCGCGGAACACCGCAACGGAAGGGATGAGCCAAGCGGCGCAGCGTCTGAAGGCCGCTTATTTACGCGGCCTGCTTTTTGCGTTCAAGGGTTTTTTATTAACTTTGCAGTTTATGAAAAAGATATTAGTCACTTTGCTCTTGTGCGCGGCGGGCATAACCGCTCTGGCGCAGGAGAACAAGACCCCGGAGCAACAGGAAAAAGAGTTCTACGAGGCCATAGAAACGCAGGTAAACCGCCTGGCCGAGATGCTTGAGCTGGACGACGCCCAGGTGTTCTATCTCGACAGCATCCTGACCCACGACTACAAAGGTATGCAGGACGAATTCGGCAGTATGTCTGCCGCTAAAGTGTCCAATTCCGACCTGTTCTACGCCGTGCAGGACAAGTGGATGGATCAGATTTACAATTCTATTCACAAGATACTCAGCGAGGAGCAGTGGAACAAATACCTAAAAGCAGGCGCCGCCCGTGACAAGAAAGCCCGCGAAAAGCGCGCGGCCAAAAAGAACAAGTAATTATGAAACAACAAGATATCGACCGCATTGCAGCGTCGCTTGACGCTCTGGAGTGCAAGACTCTCAAAGAAGTGGAAGAGGCCCGTGTGCGCTTCCTCGGAAAAAAAGGTGAAATTACGGCTCTCTTCGAGGAGTTCCGCACAGTGGACAGGGATCAGAAAGCCATCTTCGGACGTCTCCTCAACGAGCTCAAGCAAAAGGCCCAGGCCCGCATAGAGGAGCTCAAAGGCAAAGCGGCCGACGAAGGTTCTTCCGACGGTCCTAAAATTGACCTCTCTATGCCCGGAGACCCGTACGAACTGGGCAGCCGCCACCCCGTAAGCATTGTGCGTCAGGAGATTGTCGATATTTTCCGCAAATTCGGATATGACGTGGCCGAGGGCCCCGAGATCGAAGACGACTACCACGTGTTCGAGGCTCTCAACTTCCCCGCCAACCACCCCGCCCGCGATATGCAGGACACTTTCTTCGTGAGTGCCGGGCACCTCAACCCGCTGCTTCTCCGCACCCACACATCCAGCGTCCAGGTGCGCACAATGGAGAAAATGCCCGTGCCCATCCGCGTCATCTGCCCCGGCAGGGTATTCCGCAACGAGGCTATCAGCGCCCGCGCCCACTGCATCTTCCACCAGGTGGAAGGTCTCTATATCGACGAGAACGTGAGCTTTGCCGACCTCAAGCAGGCCATCCTGCTCTTCGCCCGTGAGATGTTCGGTCCCGACACCCAGATCCGTATGCGCCCCAGCTACTTCCCCTTCACCGAGCCGTCGGCCGAGGTGGACGTAAGCTGCAACATCTGCCACGGAAAGGGATGCAACATTTGCAAGGGTACCGGCTGGCTGGAGATTCTGGGCTGCGGAATGGTTGACCCCAACGTGCTGGAAGCCAGCGGTATCGACTCCAAGCGCTACAGCGGCTTCGCCTTCGGTATGGGCCTCGAGCGCATAGCTATGCTTAAGTGGCGGGTCAACGACCTGCGCCATTACTTCGAGAACGACATGCGATTCCTGCGCGAGTTCGCAGCAGCTCCCGAAGTGTAATATGGCCTTAAAATATTGCCCGCCGGTCTTGGCCGAGGAGCAGATGCTCGAAGCTTACTCTCTGCTGGTTGCCAGCAATGAGGGCTACGAAATTGATCCTTTCGATCCTGAATTCACCACACCGTAGCCGCCGTGAAGAAGTATTTGTTTTTAGCAGTCCTGGCCGTTGCAGCAATGGCCTCCTGCACAAAAGAACTCGAACAAGCGGCTCCCAAAGAGTATCAGACCTTGGTTATCAGAGCCGGCTTCGAGGCCGAAGACACCCGCACATCGCTGGAGATGAACAGCGCCCAGACCCGGGCCGACGTGGTGTGGAACAGCGGCGACGAGATACGGGTGCTGGCATCAAGAGGCGGAAATTCATATACTTACGCCAACTTTTCCACTACCGACGACGGGGTGAGCGTGGGGGAATTCTCCTGCCACTCCTGGAATCCGGTGAGCAACACCAAATACGCCGCCGTTTACCCGGCCGGCAAGATGAAAGGCTACTCCTACAGCACCACCGAGGGCTACACCTTCGGACTTGTGGTACCGCCTGTGCAGACCGCAGTCAAGGGTGGCGTGGAGCGCGGACTCATACGCTCCTTTGCCAAAGTCGGGGACAGTATGGCCCCGGACATCAAGTTCAAACACGCCCTTGCCCTGCTGCGGTTCCGCCTGGGCGGGAGCGCTGCCGGAGCGGTAAAGAAGGTCAAGTTAGTAGCCAATGCCGTGATTGCAGGAGACTGTATGATACATCTGCTCGACAACGGCGAGGTTAGCTACGAAACCGACCGCTGGTATCTTCCGCTGGAATACGGACAGGTAAACAGCGTCACCCTCCAGGGAAGCTTCGAGAGCGGGGAGGATTACTATATTGCAGCTCTCCCCTGCGTCTCCGACGGCTTTTCGCTTCTGTTCTATGATTCATCGGACCGGATCATCGCCCGCTATTCCAACAAAGTGCTGCCTTTGCGCCGGGCACGGATTACCGATATCGGAACAGTAAACCTGAGCGGAAGTTTCGGAGCTCCCGACCCCAACGTCATCAAGTATATGGAGAGCAACAGGGGCTCGAGGCCTGTGACCATTGCGGTAGTTGCCGAGGGGTTCAAGGCCTCCGAGCAGGATAAATTCGTCTCCCTCGCCAAGGCTGCCGTGGACTTGATGTTCAGCACGGAGCCCTTCAAGACGTACAAAGATTACTTCAACGTGTACATTATGAAGGCCGTCTCCAACGAGTCCGGCGCATCCATCACCAACGGCAACGGCACCGTAACCACCAAGAAGGACACTTATTTCGGAGCCCGCTGGGGCGCAAGTTCCTATGGGGATATGGAATCCGATGTCGAGAAAGTCTGGGGGTTCGTGAGCGCCCGCTGCCCGGAGATCCAGAGCGGCCTGCTCACCATCGACGAAGTGCCGGTGGGTATGATTATCAACGATAACCGCTATGGCGGAAGGTGCCATTTCACTTCAAGCGGACGATGCGTGGCGCACGCCCCCCACACATACGACGGCAATCCCATTTCGTGGTCGTTCCCGAATATCGTGGCAGATAACGACGTTGATCAGTCGGGCGCGCACTACACTACCCAGGCAGAATACGCCGAGGTCGGCCATAGCACAGGAGATTGGCGCAATTCCTTCCTGCACGAGTTCTGCGGCCACGGCTTCGGCCGTTTAGCCGATGAATACTGGAACGGTACTTCTTATTCAACCGGCACCTACATCAATGGGCAAGACTGGGAGTTGCCAGTTCACCTCAACATTTCCGGCACCTACAACAATGTGCCCTGGCAGGAAGACTTGCTGAACAACCGGGACGCCCTGATTGCACGCGACGCCCGCTATTCGCGCATCGGCCGTTTCCAGGGTGCCGGCGAGATGATTCTGAACCGCTGGCGCAGCGAGAAAATCAGCTGCATGATAGATAACCGCCAGTACTTCTCCGCCTGGCAGAGAGAGTTGATAGTCAAACGGATAATGAGCCTGGCGGGAGAGAGCTTCAGCTTGTCCGACTTCTTCAACCTCGACGTTACCCTTGACCCTGTGCGCGACTCCGGCGGCTCCGGCGCTCCTGAGCCCGACGGCTGGAAGAGCGAAGCTTGTACCGAGAGCGGCCCGCTCGCCCCGCCTCTGCAGATAGATAAAGATGCCCACGGCATTCCCCAACCGGTTTGCCGTCAAATGTAATAGTTATGTTTAAGCTCTTCAGGAAAATACTTCTCCTGGCGGTATTGCTGCTGCCTGCCGGATGCAATCTTTCCAAGCAAGGACTGCTGTTCGACCAAGTCGTGCCCTCCGGACTGGTGAATTTCGACTATCAGTCCTCAACCGTCGTGACGATTATCCTGCCCGGAGGGGGAGGAAGCGCCAACGTGTCGTTCAGCGCGTCCGGCGACTGGGTGGCCCGTCTTGCCGACAATTCCGTGGCCTGGTGCTCACTGTCGCCCGAGAGCGGGACGGCCGCTGACAAACTGATTACGATCAACGCCCAGCCCAACGATGTGTTTGCCGAACGGAAATGTGTGGTGTCGCTGTTCTGCGACGGCAAGAGCGCCACGATTATAGTCAAACAGGCCGAAAAAGAAGAGTTTTCGCTGAATCAGTCCGCGGTAGAAATTCCGGCCGAGGGCGGCTCCTTCTTCGTTACCGTCACCCACACCTCGGATGTCAGCGCCAGCATTTCAAAAGACGCGGCCGAGTGGATACGACCCCTTGCGACAAAGGGCCCGACAGAAGACGAATTCGGTTTCGAGGTGCTCCTGAACCCCGAATCAACCCCCAGGGAAGGAAGCGTTACGTTTTCCTGTTCTTTGGGCGATAAAACCGTGAAAGTAATCCAGAAAGGGATTTCTGAATGCATAATCGTTCCCCAAAAAGATATCGAGGTCGATCAGGAAGGCGGCAGCTTTACGGTAACGGTCAAAAGCAATGTCGAGTATGACTGCACCATCACCCAAGGGGCCTCGTGGATAAGCGCCGCAGGCACCAAAGCCACGGTCACCGACTCCGACCACACTTTTATCGCGGCGCTTAACCCCAAAGACGAGCCCCGCGAGGGCAAGATAGTTTTTTCGAACAAAGCACTGGGCCTCAGCGAGACCGTAACCGTCAAGCAGAAGCCCGTCCTGGTGTTCTCTCTCACGCCCGACAAGGTGGAACTGGACTATACCGGCGGTGATTTTGAAATCCAAGTCACTTCATCGGTCGATTATGAAATAAAGTCTTTGCCGAATTGGCTTTCGTTAACTTCGGAACCGACCAGGGCACAGTCAAAAACACATAGTTTCAGAGCCCGTCCAAACAACTCTGAAGAGCCAAGGACGGGGAATATCGTATTCAGCAACAGCGAGGGGGGAAGCCAGGTAGTAACGGTTACCCAGAAAGCCCGCGAAATTGCGGTGGATTGGAGCAAGGAATTCTATCACCGGTCGCTTATTATGCGATTTACTGCCACCTGGTGTGTCTTTTGTCCAATGATGCAGAGTGCTGTACTTATTGCCCAAGAACAATATCCCGACAAGCTTATTCACGTTGCCCTTCACGGAGGAGGAAGCGACTTGGAGTTCGGCGCCGGATCTTTACTCCAAAGCCAGTACAGAGTGAACGGTTTTCCTACCGGAATAGTTGACGGACGCATTAAAGTCAACAATAATACTGAAATCCCGGTGACGGCGAGTAATTTACTTGCCGCAGCCAAGCAAACCGAGCAATTATATAGCACCCAGACCGGAATATATCTCAATTCCTCCCTCTCCGGAAGAGATTTGACGATCGATCTTACAGTTTATGCTAAAAAGGCGGGGTCTTATTTGATTAGCGTACTATTGCTTGAAGACGGTATTTTTAATGCCCAGACAGGCTCCGAGAGCGGATTCGCTATTCACAACGACGTGGCGAGGATATCGGTAACCCAAAATACCGGTGAATCTTTCTCCATCACAAAGGACTACAGTTTCAAGGACTTCACATATACCGTAAAAAATATCCCGTCCAGCTATCAACTTGACAAGATGAAGATTCTGGTATATGTACAGAGAACGTTTAGTCCTGACCCGGTTAACCAAAGCGAGAATTACGGGAATTACTACGTCGACAACTGCGTTACCGTACCGTTAGGGCAGACGCTTAACGTTATGATGGCGGACACGATTCAGGGAGAAGGGACAGAAGGCGTCAAAACGGGGAATGATATCTATATGTAAACCCCGCCGCAATGAAAGCTCTTGCCAGATTTTGCTTCCTCTGCCTGCTGCCGCTTGTTTCCGCCTGTGTGGCTCTTCCTTCCGAGGGAGGCGCTCCCGGAGACGAGAGTATCCTGACCGCCATTCTTGAGGGCGGGGAGCTAACCAAGACCCATCTTACCGGTCCCGAAGAGGGCATATACTATCCCTACTGGTCGGGGGACGAACACATTGCCGTTTATTCCGATAATTCAAGCGAGCCCTCCCGTTTTGTTCTCAAGTCCGGCCAAAACAGCCGTAAGGCCACTTTTGCCGGTGCCGCTTCCGGCAAAAACTACATTGCAATATATCCTTATGAAAACAGCGGGAAGAATAAAAAAGGAGCAGTATCTCTCACGCTTCCTGCCGAGCAGAATTACGCGTTGGATTCGTTTGGCGAAGGGGCTTTTCCTATGCTTGCTGTCAGTTCCAGCAATTCTTTGTCGTTCAAGAATTTGTGTGCAGTACTCAAGGTGTCTCTGACGGGCAGCTCCGCGGTACAAAGCATTACCTTAATTGCAAACGACGAGGGTATGGCGGTAAGCGGGCCGGCCTCTGTGAGCACCTCGGCCCCGGAAGCGCCCGAGCTGGTAATGGAGAGCGGCGGCTCGCCGAAAGTTCTGCTCATAGTGCCCGGAGTTAAGCTCTCCGAACAAACAGCAAAGGACTTTTTTATAGTTGTGCCACCCGGAACCTACAAAGGGGGCATCACCCTCAAGATCAAGACATCGGAAGGAACCGTCACACGCTCGACCGATACAGACCTGATGTTCAAGCGCTCCGAGCTGCGCGCCATTCCCTCGTTCGAGTGCAACGGAGCAGAAGTCGATCCGGAAGACTTGCCTGACAATACAATATGGTATAAAACAGAAAACGGGAAGCCGGTCGATATACGCACAAATGCTTTTGCTTCCCCCATAGTTTCCCATACATACAAAGACGGTCGCGGTGTAATTGTTCTCCGCGAAGGTATAAAGATTATTCCCGAAAAAGCCTTCTACGGTAAACATGTTACAGAGGTTCTAGTTCCGTCATCCATAGAAATAATCGAAAGAGACGCCTTCGCATACAGCTCGCTGCAGTCATTCAAGGTGCCGGATAATCTTAAAAAGATAGACAGAGGTGCGTTTGCATATTGCCCCCATCTTTCAAAATTTACCGGGGCCCATACTTTCGACAACGGCAAGGCTATAGTACTTAACAATGAGATTGTTGCCTATATAGGTAACATCGGCTCCAAAATTGTAATCCCGGAAGGTGTTTACTCCATTGCTGCAACCAGCTTCAGATTTGACGAAAGCGTTGCCACCCGGCTAAAGGAACTGACTTTGCCTGAAGGACTTATAAGTATTGCCAGCGACAATTTCTCAAGTTTGCCGAATCTGGAATACGTTTATCTGCCATCTACATTCAGCATCACCTGGCAGGGAACGTTTTCGCATTGTCCCAACCTTAAACAGTTCCGCGGGCCGTGTCCGCAAATCTACGACAACGGCAAGCTGCTTATGTTCAACGATGGACATGTAACCGATTTTGCCGGGGCCGGTATTACTGACTACGTTATGCCGGAAGGCGTTACCGCCATCGAG
>JAGCCX010000034.1 GCA_017651465.1 Bacteroidales bacterium
GCAACAGTCGGGCGCGAGGAGAGCCCTTAAGGCGAGCTCCCCGTAGCGCCCGTACTGTAGCCGTCGCACGTCGTATATTGCGGCGGCGATGCCGTGAAAATAGTTGATAAAATGTTTGGAAAAGTCTTAGAATACGCTCCGAGTCGAGAGCAGTATCAATGATTGTTATTATTGCATTTTACAGGTGGTTCTCCTATCTTTGCAGGGTTTTTTGCTTGGTATGCAGCATATTGGTGAAATAATTGCTCTGTTGGTGTCGTTCTCGTGGACGGTCTCTTCGATTTATGCCGATCTGGCCGTGAGGAGAATCGGTTCTATGAGCACCAATGTTATCCGTCTCTTTATGTCTTTTATTCTCCTGGGCATTATTCTCTGGATAACTTTGGGCGCTCCATACCCCGTGTATGCCGACGGAAAGACTCTCTTCTGGCTCGGCCTCTCGGCCCTGGTGGGCTATATATTCGGCGACTGGTGCCTTTTTAACTGCTATCTGCGTATCGGCGCCCGCTTCGGGCAGCTGCTGATGACTCTTGCCCCTCCTATTGCTGCAATCACCGGCTGGATAATGCTCGGCGAGAAGCTCTCCTGGATGTCGGTGCTCGCAATGATTGTCACCCTTGCTGGACTTGCAATCTCCATCCTGGGCAGGGGAGAGGGGCACAAGGTGCAGCTGACCCTTCCCCTCAAGGGTATTATCTTTGGTATAGGCGCCGGAATAGGACAGGGCGTGGGGCTGGTTCTGAGCAAGATAGGCCACTCTTGCTATGTAGATGCTGTTCCTGCGGACGCACCTGCCATAGTCAACACTATGCTTCCTTTTGCATCCACTATGTTCCGGGCTGTAATCGGAGGCTTCGGTTTCCTGGCCATTATGGCCCTGCAGAAAGACCTTCCCACCCTGGCCGCCTCGCTCAAGAACGGTAAGGGAATGAAGTACACGGCGATTATGACCGTTTTTGGTCCTGCGCTGGGCGTGTCTATGTCGCTGATGGCCGTCAGGTACACCAGCGCCGGCATTGCCTCTACGCTTATGGCCCTCTCGCCAGTGTTCATTATGGTACCGTACGCCATCATCTTCAAACAAAAAATAACGCCACGCGAGATACTCGGCGTGGCGGTAACTATGACTGGCGTGGCGTTATTCTTCCTGCTGTAAGAGAGCTACTTGACGGCTATCTGCTTTACGGCGTCGGTCTTTTGGATCTTCTCTTTCTTGGGGAGAGTCACCATAAGCACTCCCTTCTCAACCTTGGCCTCAATCTTCTCGGCATCGACATCTTCGGGCAGCAGCAGGGTCTGCTGGAATTTCTCGTACGAGAATTCGCGGCGCAGGAACCTTCCGTGCTTCTTGCCTTCCTTGTTCTCGGCCTTCTTCTCCATCTCGATGTGCAGATTGTTGTCGGCGTCAACGTGAACCCTGAAGTCTTCTTTGTCTAAACCGGGAGCTGCAAGCTCAACCTCATATTCTTTCTCTGTTTCAATTACATTGATGGCCGGTGCGGTGTACGTGGGCCTTTCCATCCAGCTGTTGTCGAAAAAGTCATTGAAAATGTCCGGCAGCCAGCTATCACTTGTTCTTCTCATTGGTAACATAACTCAAAAACTTTAATCGTTCCGGTTTGTGGCCGCTACCCGCGAACCTTATTCCCGGGGTCCCTTGCGGAACCGTAATAAAGAATGGCAAACCGCGGACCAGTGACAAATCGTGTACTTTTTGGCACATTTCTGCGCCATCTTGTCGTGGTGTAGGGAGAGGCCGTATCAGATGGAATGGGCGGCCACCCAGGCGGTGCTCCAGGCGGCCTGGAGGTTGTAGCCCCCGGTTACGGCGTCGATGTCCAGGACCTCTCCGGCAAAGTAGAGGCCGGGGACCTTGCGGCTCTGCATAGTGGAGGGATCTACTTCGCCCAGGGCCACTCCGCCGCAGGTCACGAATTCCTCTTTGAAAGCCGCGCGCCCGGTGATGGGGTAGCTGTCGGCGGTAAGGACGCTGATGAGCCTTGAGCGGCCTTTGCTCCCGAGCTGCTGCCAGCGGCAGTCTTCACGTATTCCCGCGCGCCTGAGCAGATGGCGCCAGAGCCTGTCGCTCAGCTGCGGGTGATGGCTGTTGGCTATCATCCTGGCTCCGCCGGCCATAGAGTCAAGCCAGAGCGAAACCTCGCTCCCGGGGCAGTTCAGCCAGTTAATTATAAGAGTCGCTTTGTATTGATTGTCAGCGAGATAGCGTGCCGCGTACGACGAGAGGCGGAGCGTGGCCGGGCCGCTTACTCCCCAGTCGGTGAGCAGCAGGGTGCCCTGGGAGCGGAAATGAGTGCCGGCAAGGCTCAGTGCGGCATCTTCCACCACCGTGCCCATAAGGGAGCGCAGGCCTTCGTTGCCTATCCTGAAGGTGAAAAGCGAGGGCACAGGGGGGACGAGTTCGATACCGGTGCCCTGCAGAATGCCGGCGGTACCGCCTCCTGTGGTGAGTACTACAGCGTCGGGCCGCAGATCTCCGGGCGTGATGCAAAGGCCTGGGCTGATGCTGCTTACCTTATGACGGCATTTTATCTGCACGCCTCCGAGGCGCATCTGCCGCTCGAGGGTGCGAACTATCTGCATAGCGTCCTGGCTGCGCGGGAAGACGCACTGGTCGTCCTGCACTACCAGTTCAACGCCGTGATTTTCAAACCATTCGCAGCAGTCCCACTGGCTGAACGAACTCAAGGCACGCTTCATAAGGGCGGCCCCTCTGGGGTACACCTGAGCGAGCGTTTTTACGCTTACCCGGTTCAGGTCGGCAGGAGAGTCGGGGCACAGGAGGGCGAAGCTGTTGGTCAGATTGCATCTTCCGCCGCCCGTGATGGAGAGCTTGGACATAAGGCGCCCTCCGGCTTCCAGCACGCTTACCTGCCAGAGGGGGTGGAGCTCCGAGAGAATGGCGGCGCAAAAGCATCCTGCAGCGCCTCCGCCTATTATTACCACGTTTGCCACGGAGTAAATATATGAAAAAATATGTATATTTGCCTAGATACACCAAACCTTAATCAATATGGCCAAGAAAAAGAAGAACACCGGTTACGAGTGGAATTATTGCTCATTCGGCGGCGTAGTACGTGTAAATGTACGCAACGGACAAGATATCGCCCATCTGGGCGAGCTCGACAAGAAGCTCTGGACGGTACTGAGCTGCCCCACACAGGGCCTCGAGTATCCGACCGAAACCCTTAAGTTGATCGATACCGACGGCGATGGTAAAATTCGTGTAGACGAGATAGTCGCAGCCGCGAACTGGCTCTGTACCGTGCTCAAAGACAAGGAGTTGCTTATCAAGGCTCCGGATACCCTCAAGCTTTCCGACATCAATACCGATGTGCCTGAAGGCGCCAAGCTGCACAAATCAGCCCTGCAGATACTCTCCAACCTCAAGCTCGAAAAGGACGAGATATCCATAGCCGACACTTCCGACAGCGTGGCTATTTTTGCCGAAACCGCATTCAACGGTGACGGAGTCATAACCGAGGCATCCACTCCCGACGCCCATCTTAAAGATGTCATCAAAGTCATAGCCGCCCAGGTGGGTTCCACCACCGACCGCAGCGGAGCAGAGGGCGTGACGGCCGAGCAGATTGAGGCTTTCTACACGGCTCTGGCCGATTACGCCGCCTGGCAGGCTGCCGGCACCGCCGATGTGTTCCCCTTCAAGGAGGATACCCAGGCTGCGCTGGAGGCAGTCGATGCTCTCAAGACCAAGGTTTCCGACTTCTTTATGCGCTGTAAGCTCATTGCTTTTACCGAGGCTGCAGCGCCCGCCCTTGACGTATCCGCCGACAAGATAAGCGCCATTTCCGACCACGACCTTTCAGGTGAAGCCCAGGAGATTGCATCTTATCCCCTGGCTCGTCCCGCCAAAGACGGCCTGCTGCGCTTCGATGGTATCAACCCCGCCTGGAAAGACAAGGTGACGGCTATGCGCAAGCTTGTGGGGCTGGAGGCCGAAGAAGGTATAGATGAGGCCGGCTGGAATGCCATCTGCGCCAAGTTCGCTCCCTACACTGCCTGGAAAGACGCCAAGAAGGGAGCGGAAGTGGAGGCCCTTGGGCTCGATGAAGTCAAGAAGCTGCTCGCCGCCGACGACAAGGCCGCCCTTCTGGAACTGGTGGCCTCGGACAAGGCCCTCGAAGACGAGGCCAACTCCATAGACGAGGTGAACAA
>JAGCCX010000035.1 GCA_017651465.1 Bacteroidales bacterium
ACTCCCCGGAGGGGCTTTCCCCCATGTTTTATGCCCCTCCGGGGAGTGCCCGTCCGCCGAAGAGACAGAATGAACCAAAACAAACCAATATGGCAGTAATTGACTGGTTAATAGTAGCCCTGTTCCTCGGTGCCCTTGTCACCATTGGCTATCTTTTCTCCCACAAAAACAAAAACATCGAAGATTATTTTGTCGCCGGCCGTTCGATGCCCGGCTGGCTCGTGGCCATAGCCGCCACGGGTACCACCATCAGCGCCGGCACCTTCGTGGGATCGCCCGAACTGGGCTTCAACACCAACCTTACCTATGTACTCAACCTTCTGGGCTCCATCGTAGGAGGCTGCCTGGTGGCGGCACTCATACTTCCCAAGCTCTATAACGCCAAGACCATCACCATATACGGATTCATCGGCGACCGCTTCGGCGAGGGCTCCAAGCAGGCCAACTCCGTGATGTTCCTCATCGGCCAGCTGCTTACCAGCGGCAGCCGCCTGTTCATTGCCGCGATTGCCATCAGCGTTATCGCCTTCGGCAGCATACAGTTCAACTTTATGGTGTGGAGCATTATCATCCTGGGCATCGTGTCCACCTTCTATACTATGATGGGCGGCATAAAAGGCCTGCTGTACATCGATACTTTCCAAACCCTTCTGATGATCTTCACCGGCATCGTGGGCCTGGTCCTCGTGGCGTGTGACCTGGGAGGCCTGAGCTTAAAGGAAGTCTGGGAAACCCTCACCACCAACGGTATGGTCAAGTCTCCCGCCGCCGCTGGGGTGGCCCCCGGGCTTACCGCGGAGGGCACGCTCAATGGCTGGGTGCCGGGCAACAAGGTCCAGATGTTCGATCCCAGCATAGATTTCAGCAAGCCCTACACTATCCTGGGCGGCCTCATCGGCGTAGCATTCTTCAAAATCGCCCAGTACACCACCGACCAGGAATTCGTCCAGCGCCAGCTCGCCTGCAAGGACGTGCGCAAGGCCGGACGCTCGCTGGTAGCCTCGCAGCTGCTTGCCCTCCCGGTAGTGCTTATCTTCCTGAGCATAGGCTTGCTCCTGTATGTCAAGTACATACATAATCCCCAGGCAGACGGGGCCCTGAGCGCTGCGTTCTTCAGCGACGCCCGCGACGTGTTCCCCCAGTACATCAAGAACCACATTCCCATAGGTGTCAGGGGACTTATGATAACCGGCCTGCTCGCGGCCGCCCTGTCCAGCTTCAACTCCGCCATCAACTCCATGGCCTCCAGCTTCGTCGCCGACCTATACCTGCCCCTGCGGGCCAGAAGGGGCAAGGCGGTCAAGAGCGATAAAGACCAGATAGCCTCCTCCCGCTGGATGGTAGGCCTTATGGGTATGATGCTAACTGCCTTCGCTATAGTTACTTGCGTAATGCAGCAGAGCAGCGGTCTCAACCTCGTGGACTTCGCCACGGGTATTATGTGCTTCGCTTACGCCGGTATGATAGGCGTGTTCCTTACCGCCATTTTCACCAAGCGGGGCAATGCTCGCAGCGTAGTTGCCGCCCTGGTGGTAGGAGCCCTCATAATCATCCCGCTGATGTTCCAGAAAGAGTTCTTCGGTCGCAGCTACATTGCGTGGAGCTGGTGGTGCCCCATCGGCGGCCTGGTCTCGACACTCATCTGTATGCTCGGCAAACCTAAGAAATGAAACGTATTGTGATTTCGGCGGCGCTCCTGCTCTGCTGCGCCGTGGCCCTGGGCGGCAACATTGTCGGCCGCGTGATTTGTAACGGACAGCCGGTCAACGGAGTACCGGTTTCGGACGGGCGCACAATAGTGCTGACCGACCGTGACGGGCGTTATTCCCTCGACTCCGACAAGAGCGACGGAACGGTGTTCGTAATAACTCCTTCGGGCTACATTGCCCGTACCCTTGACGGCCTGCGTCCAGGTTTCTGGCAGCCTCTGTACCTTGGCGCCGACAAAGAAGAGATTCACGACTTCGTGCTGGAAAAGCAGAGCCAGAACCGCTATACGATGCTGCTTTTGGCCGATATGCATTTGACAAACGACCCTGCCAGGCAGGACCTCAAGCGCTTCCGCAATATCGTGATGCCGGTAATACGCCGTGAGGCGGCAGCGTCCCGCGGACACGTGTACACCGCCAACCTCGGCGACACCACGCACGAGATTTACTGGGGTGAGTTCAATTTCAACGAGTCCGACGCCCTGCGCCTGCTTCAGGACCTCTGCTATCCCACTCCTATGTACAGTATAATGGGCAACCACGACCACGATCCGTCCATAGTGGGCGAGGATGTGGACCGCCGCTCAGGCTGGAGGGAGAGGGACTGCTGGGGCCCCGGGCAGTACTCGGTGAATATAGGAGACGACCATTGGATTTTCCTGGACAACATATTCTATATCAATGTAGAAGGCAAGGGCAAGAAGGCGCCCGGCGTTGCCGGCGACCGTTCCTACAATTGCATACTTACCGAAGAACAGTTCGCCTGGCTGGAGCAGGACCTCTCGCTGGTGGATGAAGATTCCAGGGTGTATATCTGTACCCACGCCCCGGTCTTGTTCAGCGGCAGCGCGAGCGGGCTGGTGATGCCCCGCGAGCAGGTACAGCGCCTGTCCGATCTCGTGGCCTCTTTCAGTCACGACGTGACCATCTTCTCCGGCCATACGCATCGCAATGATATCTGCGACCATCCCGATTTCCCGAAATTGCATCAGCGTACTCTGCCCGCTACTTCGGGCATAATGTGGACTACCACCGTGGGCTGGCCTCTGTATTCCAGCGACGGTTCCGATGCCGGCATCTGGATAGGGGAGTTCGTCTCGGGAGAGGAGCCTCGTTTCAGGCTCGAGACATATCAGTACGGCGAGAAGTACTTCCGCTTCTATGATATGAACTCAGTTGGCGAGGCCTACCGCGAGAGCGAGGGGGTCAAGAAGCAGCAGGAGCTGTTCGGCTCGACCCGCCTCGATTACGGCCAGCGAAAATGGCGCAACTATGTGTTTGTGAACTACTGGGGATGGGAGCCCGGCGACTGGGTGGAGATGTACGAGAAGGGCCGCAAACTCAAGGTTGAGGCCACCCGGTACGAAGATCCCGCCAAGAATTTCGCATACGAACTGAATCGGGTGATGAGCCCGTACAAGCATAGCCGTAAGGCCAGCAAAGACATTACTTACCACATGTTCGTGGCTAAGACGTCCTCCCCCAAGACAGACATCACCGTTCGCATCTATGGCTCCGACGGAAAACTGAAACACGAGAGCGTGTTCTCACGCCCCCGTGCCTTCGATCCTTCAAAACCGGAAGAATAAACTCTATTTAATTCCGCTCCCTGACTTATTTCCCGGGAGCGGAATTTTGTTTTACAATAATGCAATCGAAGTAGTCTCCTAGCATTACATTTATTCTGCATTTTCGGAATGATCCCGAATTCGGACTTACTTGAATGTTGACAGCCTCCAGGTGATCAGAAGTAGAAGTTTTATGAGCTTCTATCCAGTCACCCTTGAGAAACATTTCTGAACCATTTATGACCCTTCCGCAAGAATTGTCCATAGGAACAGCCTTTCCGGATGAATCGTATGTGTATAATCCCTCAAGGGTAAAAGCTCCAGTAGCATCAATAACTACGACTCCGCCTTCTGCACCTAGAGTAATTTCATTTTGAGATAGCCCGATAACATCTTTCACAGGCTTCTCACATGAAACCAAAAGAAACGATAGTGCTATTAAAAGTAGAAGAGCTGCAAAAGAATAACTTTTTTTCATAGCAAGATGTTAATAGTAATACGATAATAGTTGTTTTATAAGTTTATTTATTGAGAAGATAGTTTTAAAAGTTGTTGTAACATTTCAAATAAACTGCCTATCCCGGAGCAAAGGTATCTCAAATTAAATTAAATAGAAAAATTTTGTTGGTGAACACGACATTTTGGACCGTGAACGTGTTAAAGGCACAAAATGAGCGCGTATTTGCGATGCTGCCAGAAAGATAAAACACGAGAGCGTGTTCTTGCTCCCCCGTGCCTACGATCCTTTAAAACCGTAAAGCATTAAACCCGGCCGCACTCGCGATAATGCAGCCGGGTAACGTTTACGAGTTAATTATTCCGTTTGCAATACTCTGTAAATTCAGATTCTAATCATCTTGTTCAAGGAAGAATATATCATTTACAGAAACGGAGAATACTTTGGCGATTTTAAGTGCCAGTAGAGTTGACGGATTGAATTTGTTCTTTTCGATTGCATTGATGGTTTGACGGCTGACGCCGACTCTGTCGGCTAGGTCCTGCTGGGTCAAGTCATTTTTTGACCGCTCTATTTTAATATGGTTAATCATCTGCTGGTCTGCGGCTGTTAATAAGGAATCTAATTTTAAACAAGAAAAGATAGAAGAATATCCATACTTCAATGTCTTCCAATACCATATAATTGAGAACTTCAAGTGCTTTCCCCTTGATGTTAGCTAAATCGAGAATATTGAGAAACGTAAACATAATGAGGAAGATTGCAGCGGTAATACCGATGGAACTAAGCCTCATTGAAGAAATCATTTCATCTTCAACTTTCTCTTTTGAAAAGGAAGCTACAAAAAGAGCGATACAAGTAATGACTATAAGCCACTCCGGCCATTGAATAATGGAATGAGTGAAAAGAGGAAGTGCGCACCTGCAGATTAGCCAAGCTAATAGCCAGACGTATGCAGCGATGTTTAATGAGTGAGGTAATAATTTCATAAGTCTCTATTTTTATTTTTGCAAATGTAGATAAAAATTTACAAAAAGTCAAGTATAATTTACTTTTTAGACTAAAATAATAATGCCCGGCGTCGAGGACGTGCCGGGCTGGTTATTGTTTGGCGGTCAGGGAAGGCTCTTGACCTGCTATTTAATTCCGCTCCATTCGCCCTTCATAACCTTGCACTGCGAATAGCAGGAAGGGCAGTTGGACACTATGTAGTAGTCTCCGTTCTTCTTGAGCTCCACTCCGCGAAGGTTGGTGTCCCAAGCCTCGGAATAAATGTTCAGATACAAGAAGTCTCCCTGGTTGCGGGTGACGCTGGGCAGCATCTGAACGGTATAAGGCATATCGGGGGCATATGCATTCTCGGCGCGGCCTCCTTTGAGCAATGCTGCCGGAAGATAGCGCTGTACGTACAGGTCTTCCTGGGGCGAATAAGCCGAGCGGTACAGCTTGGAGTCAAGCTCGCGGATAATGGCCTCGGCGTTGCTTGGAGTGCCGAACAGGAGCCTGAGGCACTTTTCGCCGGTGGCGCGGTTGCGGCCGTAAAGTTCCATTGCCATAGGAATCATGGCCGCGGCACCCATAATACTCTTGCCCAGAAACTCGCGGTAAACGGTGGAGAACTCGTTATACCCCTCGGGGTTGGATGTGAAGGTAACCCAGCCTGTCGGAGCCTTGGGAACAGGGGAGAGCAGCACTCCGTCTTTGCTGTATTCGAGGGCAGGGATAGAGCCTCTTATAGTATATTCGTGAAGGCCCCAAGTCATAGTGTTGTCATCTACAGTCCATTCCCTCTGGGTTTCATCTACGCCGGTAAAGTCGCTGCAGGCAGCTGCTGTTATGCACGCAAGGGCGAATAATACGAATCTTCTCATAATCAATTGCATTAAGTCACTAACGTGCAAATATAAAAAATCAAGGACGCTTTTGCAAGCGCCCTTGACTGTTATAGAAAATTAGGTAAGAATTACTTCCTTTCCTCGCGGCGGCCACGGCGCTCGCCACGGCCACGGCGGTCACCCCTGCGGTCACCACCCCTCTGGCCTGCGGCCTGGGAGTTGGCGGCTGCGAGAGCTGCGGGGGTCAGGTCCTGACGACCATACTTCTCACCGTTGCAGATCCACACCTTGATACCGAGGGTACCAACTTTGGTGTTGGCCACTGCCAGAGCGTAGTCGATGTCTGCGCGGAAAGTGTGCAGAGGGGTACGACCCTCTTTGAACATCTCGCTACGAGCCATTTCGGCGCCGCCCACGCGGCCTGCGATCTGAATCTTGATGCCCTCTGCACCAACCCTCATAGTGTTGGCGATGGCCATCTTGATGGCGCGACGGTAGCTGACGCGGCCTTCGATCTGACGGGCGATGGAGTCCGCCACGATGTGGGCGTCAACCTCGGGGCGCTTGACCTCGTAGATGTTGATCTGGATGTCCTTGCTGGTGACCTTCTTGAGCTCTTCCTTGAGCTTGTCGACCTCCTGTCCGCCTTTGCCGATGATGAAACCGGGGCGTGCGGCGTAGATGGTCACTGTGATGAGCTTCAGCGTACGTTCGATGACGATCTTGCTGAGGCTGGCCTTGGCAAGGCGGTTGCCGAGATACTCGCGGATTTTGTAATCCTCGGCGATTTTCTCTGCATAGTTGCCACCACACCAGTTGGAGTCCCAACCACGGGTGATACCGATTCTGTTGCTGATAGGGTTAGTTTTCTGTCCCATATTACTTATTCTCCACTGGTTGTTTGACATCAAGAATCACGGTCACGTGGTTGGAGCGCTTGCGGATGCGGCCCGCACGGCCCTGAGGGCACGGACGGATGCGCTTCAAAGTGCGGCCTTCATCTACCATAATGGTCTTGACATACACATTGCCGTTGTCCAGCTCCTTGGCCTTGTCCTGGTTCTTGGCTTCCCAGTTTGCAATGGCGCTGCGGAGGAGCTTCTCCAACTTGATGGATGCCTCCCTCTTGCTGAACTTCAGCATATCGAGGGCGAGGTTCACCTCCTTGCCGCGGATGGTGTCTGCTACCAGACGCATCTTGCGGGGGGAAGTGGGAACGTCATTCAGCTTGGCAATAGCTGTAACCTTCTTGGCCTCCTTGAGGCCTTCGGCCATAAGTCTTTTACGCTTTCCCATAGTGATTACTTCTTATTGTTACCTGAATGACCTTTGAATGTGCGGGTGGGGGCAAACTCTCCGAGCTTGTGACCAACCATCTGCTCAGTAACGTAAACAGGAATAAACTTGTTTCCATTATGAACGGCGATAGTGTGGCCGATAAAGTCCGGGGAGATCATGCTGGAACGGGACCAGGTCTTGACCACCTCTTTCTTCTTGCTACCATCATTCATAGCAAGAACTCTCTTCTCCAGGGCTTCCTGGATATAGGGACCTTTTCTTAAAGAACGACTCATAATCTCTAACTTGTTATTCCGTTATTTCTTTCTTCTCTCAATGATGAACCTGTTGGACGCAGCCTTGGGGTTGCGGGTCTTGTAACCCTTTGCAGGCAGACCCTTGCGTGAACGGGGATGTCCACCGGATGCACGTCCTTCACCACCTCCCATAGGGTGATCGTGAGGGTTCATAACAACACCACGGTTGTGGGGGCGCTTGCCAAGATGGCGACGGCGGCCGGCCTTGCCGTGGGACTCGAGGTTGTGGTCCGTGTTGGACACGGTACCGACGGTGGCGCGGCAGCTCACGAGAACCATACGGGTCTCGCCGGAGGGCAGACGCAGGACTGCGTGGTTGCCTTCGCGGGCGGCGAGCTGGGCGCTGGTACCGGCGCTGCGTGCCATAGCGGCACCCTGGCCGGGACGGAGCTCGATGTTGTGCACGAGGGTACCGACGGGGATTTCACTCAGGGGCAGGCAGTTGCCGACCTCGGGAGCGATGCCGCTGCCGGAGGCCACGATCTGGCCGACCTTGATTCCGTCGGGAGCGATGATATAACGCTTCTCGCCATCCTCATACTGGACCAGGGCGATGCGGGCGCTGCGGTTAGGATCATACTCGATGGTCATAACGGTTGCGGTGCACTCGTCTTTGTCGCGGAGGAAGTCGATGATACGGTACATCCTCTTGTGGCCGCCGCCGAGATAGCGGACGGTCATCTGGCCGGTGTTGTTGCGGCCACCCGTGCTCTTGAGAGGCTCAAGCAATGATTTCTGAGGCTTCTTGGTGGTGATTTCGCTGAAAGAGCTGATCACTTTGTTCCTTTGACCGGGAGTAACCGGTTTGAATTTTCTAACTGCCATAGCTTTCTCCTCCCTTAGATGTTAGCGTAGAAGTCGATCTTCTCATCACCGGTAAGGGTGATGTACGCCTTCTTGTAATGGTTGGCACGACCGCGGAGAAGACCGCTCTTGGTGTAGCGGCTCTTGCGCTTGCCGTGATAATTGGCTGTATTGACAGCGGCGACGTTGACGTTGTACATCTTCTCGACCGCGTCCTTGATCTGAAGTTTGTTGGCCTTACGATCAACGATAAAGCCGTAACGGTTCAACTTTTCGCCCTGAGCCGTCAACTTCTCTGTTACGATTGGCTTAATAATGATTCCCATCTTCTTGTGCTTTTAGGCTCTCTCCGAGAGAATGTCCTGAACACCGTCGATGAGTACCAGGGAATTGGCATTCATAATGGCGTAGGTGTTGATCTCGTCAACGGTAATTACGTTGACCTGCTGGAGGTTGCGGGATGAAAGAAAGATATTGTCAGAATTCTGGGGAAGCACCATAAGAACCTTGCGGTCGCCGGCCTTGATGGCATTGACGATACCGAGGAGTTCCTTGGTCTTGGGGGCTTCCATCTGGAAGGGCTCGAGCATAATGATCGCATTCTCCTGGGCTTTGTAGCTGAGAGCGGAGAAGCGGGCGAGCTTCTTGACCTTCTTGTTCAGTTTGTTGTGGTAGAAACGGGGAACGGGTCCGAAGACGCGGCCGCCGCCTACGAAGATATTAGCTTTGCGTGAGCCGTGACGTGCACCGCCGCCGCCCTTCTGGCGACCGAGCTTCTTGGTGCTGTATGCGGTCTCGCTGCGGTCCTTGGTCTTGGCGTTGCCGTGACGCTGGTTGGCAAGATACTGGATAACATCCAGATAGATGGCGTGGTCGTTGGGAGCGATGCCGAATACCTTCTCGTCGAGGGTGACATTCTTTCCGGACTGGGTGCCGTCAATTTTCAATACTGCAAGTTCCATAATCTTAAGCCTCCACTAATACATAAGAACCTCTGGCTCCGGGAACGGAACCTTTGACTACGATGATGTTGTTCTCGGGAAGGATCTTGACGACCTTGAGGTTGAACACCTTTACACGGGCATTGCCCATATGGCCGGCCATACGCATACCGGGGAGTACGCGGGAAGGCCAGGAAGATGCTCCCATTGAACCGGGGTGACGAAGACGGTTGTGCTGACCGTGGGTCTTGCCGCCGACTCCTGCGAAGCCGTGGCGGTGCACAACGCCCTGGAAACCCTTACCTTTAGAGGTGCCGACCACGTCCACGAAGGGGATCTCAGCCTTGAGGATATCCTCAACGGTGAGAACGTCGCCAAGCTTGAGCTCCCTGCTATAATCGGCGGGGAATTCCACGAGCTTGCGCTTGGGGGTGGTGCCGGCCTTTTTGAAATGGCCCATAAGGGGCGCGCTGGCGTGCTTTTCGGTAGTTTCGTCATAGGCAAGCTGTATGGCGGAGTAACCATCGTTCTCCACTGTACGGACCTGCGTGACAACGCACGGACCAGCCTCGATAACGGTGCACGGTATGTTCTTACCGTCGGCACCGAAAACGGAAGTCATTCCGATTTTCTTTCCAATTAATCCAGGCATTGGTTTGTTAATTAATTGATAATAAATACTTTAGTTTCCGCAGTGCATTTTTGCGGGCTGCAAAGATACAACTAATTTTTTGATTTACAAAGTATTATTTATCTTTGCGTTATGAAAAAACTCACTCAAGATTGTATCCAGTGGATACGGGGCTGGTTTGACGCCAACGGCCCCACCTGCACGGCCGTGCTCGGAATGAGCGGCGGAAAAGACAGTACCGTGGCTGCGGCCCTCTGCGCCCGGGCTTTGGGGCCGGAAAGGGTAGTGGGCGTGGCTATGCCTGCCGAGGGGCAGGGCCTGAACGAAGCCGACGAAATCTGCGCCTTTCTGGGCATCAAATACTTATGTCTTCCCATAGGCCGCATAGAGGCCGAGTGCGACGCCCTCGAGGTGTATATGCCGGACGGCAAATTCTCTCTGCAGACCATTCAGAATATACCCCCGCGCATACGTATGACGGTGCTCTACGCCGCCGCCCAGTCGCTCAACGGTATGGTTGCCAACACCTGCAACCTGAGCGAGGATTATATCGGTTACGCCACTCTGTTCGGCGATGCTGCCGGATCGTTCTCGCCTCTCGGCGGGCTGGTGGTGCGCGAAGTGCTTGAGATTGGCCACGACCTGGGCCTGCCCGCCCGCTGGGTTGACAAGATTCCCGACGACGGCTTGCCCGGATCCTGCCCGGACGAGGAAAAGTTCGGCTTCAGCTACGCCACCCTGGACCGATACATACGCGAGGGTGTGTGCGAAGACGAGGAAATCCGGGCCAAGATAGACCGTATGCACCGCCGTAACCTTTTCAAGACCGAGATTCTTCACATCCCCACCTTCCATCCGGAGATATGAACCTGTTTGCCGAAAGAATAGCCTCTCTGCGCTCCCTGATGCGCTCCCACGACTGGGATGCGGTTATACTCACCGGCTCCGACCCTCACGGGAGCGAGTATCCCGCCGAGCGATATAAGCAGATACGCTGGCTTACAGGCTTTACCGGAGAGGCGGCCGACCTGGTGGTCACTCTCGATCACGCCGGACTGTGGACCGATACCCGCTATTTCATCCAGGCCAACGCCCAGCTTGCCGGAACCGGAGTGGAACTCCACAAGACAAGGGTTCCGGAGCAGGTGCTTATCCCCCAGTGGCTCCAGGAGCACTTTCAGGATGACTCCGAGCCGGTGCTTGCCGTGGACGGCCTGTGTATGGGAGAGGCATTCGCGGCCGAGATTACCGAGGCCTTCGAGAGCAAGGGGGTGACGCCCTATATAGTCAGTTCGCCGGACCTTATAAACGTGCTCTGGACCGACAGGCCCCCCATTCCCCAGACACCGGTATTCACCATCGATTCGGGCAGTCCCCGAAGCGACAAACTGGAGATGCTGCGCTCGTTCTGCCGCAGGGAGCATTGTGACGGCATACTTCTTTCGGCCCTCGACCAAATTGCCTGGACCCTTGACGTAAGGGCCTCGGACATTGAGTACAATCCGCTGGTCATCAGCTATTTGCTGGTTACCGACGATGCCGCCCTATGGTTCGTCCTCAAGGAGCGCATCGAAGATCCCGACACCGAGCGCGCCTTTGAAGAGCTGTCTGAAGACGGAGTGAGCATCGAGCGTTACGACGCGCTCCAGGATTTCCTCTCGGAGTCGGGCGGAATGAAAATATTTGTAGATAAAGCCACCCTCAACCACCAGCTCTTCCAGACTATGGAGCAGGCGGGCGTGACTCCGGTGCTGGGCACTGCTCCGGTCGCCCTTGCCAAGGCGGTCAAGAATCCGTTCGAAATCGAAGGGATGAAGAACGCCCACATCCGCGACGGCGTGGCTATGGTGCGTTTCCTCCATTGGCTGGAGAAGTCGGTACAGGCCGAGAGGCTCGTGAGCGAATGGGACGCCGCCGTCAAACTGGGAGAATTCCGTTCCGCTGTGGCCGGATACCAGGGCGACAGTTTCGAAACCATTTCCGCCTACGGACCGGGTGCTGCTCTTCCGCATTACGTGACGCCCCGCACCGACGCTCCGATTCTGGAAGCGCACGGGCTGTACCTGTGCGATTCCGGCGGCCAGTACCTCGACGGTACCACCGACATTACCCGTACCGTTCCCCTCGGCGACCTTACCCCTCTGGAGCGGGAAGACTATACTCTGGTGCTAAAGGGGCACATCGATCTGGCTATGTCGCTGTTCCCGGAGGGTACTCCAGGCTGCCGCATAGACGCCCTTGCCAGGGAGCCCCTGTGGCGGTACAGGCGTAGCTTCGGACACGGCACGGGGCACGGCGTGGGCTCCTTCCTCGGAGTGCACGAGGGCCCCCAGGACGTGCGCCAGAACCTCAATCCGCAGCCTCTTATGAGCGGAATGGTCATTTCCGACGAGCCGGGCATCTACCGTGAGGGGATGCACGGAGTAAGGCACGAGAACCTGCTGCTCTGCGTACAGAAGGGCGAGAATGAATTCGGCCGCTGGCTGGGATTCGAACCCCTGACCCTTTGCCCCTTCGATACCGCAGGGCTCGACCTGTCGCTGCTGGACCGTGCCGAAATAGAGTGGCTGGACGAGTACCACGCCCTGGTTTACGATACACTTTCACCGCTGCTGGAGGACGACTTGGCGCGATGGTTGCAGCAAAAGTGCCGGAAAATTGTTAATTTTGTAAACTAATTAATACTGATATGGAAAGAGAAGATCCCCTTGAGAGAATAGAGCGCAAGGAGCAGGAGCGTAAGGCAAACGGCGGCGCCAAAACCGTTATGTACGCAATGATTGCCGTGGCCGCACTCCTGGCGGGCGCCCTGGCTTACGTGCTTATCCAGAAGAACACGCTTGTGGGCCAGCTGAATATCGAAAAGCAGGAACTCACCGACCAGATAGTCGCCCTCCAGGGAGACTACGAGGCCCTGTCGTCCGACTACGACTCCATCAACCTTCAGCTCGATTCTTCCCGTGAGGAAGTGGCCCAGCTGGTGGAGCGTATCAAGAATACCGAGGCTACGAACCGCGTGAAGATGCGCCAGTACGAAAAAGAGCTGGGCACCCTCCGCTCCATTATGCGCGGTTATATCGTGCAGATCGACTCGCTCAACCAGCTCAACCATAAGCTTACGGCCGATGCCGCCGCGGCGCGCAAAGATGCTGCCGAGCACCGCCGCCTGAACGAGAAGCTTACCGCTCAGGTCGAGGATCTCAGCGGCAAAGTCGCCACCGGATCGGTCATCAAGGCCCGCGGAATGCGTCTGGAAGCTTACAACAGCGCCGGTAAGCTGGTCGATCGCAGCAAGAACGTCACCCGCCTGATGGTGACCCTCAGCCTTGTCGAGAACGCCCTTGCCGAGGCGGGTCCCGTGAGGGTTTACGTGCGTGTCAAGGACCCTGCCGGGAACTTGCTTGACGACGGACGCGGAGCATCCTTCACCCTCGGGGGCGAGACTCTTCCCGCCACCGCTTCCCGCGAGGTGGATTATCAGGGCCAGGAAGTTGAGCTCAGCATCTATGTCAACAATATCCCCGCTTTCGACAAAGGCATCTACACCGCCGAGGCATTCACTTCCCAGGCCAAGCTTGGCAGTGCCGAACTGATGCTTCGCTGATTATCAATCCCTTACGTCTCTTGACCTGGTGCGTTTTTACCAGGTCAAAAGCGGTAATTCGTTAAGAATCAGCAGTCGAAGGGTTTTTGCCGATGATCTACGTACACGTGCCATTCTGCAGAAGCCGGTGCCTTTATTGCGGATTCTTTTCGCAGTGCTCCAAAGGCCCCGGACAGGCGTGGGCAGAAGAAGTTTGCGCCGAGGCACTGTCTAGAAAGGACGAAATAGCCGCTGCGGCGGCAGTCGATACACTCTATTTTGGAGGCGGTACCCCATCGGTGCTGCCTCTTGAGTTTATAGGCCGCATTGCCGATGCCTGCGGCGGGCGGAGCTACCGGGAGTGGACGGTGGAAGTGAATCCGGACGACATTACCCCGGAATATGCCTCCGGCCTGCGAGCCCTGGGGGTTAACCGGGTGAGTATGGGCGTGCAATCACTCGACGACGGGATGCTGCGCTGGATGAATCGACGCCACTCCGCTGACGGCGCACGCAGGGCCTTCCGGCTGCTGCGTGAAGCGGGATTCGACAATATCAGCGTGGATATTATCTTTGGCGTGAACGGGATGAGCGAGGAGATGCTGGAGGAGACTGTAAAGGAGATTCTGCAGTGGCGCCCCGAGCATATTTCGGCATATCAGTTGTCCGTCGAGGAAGACAGCGCTCTTGGCGGCAAGGCCCGGGAAGGCCTCTATAAGGAGCTTCCGGACGAGGAATGCAGCGCACAGTATTACCGTATTTGCTCTCTTCTGTCTGCTGCGGGTTACGAGCACTATGAGATATCCAATTGGGCGCTTGCCGGTCGGCGCGCCGTGCACAACAGCGCCTACTGGACCCGGGCTCCGTACGTTGGATTGGGTCCTGGAGCGCATAGCTTGGGCGGGCCCTTCAGCCCGGACGCCTTCGCTTCGCTCATCCCTCCCACATCGCTTCGCTCGTGGGCCCCTCCCGTTCACGCGGCCACGGGCGGCCACGGGCTCCGGGCT
>JAGCCX010000036.1 GCA_017651465.1 Bacteroidales bacterium
AACTGCTTCATTTCTACCCGTTCCGCTACATCGACCGCAGCACTATCGTGCCCATAGCATCCATCAGCCCCGATGTGGCCTATGTTCAGGTAAAGGCTCGGGTAGTGAGCCGCAACCTCATAAGCATCAAGCATTTGAGCGTGATCGTGGATGACGGCACAGCCACCATTGAACTGGTGTTTTTCAAGGGCGTCAAATGGACCTGGGAGAAGCTGGAGCCCGGCCGGGAATTCATTTTCTTCGGCAAGCCGCAGCTGTTCAACGGCAAGCTCAATATCGTCCACCCAGAGGTCGATACGCCCCAGGAGGGCCCGCTCTCGAAGGGCGTGCTTACGGGAGTCTATCCCAGCACCGAGAAGCTCAAGTCGGGCGGAATCACCGGCAAGGTGATGTGCAAGCTGCAGAGCGCCGCCCTGGCCCTTTGCCTGAAGGAGATAGTGGAGACCTTGCCGGAGACTATACTCCGCGCCCACGGCCTCTGCCCCCTGCCTTACGCTATCAAGAATATCCATTTTCCCGAAGATATGAAGGCCCTTGAGCTTGCAACGCGCAGGCTCAAGTTCGAGGAGCTCTTCTTCCTGCAGCTCAGCCTTCTCAAGCAGCGCTATGTGCGCAGCCGTGCAGAGAACGGCATCCCTATGCCCCGCGTGGGAGCCGCATTCCACGCCTGCTATAACGCTCTCCCTTACGCGCTTACAGGCGCCCAGCAAAGGGTGATTAAGGAGATCCGTTCCGATTTGGCCGGAGGGCACCAGATGAACCGCCTGCTGCAGGGAGATGTGGGCTCCGGAAAGACTATGGTAGCGGTACTCAGCTGCCTGATTGCGGTAGGGAACGGCTACCAGGCGTGCATTATGGCCCCGACCGAAGTGCTTGCCCAGCAGCACTTTGCCAATATTCAAAAGTATCTGGCCCCCACCGGCGTGAGCTGCGCCCTGCTTACCGGAAGCACTTCCCGCAAAGACCGCAGACCCTTGCTCGCCGGCCTTGCATCAGGCACTCTGGACATCATCGTGGGGACTCACGCACTCATCGAAGAACCGGTGCAGTACCACGCCCTGGGGCTTGCCGTGATTGACGAGCAGCACCGCTTCGGGGTGGATCAGCGCGCAGCCCTTTGGAACAAAGGCAAGGGCAAAGTGCCTCCGCACATACTTGTTATGACCGCCACGCCCATTCCGCGTACGCTTGCAATGACCCTTTACGGCGACCTGGATGTGTCTGTGATCGACGAGATGCCCCCCGGCCGCAAGCCCGTCCAGACTATGCTGATAGGGGAGAACCGCCTGCCTGCTATGTACCGTTTTATCAGGGAGCAGATTGCTCTGGGAAGGCAGGCCTTCGTGGTGTACCCGATGATTTTTATCAACGAAAAGATGGAGGATGTAAGCAATGTGGAGCAGGGCTACGAAGACATACTCCGCGCATTCCCCCTCGAGGAGGGTTACCGGGTAGCCATAGTGCACGGGCAGCAGAACACCGAGACTAAAGCGTTCAATATGAAGGCCTTCGTGGAAGGGCGGGCCAATATCCTGGTATCCACTACGGTGATTGAAGTCGGGGTGGATGTGCCCAATGCCAGCGTAATGGTCATAATGAGCGCCCAGCGTTTCGGCCTGAGCCAGCTGCACCAGTTGCGCGGCCGTGTGGGACGGGGCGCCGAAAAGTCTTACTGCATTCTGGTGCGTGACGTCAAGACCGGGGCTGATGCCTTGCGCAGGCTGGAGCTGATGTGCTCTACCGAGGACGGTTTCGAGATTGCCGAACAGGATATGAAGATGCGCGGCCCCGGCGACCTTGAAGGCACCCAGCAGAGCGGCCTACCGGTGACTCTCAACATTGCATCCCTTGCCAGGGACGGCCTGCTGCTCGAGGAGGCGCGCCACTGCGCCCAGGGGGTGCTGGACAAAGACCCCGGCCTGGAGCAGCCGCAGAACGCAAGCTTGGTGCGGGAGCTCCGCAAAGACAAGTATAACATCAAAGATTACAGTAATATCTCTTGATTTTTATTATATTGCACAAAATTTAAATACTATGATTGCAACAATTATCGTTATCGTCGTCATTGCACTTTTGGTGCTTTGGGTTATTTCCGTCCAACGTAAACTCGTCAGCGCCGAGGAGCTTACCAAGAATGCTATGAGCCAGATCGGCGTTCAGCAGTCGAGCCGCTGGGATGCCCTTACCGGATTGGTGGAACTCATCAAGTCTTACAACGAGCACGAGTACATCACCCTCAAGAGCGTCATAGCTGCCCGTGCCGGCATCGATTCCAACAGTACGGCAGAGCAGGCCCAGGCGCAGGAAGACCTGCTCCAGAACGCGTTGGTACAGGTGAAAGCCATCTCGGAGCAGTATCCCGACCTTAAGGCCAACGCAATGTATATCAAGACTATGGACTCGGTCAACACATACGAGAACCAGGTCCGTCTGAGCCGTATGACCTATAACGACACTGTTACCCGCTACAATCGCCAGATACGTCAGATTCCGGAGAACATTGTGGCTTCGTTGTTCCACTTCACCGAGAAGCAGTACCTCAAGGAGAACACCGCAAAGTCGGATATGCCTTCGCTCAAAATCTGAGGCTTCCGCAAATGAAAAGATGCCTCCTGAGCCTGCTGGCAGCAATGTCGGCACTTTGCCTGTATGCCTATGAGCCTTCCATCAAGGACATAGACATACGGGTTACGCTTTCTGCAGACGGCACCGCGCACATAGTGGAAGTCTGGGATGTGGTGGTGGCCAAGGGGACCGAGTGGTACCTGGTAAGAAACGACCTCAGAGACATAGAGATAAAGAATCTTGCCGTGCACGACGAAACGGGCACGGAATATACCGACATAGGCCGGTGGGAAGTGGACCGGAGCCTGGAGTGGAAAACCAACAAGTGCGGGCTCAACTCCACCGGGTCGGGTTATGAAATATGCTGGGGCGTAGGCAGTTACGGCCCTCACGTATTTACCGTCAGCTACGACTTTACAAATACGGTCAAGTCGCTCGACGACTACGATATGCTGCACATCCAGTTTATCAGTGACGAGCTTTCATCCCCTCCGCAGCACGCCCGAGTGAGCCTGAGTGCCCCGGTCCCTCTGGGTGAAGACAATTCACGTATCTGGGCTTTCGGCTACAACGGCACCATCAACTGGCGGGACGACGGAACGGTGGTGGCAGAATCGACTGAAGCCTTCGATTATGAGTCTTCGATGATTCTGCTCCTGCGCTTCGATAAAGGCATTTTCGAGTCACAGAGCGTGCAGGAGCGCGATTTCGAAAGCGTTCTGAAAAGGGCGCAGGAAGGCAGCTTCTATCCCGACAGCGAGCCTGATCCCTGGTATTATTCGGTGCTTGGCTTCCTGCTTTTCATAGGTATGTGCTGGCTATTCGTGTGGAAGCCGATGAAGTCGCTTTTTTCGGCTTTTGGTTTAGGTAGCTCCACCGACCGCAGTCGTATCAAAGACATTTTTGGAGTGCGAAAGCTTCCCAAAGTGTTTGACTGGTCGAGGGATCTGCCTTTCGGGGGTGATATTTTTGAAACTTACTACATTGCATCGCACCTCAAGGGCAGCGACAGCGGCAGCTATACCGTTGTGTCGGCTATGCTGCTGCGGATGATTATGCACCGGGTGATAGAAATGCGCACCGATGCCGACGGCAAGAATGAATTCTACTTCGACGAGAACGCCGCCATAGACTATATGAGTCCGGCCGAGAGGCAGCTCCTCATTATTCTCGACGAGGCCTCCGGCGAGGACGGCATACTCCAGGAGCAGGAATTCAAAAGATGGGCTAATTCGCACGAATCTAAGGTGCGCTCTTTTGTAAAGGACATCAAAAGCCAGGTCGTCGATAATTTCAAGGCCTCCCGCCTGCTTGGCGGCCGTACGTCGTATGATACCCTGCAGCTGAACTCCGAGGGACAACAGAAAGCTATGGGAGCCCTTAGCTTCAGGCAGTTCCTCGAGGATTTCACGCTTATCAGCGAACGCTATTCGGTCGAGGTTGCCCTTTGGGGCGACTATCTGACTATGGCATCGGTGTTCGGAATCGCCGACAAAGTGGCGGCCGAGATGAAGACAATGGCTCCTAACCTCCAGGCTTTCAACAGCCTGCCTGTATCTAACCTTTCCGACCTTGTAATCTTCTCCGATTCGTTCGGACGCATTACCCGCAGCGCCTACAGGATGGCTACGATGCCAACTTCGTCCGGTGGTGGTTACTCCGGAGGCGGACGCTCTTCCGGCGGCTTCGGCGGTCACTCGTCGTACGGCGGCGGAGGAGGCTTCTCGGGCGGCGGTCACGGTGGCGGAAGTCGATAATTATCAATATTTTAAATATGAAAAAATGCATAATGGGCCTGATGGCCTTAGTTGTACTTATGAGTTGTGGAAAGACGGATGAGGGAAAAGGCTATGTGGGCCCTTCCGAAGTGAATATCCAGAACGGCGTTATGACCCCCGAGGTGCTCCTTTCGCTCGGGCGGCTGGGCGACCCGCAGCTGAGCCCCGACGGGAGTCGCATCCTGTACGGAGTTTCGTGGAACGATATCAAGGCAAACCGAAGCTGCCGCAACCTGTGGCTCTGCAATACCGACGGAAGCGGCAACGTGCAGCTCACACGCTACGCCAAGAGCGTTTCCTGCGCCCGCTGGTCCGCTGACGGAAAGGCGATATTCTTTGTGCAGGGCGGCCAGCTGTGGAAGGCACCCCTTGCGGGGAACAAGCTGGGCAAGAAGGTGAAACTCAGCGATGTGCCGTCGGGAATAGGGGAGTTTGCCCTCTCGCCCGACCAAAGCAAGCTTATCTACACAAGCACCATCAAGAATCCTCTCCTGCAGCAGCCCGCCGACAGCGACCCCGCCCTCGACAAGGCTGCCGCCTATGCCACCGAGGACCTGATGTACAGGCACTGGGACCATTGGGTGACCGAAATCCCCAGAAGTTACGTAGCTCCGCTGGACGCAGGTCTTGTGACTGCGGAGAATTCGGTCGATCTGCTGGGCGAGGAGCCGTACGAGCTTCCCACCGAACCCTTCGGCGGAATCGAGCAGCTCTGCTGGAGCCCCGACGGACAATACATCGCCTATTCCTGCCGCAAGCACAGCGGCAAGCAGTATGCGTTCAGCACCAATACGGATATCTATGTATATGATACCCAGACCGGAGCGAGCTTCCCTGTGAGCTCCGGCGGCGGCTACGACACCGACCCTGTGTGGAGCCCCGACGGCAGTACTCTTGCCTGGATCTCAATGGCCCGCGACGGCTACGAGGCCGATGCCCAGCGCATCTTTGTGGCCGAACTCGACAACAGGCGCGGCGCTTCTCCCTTCAGCGTTCCCCGCCAGCTGGCCGCCTCGCTCGACAGGGACGCCTCGGGGCTTGCTTGGCACGATGGCGAATTGTATTTCAACGCCCTCATCGACGGGGTGCAGGCCATATTCAAGGTGGATATGGAGGATAACCTGACCCGTCTGACTCCTCCCGAATGGCCCTATGACTTCTTTACTCCCTTCGGCTTCGAGGGTGACCGCCTGCTTACCAGCTACTATTCGCTGCATTTCCCGCTGGAGCTGGTGGCAGTCGATTTGAAGACGCCCTCCTTCGAGCCCATAACGGCGGTCAACGCCCACATCTTCTCCTCTCTTGATGATGTTACCACCGAGAGCGTTATGGTCCCTACGGTGGACGGCAAGCAGATGCAGTGCTGGGTGATGTATCCTCCACAGTTCGATCCTTCCTCGCAGTATCCTGCCATCGAAATTGTGCTTGGAGGCCCCCAGGGTACCAATTCCCAGGATTGGAGCTACCGCTGGTGCTACCGCCTGATGGCGCAGCAGGGCTATATCGTAATTATGCCCAACCGCCGCGGTACCACCGCCTTCGGGCAGGAATGGAAAGAGCAGATTAGCGGGGACTATCCCGGACTTAATATGCAGGACTACCTCAGCGCCGGACGCTATATCAAGAGCCAGCCTTACGTGGGCAAGCTTGCCTGCGTCGGCGCTTCGTACGGAGGCTATTCCGCCTATATGCTCGAGGGCCTTCACGGCGACCTTTTCGACTGCTTCATAGCCCACGCCGGTATCTTCGACGAAGAGCATCTGTGGTACACCACCGAGGAGATGTGGTTTGCCAACTGGGACAACGGCGGACTTACCGAGTACGCCTATACTCCCGGCGAGCAGGGCCCCCGCGGCGACGGGGTGACGTTCGGCGGAATGCAGCAGGCCGGAGCCCCTTACGCATCAACGCCCAAGGCCCAAAGGCACTATGCCAGCTCGCCCAAGTCGATGGTTACCAAATGGCATACTCCCATACTCTGCATCCACGGTATGATGGATTACCGCATCCCGTACGAGCAGGGAATGGCGGCTTTCAACGCCGCTCAGATGATGGGCGTTCCCAGCAAACTGGTTATATTCCCCGACGAGAACCACTGGATCCTTCAGCCCCAGAACGCCCTGTACTGGCACAGGACATTCTTTGACTGGCTTGACCGCTGGATGCATTGATGGAACCCTGGCAGGAAAGAAGCGAAATGTTGTTAGGGCAGGAGGGGCTTGAGCGTCTCGCCTGCTCGAGAGTTGCAGTGGTGGGGCTCGGAGGAGTGGGAGGTATGGCGGCCGAAATGTTGGTGCGCGCCGGAGTCGGGCATATCGTGCTGATCGATGCCGACACGGTGTCGGAGAGCAATCTCAACCGCCAGCTGCCGGCCCTCCGTTCCACCCTGGGAATGAGCAAATGCTCAGTGATGCGCAGGCGGCTGCTTGACATCAATCCGGCCCTTGACGTGATGTGCATCGAGCAGTATCTCAACGAGGAGAGCATACCTGCCATAATGGGGCAGGCCGCGCCTGACTGCGTAGTGGATGCAATCGACACCCTGAGCCCCAAGATAGCACTTATCCAGTATTGCCTTGGCAAGGGCATATTCCTGGTAAGTTCTATGGGCAGCGGTTCCAAGACCGACGCCACCAAGGTGCGCATCGCCGACATAGCAGCCACTTTCCAGTGCCCCCTGGCGCATATGCTGCGCAAGCGGCTGCACAAGTTGGGCATCACCACCGGCTTTACGGCGGTGTTTTCCACCGAGCGGCCCGACCGTTCTTCGGTGGTGCTGGAAGAGAGCCGCAACAAGAAGTCACAGACCGGCACGGTATCGTACCTTCCGGCCGTTTTCGGATGCGTGTGCGCGCAAGGTATAATACGGCATATTGTAGGAATGGAAGTTAATTGCTAACTTTGCAAGTTATGTTTAATGTGCAAGAAGTCAAATCCAGGGCGGAATTGATGCGTTTCATCAAATTCCCCGATACACTTTACAAAGACTGCCCCCAGTATGTCCCTGCGCTCCATATCGACCAGGTGCATACCCTTACCAAGTGTGCCAGCCTCCTGTATTGCAAGCACAAGATGTGGCTTGTCCTGGACGGAAGTAAAGTGGTCGGGCGTATCTGCGCCATCATAAATCCCCGCTACAATGAGCGTTACGGCACCAAGCGCGTGCGTTTCGGCTGGTTCGACTGCATTAACGACATCGAGGTTGCACGTCTGCTCATCGGCACCGCCGAGAAGTGGGCCCGCGAGCAGGGAATGACCGAAATCCACGGCCCCCTGTACTACAACACCCTCGGCAAGCAGGGTATGCTGGTCGAAGGCTACGAAAACATTCCTCCCTTCAACTGCCTGTACAATTTCCCTTACTATAACGACCTTCTCACCGCCCTCGGCTTCGAAAAAGAATGCGACTGGGTGCAGTACAAGATGGTGGCCAACCACGGTGTGCCCGACAAGGCAAGGCGTGTGGCTAAGCTGGTGGAAGAACGCTACAACCTGCATTTCGGCAACCTGGACGAACTCCGGAAAGACAAGAAGCTGGTGCATAAGTTCTTCAGGGTTTACAGCGACAGCTTCTCGGAGACGGTCTATAACTTCATACCTTTCACTGACGAGGAAATCGAGGAGGAAGCCCGCCTGTCGAGGCGCTTCATATCAGACAAGGTGAGCTGCGTGGTGCTCGACGAGCACGATGAGATTGTGGCTTTCGGCGTGTCTTTCCCCAGCATTTCCAAGGCGCTCCAGAAAGCCCGCGGGCATCTTTTCCCCTTCGGGTGGTACTACCTGATGAAGGCGTTGAAAGACTTCGAAACCACTGACCTTATGATCAACGGCGCCGTGCCCGAGTGGCAGAACAAAGGCGTTTCGGCGGTTTATTACAAAGAAATGGCCGACAAGGCTGCCAAGATAGGCAACCGCTGGGCCATTTCCAATCCGCAGGTTGAATCCAACAGTGCGGTGAACATTTGGAACAGTTATGAGCACGAGCCGTTTATGAGGCGCCGTTGCTACATCAAGAAAATAGGAGACTGATTTATGGCGGAGAATACGCTGCTCGAAAAGGTGCTTTCCCTCGAAGGAAAGTTCAAATCTATTCAAGACCAGCTGTCGGACCCGGGTGTGATGTCCGATATGAAGAAATATGTCCAGCTCAACAAGGATTACAAAGAGCTCGAACCCATTATTGCCAAGGGGCACGAGTACGAGAAGCTGCTGGACAACCTTCAGTCGGCCAAGGACATACTTCTTAACGAGAAAGACGACGAGCTGCGCGAGATGGCCCGTGAAGAGATTTCAGAGCTGGAGCCCAAGGTGCCCGCCCTGGAGCAGGAAATAAAGCTCCTCCTCATTCCGGCCGATCCCGACGACGGAAAGAACGCCATTGTTGAAATCCGCGGCGGCACCGGCGGAGACGAGGCCGCTATCTTTGCGGGAGACCTTTTCCGTATGTATCAGCACTTTGCCGAGAACCGCGGCTGGAAGCTCGAGGTCACCGACCAGGCTCCGGGCACGTCCGGCGGCTTCAAGCAGATAGTGTTCAAGCTGAGCGGAGACGGCGTTTACGGGGTTATGAAATACGAGTCGGGAGTGCATCGCGTGCAGCGCGTCCCCCAAACCGAGACCCAGGGCCGTATCCAGACTTCAGCCGCGTCGGTGGCCGTGTTCCCCGAGGCGGGCGAATTTGATATCGACCTTAGCTGGGACGACATACGTCTTGACCTGTTCTGCTCATCCGGACCCGGAGGGCAGGGGGTCAACACCACCTATTCGGCAGTGCGCCTGACCCATATTCCTTCGGGACTGGTGGTCCAGTGCCAGGAGGAGCGCTCGCAGCTCAAGAACAAAGACCGTGCGTTCGAGGAGCTTCGTACGCGCCTCTATAACCTTGAGCATCAGAAGTATCTGGACGGCATCGCCGCCAAGCGCAAGACTATGGTGAGTACAGGCGACCGCAGCGCCAAGATCCGCACCTACAATTATCCGCAAGGGCGCGTAACCGACCATCGTATCAACTGGAGTATGTACAATCTGCCCGTATTTATGGACGGGGACATCCAAGATTGTATCGACCAGCTTCAGATAGCCGAGAATGCCGAGCGCCTGAAGGAAGCCGGAGAATAATCAATCGTTACAGAGTACAGTACGGGCGCCCCGAAAACTTAGGAGAATGGGGCGCCCGTACTGTATCCTGTAGCTGACAACTATATCTTCCTGAACGCCAGGCAGGCGTTATGCCCGCCGAAGCCGAAGGAGTCGGAGAGGCTGAGCGTAAGCGGCGCCTTGACCGCCTTGTTGGGAGTGTAGTCAAGGTCGCACTCGGGGTCGGGAGTGTCGAGATTGATGGTGGGTGGCACTATTCCTTCTTCGAGCGCGAGGATAGCCGCTATGGCCTCAGCTGCTCCGGATGCCCCGAACATATGCCCGTGCATCGACTTGGTGCTGCTGATGTGGATCTTGTAGGCACTCTCTCCGAAAGCTATTTTGTAAGCTGCGGTTTCGGCGACATCGTTCAGCTTGGTGCCGGTGCCGTGTGCGTTGATATACACGCAGTCCTTATCGGGATCGTAGCCGGCCTGGTCGAGGGCTTCCCTGATGCAGGCGGCCTGGGTGCTTCCGTCCGGACGGGGTGCGGTGGCGTGGTACGCGTCGCAGGTGCTGCCGTAACCGGTAATCTCGGCATAGATGTGAGCTCCGCGCTTCAAGGCGTGCTCGAGCTCTTCAAGTATGATGACGGCACTGCCGTCGGCCATAACGAAGCCGCCTCTGTTGGCGTTGAAGGGGAGGCTGGCGTGCTGGGGATCCTCGGCGCGGGTAAGGGCCCTGGCGTTGCCGAATGCCGCAGCTCCGATAGGAATGGCGCAATGGTCGGTGCCGCCTGCTATGACCGCATCGGTGTAGCCGTGCTTGACGGCCCTGAAGGCCTCTCCGATGGAGTGCGTGGCGGTGGCGCAGGCGGTAACTATTCCAATGCACGAACCCCGGGCGTCGTATTTGATGGCTATCTGTCCGCCGGCCATATCGGCAATCATAGTGGGGACAAACAGGGGAGAAATCCACTGTCCGGAGGGATCTTCCACCATCTTGGTTACCTCACGCTGGATGGTTGCGAATCCGCCGATTCCGGAACTCACGTAGGTCGAGAGCCGGCCGGGATCGATGTTCTGGCCCGTCACCAGGCCGGAGTCGTTCATTGCCTGCCAGGCCGACGCCATAGCAAAAACCGTGAAGGGATCTTGCTTGCGCACGAAGGCCTTGTCCATACCGTATTCTTCGGGATTGAAGTCGCGGATCTTGCCTGCAATCTTGACGGGAAGGCCGTCGGTGGGGAATTCGTTTATATAATCAATGCCGCATACGCCGTTCTTGAGATTGCTCCAAAAACTCTTGACATCGTTTCCGATGCACGACAGGACACCCAGTCCGGTGACGACTACTCTTTTGCTCATAACGGGTTTGTATTAGGCCGCAAATATACAAATTTTTCATATATTTGCAGAAGCTATGCACTCTCTCAAGGACCAGTTTCCAAAGGTACTTCTGGGTAAACACCAGCTTATTATGACCGTGACTTTCGCGGCCTTTTTCTCTTTGGTATTCCTGCTTGTGAGCGTGCCCTTCTCGCACAATGCCTGGTTCAACCTGGGCCGCAGCGAGGCCTTCCTTTTTACCGTGGTGTTCTACTCCATAGCACTTGCCATAGTGTGCTTCAGCAAGGTGGGGCAGTACATAATGCGCAACTCCGATAACTTTACCTACTGGCATTGCATCCTGTGGGATACCGGGGAGGTGCTGGTGATATCCTTGCTCTACACCTTCTTTACCCTCGAGGGGCACAAGTTCGGCATTATCAACCTGGAGCATACCGATTTCTGGCCGCTGCTCCTCAGCGCGGTGGTTTACACCACCATCTCGCTGGCCATTCCCTACGTGCTGTCGGGGCAGTACTTTATGCTTGAAGAGAAGGACAATACCATACGCCTGATGAACTTCGACAATGTGGTAAGCGACGCTCCCGCTTATCCTGTGGCCGACAGGCGTATAACCCTCTTCGACAACTCCGGAGTGCTCAAGTTCTCCATCCATTCTGACAACCTGTTCTTCATCGAGTCGGACGACAATTACATCCAGGTGTGGTACACCGACAGCACCGGTACGATGAAGAAATATATGCTCCGTTGCCGGCTTAAAACAATCGAAGACAGTTTCGCAGACAGCGACCTGGTGCGCTGCCATCGCAAATTCATAGTTAACATACGGAAAGTGCGCCTGCTCAGTTCTTCGCGTGAGGGCTACAGCCTCGACCTGGAGAGCGACGCTACTCCGCAAATTCCGGTTTCAAAGACTTACGAGCAGGCCGTGCTGGCCCGCTTCAATTCGCGTATCTGATTATGTGGCAGAGAGTTCAAACCCTTTATCTGGCAATTTCGACCGCCCTTCTGGGCGCAATGTTCTTTTGTGACAAGGCGGGAGATATAAGTTTCGTGTCGTATTGGCCCTACGCTGTTCTCCTGGCCGTTGTGACTTTGCTTCATTTACTTGCCCTCACCACCTGGCGCTTCAGGGTGTTCCAGGTGCGTACTACCGTGCTGGCAGCTCTCATTACCCTGGCCTTCCAGGCCTGGCTGGTGGTGGATTTCATAGTTACCGGCAACAATCCTGTCTTTCACGTTCCGGCGGTTTTCCCCTTCGTGGCGATAATACTCGACATCCTCGCCGCGCGTGCCATCTGGGCGGACGAGCTTCTGGTGAGAAGTTCCTCGCGCCTTCGTTCTTCAAATCGCAAAAAACACTAAAATCCAATATTATGCGTATTCCCGAATCTGAACTCATCATCAACGGCGACGGCTCAGTATTCCATCTGCACATCCGTCCCGAGCAGCTGGCCGACACTGTGATCCTTGTCGGCGACCCCGGCAGAGTTGCTATGGTCAAATCTTATTTCTCTTCCATCGAGTGTGAAGGTGCGTCCCGCGAGTTCGTTTGGGCCACCGGCCTTTACAACGGTAAGAAGGTGACAGCCCTCTCCACGGGTATCGGCACCGACAATATAGACATTGTGATGACCGAGCTGGACGCCCTGGCCAACGTTGACTTCGGCACCCGCGAGGTCAAGCCCGAGCACAAGACCCTGAACATCCTGCGCATCGGTACCTGCGGCGCCATCCAGCCCGAGATTCCCCTCGGCGCGTTTATCTTCTCCCATATCTCGGTGGGCTGCGACGGCTTGCTCAACTGGTATGAAAACAGGGAAAGCATCGCCCTGCAGGACTTTGAAGACGCCTTCAAGGAGCACGTGCACTGGAACAAGCACCTGCCCGATCCATACTTCGTGCGTGCCGGACAGCCCATCATCGACAAGTTCCTGGACTGCACAGTCAAGGGTATGACCATCTCCGCTTCCGGCTTCTATGGGCCCCAGGGGCGCGTGGTTCGCCAGGGGCTGGCTATGCCCAATATGCTCGAGGACTTCGAGACCTTCTCTTTCAAGGGCTACAAGATAACAAATTTCGAGATGGAAGGCTCAGCCCTTGCGGGTATGGCCGCCAAGCTCGGACACAATGCCGGAACCGTGTGCTGCGCCATAGCCCACAGGTATCTGAAAGATGCCAACACCGATTACAAGCCCCGCGTGGCCCAGCTGGTTCAGCTCGCACTGGACCGTATGACTGCCTAACTGACTATAGGATTGTCGGTTGTATAACCTTCGCGAATGCGTTGCTCGATAGCCGCGGCCAGGGCCTGAGGGTCCGGGGCTGCGGCTTCGCTTTTGTCCCTGGGGGCCAGTCCGTATAGGCTCCAGTCTATTCCTGCTCCCTCTACCAGAGGCCTAAGGCCTACGCCGCGGGTGCTCAGGAAGTCGTGGCTGTAGCACCCGGCAATCCGGCACACCGCAAGCAGGAAGTGCAGGGGAGAGAGATTGCTCTCGTGGCAACGGACGGCCTCCAGCGAGGCGTGCTGCAGCATCGAGCGCGTGGAGTCCGACAGATTGATGCTGTCCCGCTCGCTCCAGGGTATCTGCTCGTTGATGAAAATGGCCTCGTCGATGCTCTCTTTGAACAGGCTCGGATCTACACCGGCGCCTTGTAGCGCAGCGTCCACTACGGGGCTGTGGAGACGTAAAATCGCGAGCATTATATGGTCGGGGCAGATGTTGTGCCAGCCGGTGCGCAGAGCCTCTTCACGGCTGGTTTCGATAACTTGCAGAAATTCTTCCGAAAAGCTTAAATCCATAGCGCAAATATGGCAATTTTTCCTAAATTTTTATTAACTTTGTATGTTTATAAGCATAGTTAATTTATGGATAGTGAAGAAATCGTGCACGGCTACATAGAGCCTGTTGAAATAGACCACGAAATGCGCACTGCATACATCGATTATTCGATGTCCGTCATAGTTTCCCGTGCCCTCCCCGACGTGAGGGACGGTCTCAAACCTGTGCAGCGCCGCGTTCTTTTCGGGATGGACGGCCTGGGCCTGAGTTTCAGCGGCCAGACCAAAAAGTCAGCCCGTATAGTAGGTGAAGTTCTGGGTAAATATCATCCCCACGGCGACTCCAGCGTTTACGACGCAATGGCGCGTCTGGCGCAGCCCTGGAACCAGCGTTATCCGCTTATTTTCGGTCAGGGTAACTTCGGTTCGATGGACGGCGATCCCGTGGCGGCAATGCGATACACCGAGGCCAAGCTGGCCAAGATGACCGAAGACATACTTGCCGACATCGACAAAGATACGGTGGATATGGCGCTCAACTTTGACGACTCCCTCCAGGAGCCCACCGTGCTGCCCACCAAACTCCCGCTGCTCCTGCTTAACGGCTCCAGCGGTATCGCCGTTGGTATGGCCACCAATATGGCCCCTCACAACCTGGGCGAAATCTGTGACGCCATCTGCGCCTACATCGACAACCCGGACATCACTACCGAGGAGTTGATGGAATACGTAAAGGGCCCCGATTTCCCCACCGGAGGCATCATTATGGGCCGCCAGGGCATAGTTGACGCATACAGCACCGGCCGCGGCAGGGTAGTGGTGCGCGCCAAGACCGAAATCGAAGTCGCCGACAACGGCCGCGAGACCATCGTGGTCACCGAGATCCCTTATATGGTCAACAAGCGCGATATGATCGCCCACATAGGCGAGCTTGTTCGCGACAAGAAAATCGAGGGCATCGCCGACCTGCTCGAGCTCACCAACCGCGAGGGCATCCGCATCGAGATTCCTCTCAAGATGGGCGCCAACTCCAATGTGGTGCTGAACACCCTGTTCAAATACACCGCCCTGCAGTCGAGCTTTGCCATCAACAACGTGGCGCTTGTAAAGGGCCGCCCCCGCACCCTCTCGCTCAAGGAGATGATACAGAACTTCGTGGAATTCCGCCACGAGGTCGTGGTGCGCCGCACCAAGTTCGAGCTCGAGAAGGCTCTCAGGCGCGCCCACATCCTGGAAGGCTTGCTCAAGGCCATCGACGTAATCGACGAGATAGTTGCAATAATCCGCCATTCCAAGAGCGTGGATGATGCCAAGGCGGAACTTATGGCCACCTTCGGCTTTACCGACATCCAGGCCACCGCTATCGTAGAGATGCGTCTGCGTCAGCTCACCGGACTCGAAAAAGAGCGCCTGCAGGCAGAATTCGACGAGTTGGAGAAGTTCATCGCCCGCTGCCGTCAGATCCTTTCCAGCGAGGCCGAGCAGCTTGCCATAGTCAAGCAGGAGTCCTCCGAGATGAAGGCCAAGTACAGCGACCCTCGCCGTACCGAAATCACTCTCAGCGCCGACGAGTTCAACCCCGAGGACTTCTATCCCGACGAGGACGTGGTCATCACCATCTCCCATATGGGCTATATCAAGCGCACCCCTCTGGCCGAATTCCGTACCCAGAGCCGCGGCGGAGTGGGCAAGAAGGCCAGCTCCACGCGCGACGAAGACTTCATCGAGCACATCTACGTGGCCAATATGCATTCGGTGATGCTGTTCTTCACCGACAAGGGCGTCCGCTACTGCAAGAAGGTGTACGAGCTGCCCGAGGGCACCCGCACATCCAAGGGCCGCGCCGTCCAGAACCTCCTGTCCATCGACTCCGAAGACAAGATACGCACCTACCTCAACATCCCTCTGCCCAAGAATGCGGATGCCGATGCAGAGCGTTACGTGATTCTGGTAACCAAGCGCGGCGTGATCAAAAAGACCGACCTCGCCGACTACACCAACTCCCGCAGCTTCAACAAGGGCATCATAGCCATCAATATCCGTGAGGGAGACGAACTCCTCGACGCCCTCCTTACCGACGGCTCTCACGAGATTATGATAGCCGCCCGCAAGGGACGTTGCTGCCGCTTTGACGAGTCGGAACTCAGGAGCCTCGGCCGTGGTTCGAGCGGCGTGCGCGGAATAAATATCGACGAGGATGACGAGGTCATAGGAGCCATCTCACTGGACCCTGCGGCAGAGGATGCTGCACAGCGTACCGTGCTGGTAGTCAGCGAGAACGGCTTTGGCAAGCGGACTGCTCCCGAGGAGTACCGCAAGACCGCAAGGGGAGCCAAGGGCGTGCGTACCATTAACATCACCGACAAAACTGGCCCGCTTGTTGCAATTAAGTCTGTAACCGAAGATAATGACCTGATGATTATTAACAAATCCGGTCTGACCATAAGGATGGCAGTAAAGGACATCAGGGTTGCTGGCCGCGCCACACAAGGCGTCAAGCTGATAGCCATACGCGAGGGCGACTCCATAGCGGCAGTCTGTCCGGTGGCTGGAGCCGAGGACTCTCCGGAAGAATCGGAAAATACTAGCGAAGAGAACGTTGAATAATACAAAAATCTTATAGCGATGAAAAGAATTATTACAGTTTTGGCCCTTTTGGCCTTGATGACCTCGGCAGTCAACGCACAGGTCAAATCAGTTTCTGCAGCGCAGAGCGCAGTGGAGAACGCCAAGAAGGACGTGGAGAATCCTAAGAAGAACACCAAGTTCGCAACCTGGATCAAGTACGGCAAGGCTCTGATAGATGCTTACGATGCTCCCGCAGGCAGCGGTTGGATCAACGCAAACCATCAGGAGCTCCAGCTTGTGTCCGGCAACGAGAAACCTCTTTCCGTCGAGAAAGTTACCCTCGCAGGACAGGAGTGGGACAAGGAGGTTTATCCTACCCGCAACTATTACTTCAATGCCGCCGGTCAGCTAGGCCTGATCGAGATTACCAAGCCCGTGTACGAGAATGCACTGGATATGGCGCTGGAGGCATACAGCAAGGCTAACGAACTGGATGTCAAGCACTCCAAGGCCAAGGACATCACCGGAGCGATTCTCTCTATTGCAGGTAAGTACATCGACGAGGCTTACACCGCCTACACTCTCGGCGACCTCGCAAAGGCTTCCAACTTCTTTGAGAAGGCAGCCATTGCCAACGCTACCGAGCCTGTGTGCCAGGTGGACAGCAACTCCATCTACAATGCCGCTTTCACCGCTTGGCTCGCCGGCAATAACGACCGTGCAAAGGAATTCTTCGACAAGAGCCTTGAGATCGGCTATTATGGTGAGGACGGTGAGACTTATGCCAAGCTCGCAGACATAGCCGAGAAGTCCGGTGACAGCGAGAAGAGCAAGGATTACCTCGAGGAGGGCTTCCAGAAATTCCCTCAGAGCCAGAGCATCCTGGTTGGTCTTATCAACTACTATCTGGGCAACAACGGCAGCACCGACCGTCTGTTCGAGCTGCTCGGCGAGGCCAAGAAGAATGAGCCCAACAACGCTTCTCTCTACTATGTGGAGGGTAACATCTGCAACCAGCTCGGCAAGACCGAAGACGCAGTGGCCGCTTACGACAAGTGCGCCGAGATCGATCCTAACTACGCTTTCGGTTATATCGGCAAGGGCCAGATGTTCTACAACCAGGCCATCAAGTTCTCCGAGGAGGCCAGCAACGAGATGGACGACGCCAAGTATATGGCTCTCGTAGAGAAGTTCGAGAACAGCCTCAAGGCCTGCATCGAGCCTTTCGAGAAATCTCTCGACATACTTAAGGACGAGAATACCAAAATTGCTGTGGCAGAGTATCTTAAGAATGCCTGCTTCCGCTTCCGCACCGCTGACGATTCTTATCAGCAGAAGTACGAAAAGTACTCGGCTATGGTGGCTGGAGCACAGCAGTAGGCGCCCGGCACATAATAATGACGGCAGGCTCTCCGCCTGCCGTTTTTTATTTTATTCCAGTGGCCGACTTGACCCGTTTGAGAGTGGCCATCATATTGTCGTAGTCGGCGGGCTCTATCCAGTCGCTCCGCCGCTCCTTGAATTCATCTACGAAGATAGTGGCATAACTGGTCGTGAGGCGTTCCGGCAAGGTGCACCACATAAAGTCCAGTTGAGGCTCCAGCATCGTTTTGGTCTGGTTGTTACGGTCGTAAATGAAGCGCAGCGTCACCGCAAGCTCGAGGCGCGTGTTCTCGGCGCTCATATTTGAAATGGCGTTTCCGAGCGAATAGATGACGGGTACGCCGTTGATGTGCGTGGTGTCCTGTACTACGTGCGGATGGCTTCCGACCACGGCGCAGCAGCCCTGCGAGACGAGCCAGCGGGCCCACGAATCCTGGCTCTGGTTGTGCCTGAGCGAGTATTCCGTGCCCCAGTGGGGGAGCGCCACTATAAAGTCCACTCCGGCTTCTTTTGCCTTGCTTATGGCCTTTGCTACATCCTCGCGGCGCATCCTCAGCACGTCGGGACTGGAGGTTTCGGGCCCTGTGTTGGTGCCGTAGGTGAAATTGACCAGGGCGATCGAGAGCCCCCTGCGGCGTATTATCAGGGGCTCGCGGCCTATTCCGGTGTAGCGTATCCCGTGCGTGTCGCACATCTGGTCGTAAACCTTCAGGGTGCGGCGTAGGCCCGCGAGGCCCCTGTCGAGCAAGTGGTTGTTGGCAACAAGGAACACGTTGGCACCGCACTGGGAGAGGTATTCCGCATACCAGTCGGGAGTGGAGAAGGCGGGATAGCCCGTGTAGGGCGGGCCTCCAAGCGGGAACTCCATATTGGCAATGCAGAAATCGGCCTGCTGCATTCTGGGGCGTATGTACTGCAGGAAGGTTTTATGGTCGTAGTCGAGCTGCTTGGAATGCATCATTACGTCGCCGATTATGAAGAGCGTGGCCGTATCACAAGGGGCGTAAAGTGCCTGAGGTGGAGGCAGTTTGTATAGGTACTGGCTGCGGGCGGCAGGGCAGACAAGCAGTATGGCGGACAGTATGATTATCGTTTTGCGCACTCGCAAATATAAGATTTTTATTTAACTTTGCGTTTTATGAAAAGAGTTCCTACCCTGGTTGCAGTTTTGCTCACGCTTGTCCTGGTGCAGTCGTGCGACTTTTTCCGTCATATGGCGGGCCGTCCCGACTCGGCCTGGATAAGCGCTAAGAGGGCCCGTTTGGAGAGGGCGGAACAGAGGCGCGATTCCATCGAACGCGCCCGCCGCGACTCCACTCTCCTGGCCCTTCAGGCCGAGGCCGACTCGCTGCACGCCGTGGACAGCCTGACCAAGGCCGGTAAGCTGCGTAAGGCCTCCGAGGTGAAAAGCATCCCCAAATCGTGGCTGGATGCGCGCTGGGGCCTGGTGGTAGGAGTTTTCGCCAACGACAGTAACGCCCGTAAGCTGGCTTCAAAGTACGAGGCCGCAGGCTATCGCGCACGCATTACCCGAACCCGCAGCGGAATGAACATCCTGGTCGTAGCTCCTTGTGGCACTATTTCTGATGCTATGAAGGCTTTCCGGGAGGTTAAAAGGCTTCCCTTTGCATCAAAAGAGACTTGGGTTATTGTAAAAGAATAGCTTATGAGACGACTGACTGTTTTTATCCTGCTGCTCCTGCCTTTGGCCGCCGCTGCCCAGTACAAGAATTCTCCGTGGTCGGAGCTTACCGAGAGTGAAGTTGTCAGGGAGATGAAAGCCGACGTGGGTTTCATTGCATCGGCTGCCCTCGAGGGCCGTGCCGCCGGATCGGAGGGGGAACTTGAAGCAGCACGTTATATGTCTTCGCGCTTCCAGGAAATGGGCGTCGATCTGCTCTACGGAGACGACGGAGACCTTTTTGGCATCCAGCGGAGCGCCGATACGCTGCGCTCCCGCAACGTGGCCGCATTTATCCCCGGCTACGACAAGAAGCTCAAAGACAAGTACATAGTGGTATGCGCCAGGCTGGACAACCTTGGCACCGCCAGCGTAAATATCGACGGCAAGAGCGTGATGCACACCTATTACGGAGCCAACGGCAACGCTTCGGGGCTTGCCCTGCTCCTGCAGCTCGCATCGCGCCTGCAGACAAACAAGGTGCTGCTGGGCCGCTCGGTGATACTGCTTGCGGCGGGGGCGTCGCTTCGTGACGGCGCAGGCAGCTGGTATTTCCTCAACCGTTCGTTCGGCGCCAAGGAAGATATAGACGCCGCCGTGGAACTGAATATGCTCGGTACCGCTTCCGGAGGCTTTTACGCCTACACGGCGTCAAACGCCGATATGAACAAGGTGGTTACGAGCCTTTCGGCCACGCTGCAGCCCGTTCTTCCCACCCTGGTGACCGCCGAGCCCTGTCCGTCCGACCACCGCGTGTTCTACGACAGCAAGATACCCTGCGCAATGTTCACCACGGGAATGTATCCGGAGTACAATTCTCCAAAGGATACTCCCTCGGTGCTTGAATACGATTCGATGGAAAGGGAGCTGGAGTACATCTACAATTTCGTAGTCTCCCTCTCCTGCGGCGAGAAGCCGGAGTTCGATCCTTCCGAGGCGGCAAAGGAGCTCTATCTGACCGGCCGTCACGGAGCCGTGCCTTATTATGAATGTGATGTCAAACCCAGTTTCCTGGGCAGCACCGACCCGGCGCTGTTTCTCAAGAAGTGGGTATATGTATATCTGAAATATCCCAAGGAGGCCGTGGAGCAAGGTATCCAGGGCCGTGTGCTGGTGGATTTCATCATCGACGAGAAAGGCCGCGTGACCGAAGTCAAGGCCGCCAAGAGCAGCCATCCGCTGCTGGAAGCCGAGGCCCTGAGGGTAATCAAGGCCTCTCCTGACTGGAAACCCGGGAAGGTGAGGGGCCAGAAGGTCAAGTCGGAAATCTCGCTCAACGTGGAGTTCCGTCTGGAAAAGAAAAAGTAAAACTATATGGAGTACGATTTTAAGTCGGTAGAGAGCAAGTGGCAGGCTTATTGGGCAGCCAACAAAACCTTCAAAGCTGTGGAGGATCCCTCCAAGCCCAAGTATTATGTTTTGGATATGTTTCCGTATCCTTCCGGAGCGGGACTTCACGTAGGGCATCCGCTCGGATATATAGCAAGCGACATTTATTCCCGCTACAAGAGGCTCAGGGGCTTCAATGTCCTGCATCCTATGGGATACGACGCCTTCGGCCTTCCCGCCGAGCAATATGCCATCCAGACCGGCCAGCACCCCGAGAAAACCACTACCGACAATATCGCACGCTACCGCAGCCAGCTCGACCGCATAGGCTTTTCTTACGATTGGGACAGGGAAGTGCGCACCTGCGATCCAAAGTTCTACAAATGGACTCAGTGGGCATTCCTCAAGATGTTCGGCAGCTGGTATGATCCTTCGGCCGACAAGGCCCGTCCCATAGAGGAGCTCATCGCAAAGTTCGAGACAGAAGGGTACGAAGATGTAACTCCCGAGAGCTGGGCTGCCGCTTCCGATAAGGAAAAATCCGATATCCTTATGCGCTATCGCATTGCCTATCAGGGAGAAACCTCTGTCAACTGGTGCGAGGGCCTGGGTACCGTTCTGGCCAACGACGAGGTTAAGGACGGCCTGTCGGTGCGTGGCGGCTTCCCTGTGGAGCAGAAAAAGATGACCCAGTGGCAGCTGCGCGTTTCGGCTTACGCCCCGCGCCTGCTCTCTTCGCTGGACAGTCTTGACTGGAGCGATTCGCTCAAGGAGATGCAGCGCAACTGGATAGGCCGCTCCGACGGTACCGAGGTGGTGTTCAACACCGAATGCGACGGCAGGGTAAAGCCGATTACTATTTTTACCACCAGGGTCGATACCATATTCGGCGTGACCTTTATGGTGCTGGCTCCCGAAAGCGAGCTGGTGGCCGAGCTCACTTCCGCCGACCGCAAGGCCGAAGTTGAGGCATACCTGCAGGAAGTTAAAAAGAAGACCGAGCGGGAGCGAATCGCCGGAGGAAAGAGTGTAACCGGCGTTTTCTCAGGCGCTTACGGAGTCAATCCTCTTACGGGACAAAAGATTCCCGTGTGGATTTCGGAGTACGTGCTCGCCGGATATGGAACAGGTGCCATAATGGCTGTGCCGGCGCACGACAGCCGTGACTACGCGTTCGCCCGCAAGTTCGACCTTCCCATCGTGCCCATCATCGAGGGCTGCGACGTGTCGGAAGAGTCGTTCGACGCCAAGGAGGGCAGGATGTGCAACTCGGGCTTCCTGAACGGACTGGATGTCAAAGATGCAATAGAGGCAGCAAAGGTATATGTCGAGGAGCACGGGCTGGGGCGCCGCAAGACCAACTGGCGTCTTCGCGATGCCATCTTCTCCCGCCAGCGCTACTGGGGAGAGCCTTTCCCCATTTACTACAAAGACGGTATCCCTTGCCCCGTAGCGGAGGAGGATCTTCCTCTCACCCTGCCGGAGATCAGCTCCTACAAGCCCACGGGCGAGGCTCCGCTCTCCCGCGCCGAGAACTGGACCTACAAGGGTTATCCGCTCGAGACGTCCACTATGCCCGGTTTTGCCGGCTCCAGCGCATACTATCTGCGCTATATGGATCCCCACAACGACTCGGCACTTGTGTCCCGCAGAGCTGACGAATACTGGCGTTCCGTCGATCTGTACGTGGGAGGTACTGAGCACGCCACCGGACATCTTATCTACTCCCGGTTCTGGAACAAGTTCCTCTACGACCTGGGCTATGTGTGCGAGGACGAGCCTTTCCGCAAGCTGGTCAATCAGGGAATGATCCAGGGACGCTCCAACTTCGTGTACCGTATCGTCGGCACCAATACCTTCGTGTCCGCCGGGCTCAAGGACCAGTACGACACGACCGAAATTCACGTGGACGTAAATATCGTTTACAACGACAAGCTCGACACGGAGGCATTCCGCGCCTGGAGGCCGGAGTTTGCCGACGCCCAGTTTGTGCTTGAAGACGGCGAATACCGCTGCGGCTGGGCCATTGAAAAGATGAGCAAGTCGATGTATAACGTTGTGAATCCGGACCTTATTTGCGACACTTACGGCGCCGATACCCTGCGCCTGTATGAAATGTTCCTGGGTCCGGTGGAGCAGAGTAAGCCTTGGGATACCAAGGGTATCGACGGCGTAAACCGCTTCCTCAAGAAGTTCTGGCGACTGTTCTATTTCAAAGATGAATGGCTGGTAAACGACGAGGTGCCCTCGGCCGAAGAGCTGAAGGTTCTTCACAAGCTCATCGGCAAGGAGCAGGAAGATATAGAGAACTTCTCCTACAATACTACCATCAGTGCCTTTATGATTGCAGTAAACGACCTTACGGCGCTTAAGTGCAGCAAGAAGGCTATCCTGGAGCCTCTGGTGGTGCTTCTGAGTCCCTTCGCTCCCCACATCACCGAGGAGCTTTGGGAGAGGCTCGGCAACAGCGGCTCCGTGTCTGATGCCCGCTTCCCCGAATTCGTCGCCGCCTATGCGGCCGAGGACAATGTAACTTATCCCGTGCAGTTCAACGGCAAGATGCGCTTTACGGTCGATTTGCCGCGCTCTTTCTCACCTGCTCAGGTGGAGGAGGCGGTCCGTGCCGCCGAGCAGACGCCTAAATATGTAGGGGAGCAGAAGATAGTCAAGGTAATCGTGGTGCCCGGGCGCATCGTGAACATCGTGGTGAAATGACACAGAGCAAAAAAGTCTTGAAGATTATCTGGGAGTATCTGGCCCTCACTATAGCGTGTTTTATATTCGCTATCAGCTGGGAGTGCTTTATGATACCCAACGGTATGTCGGCCGGCGGGCTGATGGGTCTCTGCACCGTCATCCAGTATGCCACCGTGGGTGTAATCCAGGCCCAGTATTCTTATATTGTCATCAACGTATTGCTTATTCTGGTTGCGGTCATCGCAATGGGGATAGGCTTCGGCGCCAAGACCTTGTATTGTATCGCTATGTCGTCGCTCGCGATGCAGATAGTGTCGGGCCTGACCTTTATGCATTGCATTCCCGGCGAATTCTTCTTCGTGCGTGAGACTCTGCTGATTCCGGTTATCGCCGGTGTGCTCGAGGCTGTGGGAATAGGTCTGGTGATACGTTACGGCGGCAGCACGGGCGGTACCGACATAGTGGCCCTGATGATCAACAAATACTGGCCCGTATCGCTCAGCACGGCGTTTTTCGTGCTTGATTTTGTGGTGGTTTCGCTTCTGCTTCTGCTGCCCGACAAGGTGTTCGCCGACGCTTGCTACGGTTTGGTGGAGATAGTTACCTTTATGATGATCATCGATCTGGTGGTGGGCGGTAACAGGTCTTCCTACCAGCTTATGGTGTTCTCCGAGAAGTATGAGCAGATTGCCGACCATATAGTACATAAGATGGAGAGGGGAGTCACCGTGCTCAAGGCCACCGGCTGGTACACCAAGGGCGACAAGAACGTGCTTGTAATCCTTATCAGCCAGAAAGAATTCCCTGCCCTTTCCAAGGTAATCAAGGAAATAGATCCCAGAGCCTTTATGTCGGTATCACCTACCCACAATGTTTATGGCGAGGGCTTTGACGAGATAAAAACCGGAATTAAAACAAGTCGAAAGAAAAATGCCGCAGACTAAAACAAACGTATGGATTATCGTCAAGGAGTATGCGCTCATTGCGCTGGGCATACTCTTGTACGTAACGGGCTGGAACCTGTTCCTCATCCCCAACAACCTGGTGGGCGGTGGAGTGTCCGGTGTGGCTGCCATAGTGCAGTACGCTACCAAGGGCTTCATCAAGATTGGTACTACCTACTTTTTCGTGAACGCCGTTCTGCTCATCGTGGCATTGTTCATACTGGGCAAGAGCTTCGGCGGCAAGACAGTGTTTGCGGTTATTCTTGCGTCGATTGGCCTGAATGCCCTTCAGGGACTGATCCCTCACGAGATATGCCAGACGCTGGCCGTTGACAACGGCAAGTTGATGAGTACCATTATGGGCGGCATACTTGTAGGCGTGGGCATAGGTATGACTATGTCGCAGGGGGGAAGTACCGGAGGAACGGATATTATTGCATTGATAGTCAATAAGTACCGTAATGTGTCGCCCGGCCGTATGATTATGTGGATGGATGTGGTCATCATACTTTCTTCGATGCTGGTTCCGTCTTATTCGGCCGACGGGGAACTGCTGCCCTGGACCGAAAAGGTCACCACGGTGGTATATGGTTTCATACTGGTGGTGGTGAACAGTACGGTCATCGATATGTATCTGTCCGGCTCCAGGCAGTCTGTGCAGTTGTTTATCTTGTCAAGCAAGTTCGCCGAGATTGCAGATGCGATTACGCACAATCTGCACCGCGGAGTTACGGTTCTGGACGGCAAGGGCTGGTACACCAAGCAGAGCACAGAAGTGCTTATGGTACTCACCCGCAAGTCCGACCTCAGCCTCCTTCTGAGGCTTGTCAAGAGTATCGATTCCAACGCATTCCTTTCGGTGTCTTCCGTGACGGGAGTTTATGGCAAGGGGTTCGAGGAAATCAAAGAAAAGATCAAGGTAAAAAAAGAATTACCGAAAGAATCGTAAACTCTCAAAAATACCCCTTTTCTGACTACCGCAAAGTTGTGGTGAATACATATTTTTGGCATCGCTATGAAACTAAAAATATGTGTTCACAGGACTCTGCGGATTTTTTCGATTGCCTCTGGAGCGTTGCTCTCGCTGCTGGATGTCCTGTTTGGGGAGGGGGACTTGTTTCCCCTGTTGTGTGTTGATTTGTATTGCGCTCTGCATCTGCTGATGCTTTATCCTTGCTCCAAGTCGGGGGTCAAAGCACCGCTGATTGCCCAGCTGGTTTCTCTCTCATTTTTTGTTCCGCTTAAATTGCTCCCTTTGCCGCTGTGGGCTCCCGTTCCGGTGAGCGGCGTGATTCTGTTAGTTTTTGTGTTCCGGCATTCGCGCGAGCGATTTAAAGATGCGCTGCCGCTGTTTCATAGTTCGGCGGTGTGGGCTGGCGTTGAGGAGTATGCGGCATTGTTCCATACTGCTGTTTTTTTGTTTGCCGGTACCTTGGTGTTTGTTCTTGCCGGCTGGGATAAGGCTGGGCCGAGGGTGTGCCTTGGTTTGCTGGCGGTGCTGTATGTGCTGGAATACTACCGGGTTTATACGCGTACGACTTTGCTGATAAGCGCCCGGAAGGAGGAGCAGATACGCCGCGGGCAGAAAGGCGCGGGGTTCAAGTCTCCTGTGCAGTATGTCGATTCCGATTCCCGCTCGGCGGAGTTGTTCAACGATGTGGTGCGGATTATGGAGACCAAGAAGCCGTATCTTCAGGACGATTTTGCCGTGGAGGATCTGGCGCGGATGACTCATACTAACCGTATGTACCTTTCTCGTTCGATTAATTTCCATTCGGGGCGTAACTTTAATCAACTCATTAATTACTATCGTGTTAAGTACGCCATCGAGCTGCTGAAGAAAGACACTGGGCTGCGTATGACCGAGCTGTCCCAGATGTGTGGTTTCCATACTGTGGTGTCGTTCAATATGGCCTTCAAGCTCAACGAGCGTATGACCCCCAGCGAGTATTCCCGCTCACTCAAATCCAGCCGCCTTTCCTCAGCCTCCGGCCGTCTGCCTTCCTCCTCCTCCGGCCGCTCGTGACATCGTTAGCTACTGGAGTTGGCCCGCCACCGCCTCCGGCGTGTGGAGTAGTTGCTGTCGTCGGCGGCGGGCTGCCTCTCCGCCCTCGGGCCTGGCGGCCCTCGCCCTCCCACCGCTGCGCGGCGGGCCCCTCCCTCTACAAGCGAGGGTGCTTACGGCTCCGAAACAGTCCCGCCGCCTCCTGGACGCTGCCCCTGACGTTGTTTATGTCGGAGACGTCCCATTGGTTGGCGGGGTCGTGGACTTCGGGGAGGTGGCGGGCAGCCTCTCCGCCCTCGGGCCTTCCGGCCCTCGCCCTCCCACCGCTGCGCGGCGGGCCCCTCCCTCTACAAGCGAGGGTGCTTACGGCTGCGAAACAGCGCCGCCGCCTCCTGGACGCTGCGCCCCTCCCGCCCATACCGTCGGAGGTGTCCCATCGGCTGGCAGGGTCTCAGACGCTTGGAGCCGATTTCGTCGGAGACGTCCCATCGGCTGGCAGGGTCACAGACGTTTTCGGCCGTTTTCGTCGGAGGTGTCCCATCGGCTAGCGGGGTCGTGGACGTTTTTGGGACCGTTTTCGTCGGCGGTGTCCCATCAGCGGGCAGGGTCGTGGACATTGGGGAGGTGGCGGGCTGCCTCTCCGCCCTCGGGCCTTCCGGCCCTCGCCCTCTGACTCGTCCTGATTTTTGTTTACAGATTTTCTTGACTTCTGATATCAAAGTCCTGATGTTTGAAGATTTGTCCTAACATCTTTTGTCAAAGATAATATTATTTCTTCTGTTTTTTCAGGATTTTCTTTTGTCTTGTAGT
>JAGCCX010000037.1 GCA_017651465.1 Bacteroidales bacterium
CCTACCGGCAAAATTTCAAGGGCGCAAAGATACAAAATTGTTGCCAAAGTACCGCAACGTGAGCGCAAAATTTGTCCTTGCCTTATGAGGAACAGCAAGAAGAAAACGGCGCATTCGGCATACAAAACAGCCCTTGCAAGCGTGTCGGGGGCGTGAAGCGGCACCATCACGAGCACGCTTAAAAAAATCAGCGTGGTTAAAAGAATCAGGTAGTTATAAATTGAGTGGCGTATGGTCATGGCATACTCGCTTGTGCTGCTGCGGAACTTGGAGCACAAGTAAGCGATGCGTCTTATAAGGGTGGCGCCGGCAATCAGGCCGGTGGTTACGGCGAGCTGCCAGCCGGGCGGAAGACGGAGTTTGAATGTAGGGGCCACGAGGCCGCAGCGGTCGGCTATGATGCACAGCACTACGCCGAAGACCAGGGCCACGGTATTGCGGGTGCGGGCAAGGCTCACGCTGTGCTCGAGGTCGGCATTACCCTTCCAGCGGCTCAGGCAGCGGAGAAGATGGGGATAGATGCGAAAAATTTCGGAGAGTTCAAGGATCAGGAGGACAAGCGCGAACACCACGGCCCAGCGGTTCACGATGCAGTCACTCCACAGCGCAGGAGCGCCGCCCTGGGCCAAAGGCTCGGTGGCCATATGAAGAAATCCCCCTTTGAACAGCTCCGGCATCAGTTTCCTCTTTTGGCGTTATATCCCATAGACTGGAGCAGGGCGGTGATTTTGTCGCGCAGGTCTCCCTGGATGGTGATCTGGCCATCCTTGGCCGTGCCCCCCACTCCGCACTTGGTCTTGAGGGCCTTGGCAAGGGCAGAGAGGTCACTCCCGGTACCCACGAATCCGTCCACCAGCGTGACCTGCTTACCGGCGCGGTGCGAGCGGTCGATACGCACAATCAGCCTCTGGCGCTCCGGCGGCAGAGTGGCCTGCTCCTCTTCGGCGGCCTGCTGGTATTGAAAGTCAGGATTGGTGGAATAAACCACTCCCAGACGTGATTTCCAATCGTTATCGGACATTGCTAGCGATATTTCTACAAAGATAATTGAATCAAACAAATACTGTTTACTTCTCCCTGCGGGCCGGTAGGGCCTTGAGCACTATGGCTCCAAGGACTAGGAGCAACAGGAGGATGGAGCTGGCGCGGGAGAGGGCTTCGCCGCGGCGGTAGGAGGCCGGCTCGAAGCTCATAACCAGGGTGTGCGATCCGGCGGGAAGGTCCACGCAGCGCAGCAGGTCCGAAGCTACGGGCCACTTGGTTATGCGGCGGCAGATATCGTTGATAACCTCTCCCCCGGCAGGCTGGACACCGGGTTCTATCTCCATCTTACATCCTTCATAAAGCTCAATGGGCAGCTCGGTTCCGTCTTCCAGGCGGGCCACCCATCCTGCAGGATAATAGACCTCGCTGAATACCGCGCGGCCGCCTTCGGCAGAAGTATAGCTGTATTCCAGCTTGTCCGGAGCGTAAGAGGTCATCTCTATTGAATCGCTTGTTTGCTCAAACCAGGCGTTGCCGCGGGCAAAACTATAGCGCAGCGGGGGATTGTCGTCCCCGACGATGATATAGCGGCAGTTAAGCGATGCGAGGCTCTCCAGATACGGCAACGCGGCCTCGGCCTCCTGCACGGTGGCGGCGCCGCTTATGGCCTTGCTAAGAGTCTGGATATCAGGGGCCAGCTGCCTGTCGATATATTCCTGATAGCGCTGGAGCTTGGCTGGAGAATATCCGCCGATGTTCTTATGCCAATAGGAGGGGTGAGAGTCGTTGAACACGTTGACCGTAAGGTCCAGCACCCGGTACGACGGGTCGGGATCGGAGAGAATCAGCTCATCGACGGGACGCTTGTCAAACTGGCTGCTGAACGCCTTGGGAGTCACAAAGTCATCCGGCCCAAGATAGCGTTTGCCTACGACGAACAGGTCCACCAGCACCAGTACGCCCACGCAACAGGCAGCGATAATTCTCCGGACGTTGATAGGGGTGCGACTGCCGTCCTGACCGGCCGCGGGAGCTTCGGCGGACGTGCCCCCCGGGCGACTTTGGCCCTTGCGAACAGGAGCAAGGGGGGCGCTTCCGCCGACGGCTTTATCCTTCGGTACAGCTCCTGATACGCCCCACACCAGCAGGGCCACGGCAGCGGCTACCAGCAGCAGCGACCGCAGGGTGTCGTTCCAAAGCAAAGTATAACGGTCGGCCGCCAGGGCCTCGCGGAGAATATCCGGCTGCCCCGCATCGGCACCGCCGCTGAACGTTCCCAGCACACTCTGAAGCAGAGCCAGAACGAGCAGCAGCCCAAGTGAAATGACTCCGCTGACAAGCACCTTCTTGCGAAGTTCGCGGGACGGATCACCGCTCTTGAGCATCCCGTCAAGCATAAGGAATCCCAGCACGGGAAGGGTAAACTGCAACACCACCAGAGCCATGGACACGGTTCGGAACTTATTGTACAGCGGCGCAATATCGTAGAAGAGCTTGGTAAACCACAGGAAATGGCTGCCAAGTGCCAGCAGCACCGCAAGGAGCGATGCGGCCACGGCCCACCATTTCTCCCGGCCCTTCCAGTACAGCAGGCCAAGGATAAACAGGAAGATAGTGACCGCTCCCATATACATAGGGCCTGCGGTGAAAGGTTGGGGTCCCCAGTAGAGGGGTAGATGCTTGCGTACTTGCTGGAGGTTGCCCTGACCGGCGCGCCGCAGCAGTTGCACGGTCTCGGATTTCATGCTCAGCGGGCCCGAGGAAGAGCCACCGTTGTAATTGGGAATGGCCAGGTTGGGGAGTTCTTCCCATCCGTACGACCAGGCGGTGGCGTAATCGATGTCAAGCCCCTTTCTGGCCCCTTCGGACGAGCCGTCGGAGGTGCCGCCGCGCATCGAGTAGGGGGTGTATTCAAATGTCGGGAGGAGCTTGATGGCGTTGGTACCTATGCCGGCGAGGCCCATTACGAGGAGCAGGGCAGATGCTATCCAGAAGCCTTTGAGGGACTGTTTGCGGCGCAGGAGCGACACAAAGAGAACCACTACGTAGATCAGGATCATCAGGGCCAGATAGTAGGATATCTGTGGGTGGTTGGCTTTGACCTGGAAGCTTACGGCAAGGCCGAACAAGGCGGCGCCGAGAATCGTCCAGGGCCAGCGAGGCCCGGCAGTCGCAGCGGTGGAATCTCCGTCGGCGGAAGTGCTTTCGCTGCGACTTTGGCCCTTACGAACAGGAGCAGTGGAAGCACTTCTGCCGACAGCAGCACTCCCGCCACAGGCCTTACGGTAAGTAAACACCACGGCGGCAAAAACCCACGGCAGGAATGCCAGAGCCTGCATCTTGGTGTTGTGCCCCACCTGAATAATCTGGATATTGTACGAGCAGAACGTGACTGCTATGGCTCCGCCTGCGGCTACCAGGGGGTGTACGCCGAAGGCGAGGAACATCAGGAACGCCCCCAGGAGCGATATGAACAGATATGTGGCGGGACGTTTGCCGGTGAGCAGCAGGTCGTACAGGGGCTGCGTCCAGTCACCTTTGGTGGAACTCTGGATAGATGCAGTGGGCATACCGCTGAACATGGAGCCGGTCCAGGCCGCGCTCTCTCCCGGATGCGCCTTGTCCCAGCTGATCTTTTCGTGAGCCATTCCCTGCCAGCCGGAGATATCCCCCTGGTTGACAACCTTCCCCTCCAGCACCTCGGGCACAAATGCGTACGAAAGCACCAGGAATCCCAGCACAATACCCAAACATATCAACAGATTCTTCTTCATAACGCTCTAAGCTATAAAATGTTCCACCCACTCACGGTCGATCTTCACCAGCCCCTGCAGGCCCGCGGTCAAAGACGGATTCCGCCCCACTATGGCGCAGCAGTCCTCGTACACATTGAAACCGACGCTCAACAGTTGCATCTGCCCGCCCTCGGGATAAGTGAATATGATATCGTGGTCCGCGCCCTCCAGACGCAGGAATTTAAGCTCTACACTCTTGCCCAGCTCCTGCCGGGTAACGTACTTGCAAATCTCCAGCGGCACATCGTCAAGACCGGCGTCGAAAACCTTAACCTTCTCGATGAGCGAACCCACGTCGGGAACAAGCCGTCCCTGCACGCCCTCCAGGCCCTCTACCGCAATGGGGCGGTCCGACAGGCACACCAGCAGATGAGCGTCGCGGTAAATGACCGGAGAAGTTATGAGCTCCCGGCATCCGCAGGAAGGGCACACCCTCACAAACAGGCCACCATCTTTAACCTTCTCTTTCAGAGACGGTTCCGCCACGGCGTCAATCATCCTGTAAACAGCGGACCCATACTCCCTGCCGCAGCGGGAGCAACGGAAAGCCGAAATTGCCGAAACCGAACTCATAGCACTTTGGATAGTTTTTCGGTGAGCGCCCTGCGGGAATACTGCGAAACGTCTCCCGGGAGCGGTTCTTCCCGGCCCTCGAGATGCTTCTCCCAGGCCGCATCGATATATTCTGCAACGGGCTCCAGCTTGTCCCAGCCGTACATTACTCCTGAGCCGGTTTCGGAGAGCAGACGCGCCGCAGCGCCTCCTTCCTGCCCTATGCCGAGCACCGGACGGCGGGAAGCCATATACTCGAATATCTTGCCCGGAAGGGCCTTTGCGTACTCGGGCTCGTCACGCAGCGGAAGCAGCAGCACAGAGGCCGATTGCTGTAGCGCAGTGGTCTGCTGGTGAGGCAGATAGCCCAGATTCTCCACATTGTCGGAAAGGCCCCTCTGGCGTAGCGCCTCGAGGATTTCGGTGTCGGTCTTGCCGGCGAGCCGGATGCGCAGCTGCTCCTTGAAGGTGCTGTCGGCGGAGCACTTGTCCGATAGAGCGTCCCAGAGGCGCAGCGGATTGCCGTCGGAGGCAAAAAGGCCGGTGTGCACAAGGCAGAACTCGTTGCGCGGCAGGTCCTGCGGCGCTGAGGCAAAATCGCATTCGTCAAAACCGTTGGTAATCAAATGCACGGGCGTAGCGGTACGGGCCTGGAAGTCGTCACGGACGGGCGCCGACACAGCTATTACGGCATCGGATTCATCGAGTACCCTCTGCTCCAGCCGCCTGTGCTCCGCCGCCGTCCAGGGCAGCAGACCCATATGCTTGAAATAATGCATCTCCGTCCACGGGTCGCGGAAGTCGGCAATCCACCTAACTCCCGTAAGGCGCTTGAGGCGCAGACCGATCAGATGCATCGAATGTGGCGGGCCGGTAGTTACCACGGCATCCACTGGATTCTCTTTCAGATACTTACGCAGATATCTCACGCTCGGGCCAACCCATCCCGCACGCGGGTCGGGCACGAACAGATTGCCCCTCAGGCCCACCACCAGGCGCTGCTTGAGAGTCTTCTTCTGCTGGTTGAGCGGATTCACTCCGGCGCCCTTGTCGGAAGCGCCAAAGAACTTATGATAGATAGCGTACGGCTCGGTAATGTGGCGCTTGAGCACCGTCACGTCCTCGGGAATCTCCGCCAGGAGGCTCTCGTCCACCGCCAGCTGCTCGGGGTTCTCGGGAGTGTAGATCACAGGCTCCCAGCCGAACTCGCGCAGGTACTTGGTGAACTTTACCCAGCGCTGCACGCCGCTGCCTCCGGTAGGAGGCCAGTAGTAACTGATTATCAGGACTTTCTTCATCGTCTGTAACCCTGAATGTTTGCCTTTACAGTCTCCCAGTCGTAGTAAGGTCCGCTCACGCTCTGGAGCTTCCTGAGGCTCCTCTCCTGCTCCTGATAAAGGAATTTCACCAGCACGCGGCCGGCCTTGTTGCGGTAGAATATCATCTGCAGGTTGGAGCCCATGCACAGCTCGCGCCAGCACCACCAGCGGGAGGCTATCTCGTCGAAGGGCAAGCGGCTGCCGGGCCCCTCGACGCCCAGGTAGGACACAAGCGCGAGCAGGGGATAATCGTGCCCGAAGCGCAGGTCGGCGGCATATTTGCCCCCGGCTATGGCCTCGTCGGCCTTGGCCACTATGTCGTCCGCCAATTGATGGGCGGAATCAAGCCTCTTGGGATCTACCTCCTCGACGCTGCCATAATTGGCGTACTGGGAGCTTGCCTCATAGGCGCAGTAGCGGTACAGATACTCAAACTGCATAAGCGGGAGGATACGCTCCTCTATGTCCCAGCAGGGGGCTATGGTGGCGGTGCGGTAGAGGGCCTTGTTGAAGCGGTCGAGGCTGGGGATTAGTTTGCGGGCTTCGGCGGGGTCGGTGAACAGGGTGCCGAGGATGTAGGTGCTGTCGCAGGGAGAGTCCCAGAGATGCTCCTTCATAGGCACTGCCAGCTCCTTGCAGATGGGCAGCCGGTGGCCCGTGGCGCCTATATAATCCATAAGGGCCTCGCCCGTATCGAGGTACCAGCGCGTCTTGGGGCGCGCCGCCGATACGGCCGTGGTAAAGGCATTCATACTGATGATGCTGCGCTGCGAGACGCTGGCGATGGCGCGTATTTCCGGGCTCCCCCGGAACACGGCAGGGAAGCGCTTTACCATACGCCGCCCCATATCGGTATGCTCGCGTACGCCGCGCTGCGAGAGCCTGGCGTCCATTCCGCCCCAGGTATCCAGCACCTGCCGGGTCTCCTCCATAGCGGCGCGCCCTCCGGTGCTGAGTATGCCCAGGCTGTCGGCCTTGTGCAGCACGTCCAGGATGAGCACGTAATAGTCGCTTCCCCAGGTATGGCGGCTGCCGTGACGGGCATAGTGGCTGATGTAGAAGGGTTTATATCCTGCCGGAGGAGGGGTGTCGCGCAGGTCCCCGTGATGGTAGGGGTAATTGTTGTTGCCGGCGCGGATTATATCTTCCTTGAGGGCGGCCTCCAGGGCGGGGTCGTGGGTCCAGTTCTGTCCGGCGGCCGGCAGCAGACAGAGCGTAAGGGCGAATATGGCAAGAATTCGTCTCATTGTGCGATCAGTTTTGGGCCGCCCCAACTTCTTCTTTGAGCTTACGCAGAAGGTCGAAGGCCTGAAGGGGCGTCATATTGTCAAGGTCGGCCTTTTCGAGTTGTTCTTTGACCGAGCTAAGCGTAGGGTCATCCAGCTGGAAGAAAGATAGTTGCACGCTGCCGTCCTCGGCGGTATCCTTGGACAGGGCGTCGGAGGTCTTCTCGCGCCGCTCAAGCTCGCGCATCGTCCTCTCGGCGGAGAGAATCACCTCCTGCGGCATTCCGGCCATACGGGCCACGTGGATACCGAAGCTGTGGGCGACGCCTCCCCTCTCGAGCTTGCGCAGGAACACTACGTCGTGCCCCTCTTCCTTAACGGCTATATGCCAGTTATGGACGCGCGGGAAGCGGTTTTCCATATCGTTGAGCTCGTGGTAGTGGGTGGCGAAGAGGGTCTTGGCCCCGTGCCCTTTTTCGTGTACGTACTCTATGAGGGCGCGGGCGATGGACATACCGTCGTAGGTGGATGTTCCGCGCCCGATCTCGTCCATCAGCACCAGCGAGCGCTCGGAAAGATTGTGCATAATCATCGACGTCTCCAGCATCTCCACCATAAATGTGGACTCCCCGCGGGAGATATTGTCGGTGGCGCCCACGCGCGTGAAGATTTTGTCGAATACGCCTATGCGGGCCTCGCGCGCCGGCACCCACGAGCCGCACTGGGCCATAAGCACTATGAGGGCCGTCTGGCGCAGCAGGGCCGATTTACCGGCCATATTGGGGCCCGTGAGCACCATTATCTGCTCGCGGCGGCTGTCCATCGATATATCGTTGGGCACATACTCCTCGCCCGGTCCCATCATGGTTTCGATAACCGGATGGCGGCCGGCCTTGATGTCGAACGAGAGGCTCTTGTCCATTACGGGACGGCAGTATCCCCTTTCGATGGCCTGGAGCGCGAAGCCCTGGAGCACGTCGAGGGTCGATATGATGCGGCAGTTGGCCTGGATGTCCTTGATGCGCTTCTGCACATCGGCTACGAGCTTGGCATAAAGCTGCGACTCAAGGGCGTAGATGGAATCTTCGGCGGTGAGGATGCGGCTTTCGTACTCTTTGAGCTCCTCGGTGATGTAACGCTCTGCCGACACCAGGGTCTGCTTGCGTATCCACTCGGGCGGAACCTGGTCGCGGAAAGTGTTGCGGACCTCGATATAGTAGCCGAATACGTTGTTATAGCCTATTTTAAGGGAGCTGATGCCGGTGCGCTCTATTTCCCGCTGCTGCATCTGAAGCAGATACTCTTTGCCGCCGCGCGAGATGGCGCGCAGTTCGTCCAGCTCTTTGCTGACACCGGCGGCGATGACGTCTCCCTTGCCCAGTTGCACGGCCGGATTCTCCGCCATTGTGCTGCGGATGCGCTCCAGCAGGGGGTCGGTGTCTTTGATGCCCTTGGCGAGTTTGTCAAGGGCGGGGATGGAGGTGCCGTCGCAGATGCTGCGCACAGGGGTCATCTGCCCGAGCGAACGGGCCAGCTGCATCATCTCCCGCGGGTTGATCTTGCCCGTGGCGGCGCGCGCTGTTATGCGGTCAAGGTCGCCTATATCCCCGATGCGGGTGCGGATGTCCTGCAGGGCCTCTTCGTTGTCGAAGAAGAACTGCACCACGTCGTAGCGGCCGTTCAGGGTGGGAATATCGAGGATGGGGAGCGAGAACCATTCGCGCAGAAGACGGCTTCCCATTGGGGATGCGCAGCGGTCGAGCACGTCTACGAGGCTGGTTCCTTCGCTGCCGGCGTTGGACTGGAATATCTCGAGGTTGCGGAAGGTGAAGCGGTCCATCCACACAAAGCTGCCCTCGTCGATGCGTCCTATGCTGCAGATGTTCTTGAGCCCCTCGTGATGGGTCTGCTCAAGATAGTAGATAAGGGCGCCGGCGGCCTGCACGGCCAGGGGATAACGGTCGATGGCAAAGCCCTTGAGGCTCTGGGTGCCCATCTGGCGGCAGAGCTTTTCGGTGGCGGTGTCCTGCACGAACGCCCACTCGTCAAGCGAGGTGATGTAAAAGTCGGGGAAGCGTTCTTTGACCCTGCGGTAGATGTCGCGCTGCACCACGAGTTCCTTGGGGCGGAAGCTGTAGAGGAGGGTAGAGATATAGTCGATGCCGCCCTGGGCTACTTTGAATGTGCCCGTGGAGGCGTCCAGGAAGGCGACCCCGCATTCCGGGCCGTCGAAGTTGAGGCCGGCGAGCCAGTTGTGTTCTTTGCCTTCGAGCATTGTTTCGCCGAAGGCAACGCCGGGGGTGAGTATTTCGGTGACTCCCCTCTTGACCAGTTTGGTCTGGGAGAGTTTGGGGTCTTCGAGCTGGTCGCAGATGGCGACTTTGAAGCCTGCGCGGACCAGTTTTGGAAGATAGGTGTCTATGGCGTGGTGGGGGAACCCGGCCATAGGGGTGTCTCCTTTGTCGCCGTTGGAGCGGCGGGTAAGAACGATGCCGAGTACTTTACTGAGAGTTACCGCATCGTCGGAGTAACACTCATAGAAGTCCCCGACCCGATATAGCAGCAGGGCCTCGGGATGCTGCGCCTTTATGGAGAAGTACTGCTTAAGCAGTGGGGTATCTTCCGCTGATTTTGCCATAGCTTTCAAATATAGCGATTTTTGCCGAATTTGGCAAAACGCGGCCTCTCGCGGCCGCCTCATTGCTGTTTGGTGGTTTGAAGATGTGCGGGCAAACGGCATTCGGGGCCCTTTTTGCCGTTAGGCCACACAATGGACAACCACCAAACGACGTTTATACTCTGTCAAGCAGGCGAGTGACTTCGACATAGGACAGGCCCAGAACCCGGCATATTTGATGGGCGTCGGCACTTAAGCGGCGGCTTAGCTGTTTTACCAAGTCTGTAAGTTCTTCTTCTGCTAAATAGGTGAAGGACTTTTTAAAATATAGCGTGCGGCATAAATCTTTTGCCGCCTCCAGAACGACTTCATCTTTGAATGATGGAGCAACATTTCCCAGGACCAACTTGGCTTTAGAAGAATTATGCAAGAAATACATCATTCTTGAAGGCGTTTTGAAAAGCCTCTGCACAAACTCTATGCATACATACGATTCCGGCAAGACATAGCCATCTTCGCTTATTCGCCAGTCCTGAGATAATTTCACATTGCTTTTCAGCAATCGTATCTGCGCGCGGCAGGACAGGTCTCCGAGTCGCTTTCCATAAGGCCGGTTGTCGTTGAAGAAACAGGCTCCGGTTCCCCATTTATATCCACTCGCCTCCAAGCTTATCCTGGCCGCAACGCTATTCATCTGTATATATGCAACCACTCTCTCCAGGGCCTCGTTCTCAAATGTTATTTCTCTGATATCTACTTTATTTCGAGACATAAACCGCTTGGTTCCATATTTTTGGCAGTAGTATTTACCATATAACGCTTTAAAAGCTGTGATAAACTCCCGAGCCTCGTCTTTGGAGCACAGAAGTAAAAAATGAACGTGATTGGACATCAGGATAAACGATATTACTTTTATCTGTTTTGCGAACGAAATGACGGCAACATAATTCATCCCCACAACGTAATCCGATTTATCCCTGAACCATATCTTCCTTTCAAAGTGATCGGTTGTAATAAAAAAGAATCTCATAGTGTCTTTTGCTGGTTATATAATGTTTGGGCAAACGGCAATAACCGCCGAAAATGCTGTTTGCCCACTCCTGGCAGAACCACCAAACGGCAGGCGGCCTGATGATTGACCCCAAAACTAAAGCAAAAATCCGCTCCCGGCAATGGCCAGAAGCAGATTTTGCGGATTCTTTAAAAATATTTTACGATTCTTATCGGTCCAGCCGCTTCCACAGCCGCCACATTAGGGCGCCCCAGCCAAGGAAGAGCAGGACGTACACCCAGAAGGGCAGGCGGGCGGTGAAGGTATCCCAGTTAAGGGTGTTCTGGTAGTCGGGAATGTCGGCGTAGTAATAGGCTCCGGCGCCAAAGTCAAGGTCGGGGTTAAGGCCCAAGCCGTGGACCATTATATACACGGCCGCGCCAAGCACCAGAGCACCGACCACCAGCGCCGCAAGGCTCCCCGCCGACAGTTTACGACGAGTCTTAACTTCACTTACGTGACCTGATGGGTTCCCGGCCATTAGTCAAGCGCAGGGATGGGGAACACGGCCCCGGAGAGCAGGAACCACACCATAGCGAAGGTGAGGACGATATTGAAAGTCTGCCCCACAATATAGAGCCACAGCGGCTTGCCACCCTTCATCTGGCGGGCGATATCGCGGAAGTTGGTGTCCAGGCCGATACTTACGAACGCCAGCACGAAACACCAGTTCTTGTACTGATCCAGCACGCCGTTGACGGCCTTCACCTGGTCGGCGCCGGCAAGGGGCAGTATAATGAAAGATGCCACCAGCGAGGCCACGAAGAAACCGATAATGAACTTGGGGAAACGAGTCCAGATCTCTCCCGCGCCCACTTTCTGCCCGCTTTTCTTATCCACGCGCGTAGCGAAGAACAGGGCCACGAAGAAGGCGATAAAGCCGATCAGGATGTTCTGAATCATCTTCACCAGCACGGCTGCCTTCTCGGCCTCGCCGCCCAGGACGGAACCCGCCACGGCCACGGCGCCGGTGCTGTCAACCGTGCCGCCGATGAGCGCGCCACCCATAATGGGCGACATACTGCAGGCCTTGATGATAACGGGTTCGAGCACCATCATCAGGACAGTAAATATGATGGAGATCGAGATGGTCATAGTAAGGTCGTCTTTCTTGCAGCCCGACGCGGCTCCGGAGGCGATGGCGGCGGAAGTACCGCAAACGCTCGTAGCGGACGCCATAGTAATGATGAGCGGCTTATTGTCTATCTTGAGCACCTTGGTGCCGAACCACCACATAAACAGAATCACTATCGGAGTCACCACCCAGGCTATTCCAAGGCCGTACAGGCCGAACTTGGCAATGTTGGAGAACAGCACCGAGAAACCCATTATCACGAGGCCCGTCTTGATGTAGAATTCGGTACGGACCGCGGGTTTGAGCCACCCGGGCGTGCCTATCGTATTGGAGATCAGCATACCCACGATTAACGCCCAGAACGCCCACTCGAGATAGCGGTTAAGGGTGAATTCGGCGCTGATAAGGCGCACCACCACCGACAGGAGGAACACAACTATGAATGCCGGGATGAACTTCGAAACCTTTCCGCCGGTAAGCTTTGCCCCCACCGTGAAAAGCACTCCGAGCACTACCGCTGTAAGGAGCATCTTGAGCCAGAACGCTCCGGAAGCGAGCTGCTCTCCCAAAGGAACAATCTTGGCGGCAGCGGCACCGGTGACGGTCTCGCCCCAGGTCCAGGTCTTGAATTTAAGTGCTGCAAAATCGAAACTTCCCGTAAGGACGGCAACAAGAGCCACCGCAATAATGATAAACCCTATCCACACCGCGAGCCAGTCTTCGGTATGCAGGAGCTTTGAAGAATTCTTGGACATATCAAATAGTTTATGATTTCGAAGTCCAAAGATACAAAAATTATTTGCATCTTTGCCCCGAAGACCAAATGTGAAACTATGAAAACCAAAAAACAAATCGTCGGCTCCCGGGGCGAAGAAGAAGCCTGCCTCTGGCTCATAGGGCAGGGACACCGTATCCTGCGGCGCAACTGGAGAGCCTCTCATCTGGAACTGGACATCATTACCATACGCGGGCGCACCATCCACATCGTGGAGGTAAAAACACGCAGCGGAGATACTCCGGTGGCCCCCGAAAGCAAGGTCGATTATCTCAAGCGGCAGCGCCTGGTGCGGGCGGCGGGCGCATTTATGAACGACAGCCTCCGCGGTTCGCTTCCCGCAGATGTCGAAGTACAGTTTGATGTGCTTACGGTGGTGTTTGAAGAGCCGGGGCCCCGCATCCAGTACTTTCCCCAGGCCTTTATCCCGATGTATTTCTGACGGCCCGCCGAGAACCCTACCTTACAAAATCCACGTCCTCGATGGAGGTAAAACCGGAAGAAGGATAATAACCGACGACGAAGTTGTCAAAATGAATCGACTTTTGGTCCGAAGATATTATTCCTGTGCTCGACACCTCCAGTTCTTCACCCTGTTCACTCTTATACGGGAAATGAAAATATAGCTCCGGGAAGCTATAGTCGGGAAAAATAAAGGCTTTTACGATGCCTTTGGTCGACACTCCGTCAACCTTGTACTCGTAGCCCATAGTGTAGCCCAAGGCTGAAAACCGGAGGTTGATACTTCCTTGTTCTATCGTGCCGGAACTCTGCCCGTCCGAGCATACTTTCCCGGCAAGATCTGCCGTCCAGGCAGTGTATTTGAGCCAGTTGGAGGTAGTCGTATCGGCACTGCAGCCGGCCAGGGCCAGGGCGCAGGCAAAAGCCACAAGGAGAAGTATTCTTTTCATAGCCGTAAATATACAAATATTATAGCAGATTGCTTATAAAAATGATGAGGATTGCCGGAGGGACTACCCAGCGTATCATAAAGTAAAATACCTTGAAAAGCGGTCCGTTCAGCTCTTCCTGCACATCGGCTTTCTTCATACGCCAGCCCACAAACAGGGCGAACACAAGCGCTCCGAGCGTCATAAGGATATTGGAGCACAAAAAGTCGCAGATGTCAAAAATCGTAAGGCCGAAAAGGGTCGCGCCCTTGAGGCTTCCGAACGACAGCGCGCAAGGCACTCCGAGGGCGATACCCGGAACCACAAACAGGAGCATCGCCATCCAGCGCTTGCACTTGTACTGCTCCACGGCGTGCTCCACGCACACGTCCAGCATCGATATCGAAGAAGTAAGGGCGGCCATCAGGATGGCAAGGAAGAAGGCGGTAGTAACCACGGCGCTCAGCACCGGCGTCTCAACGCCCATACTGGCAAAAATATACGGCAGGGTCTCGTACACCAGCGCCGGGCCCACTCCCGGCTCCAGCCCCGAGGCGAACACCGCCGGCATAATGGCCAGGGCCGAAATGATGGCAAAGAACGTATCTGAAACCGAGGTCCAGACTCCCGCCCGCAGAATTCGTTCGTCCTTCTTCATAAAAGAAGAATAGATAAGCACGGCACCCACACCCAGCGACATCGAGAAGAACGCCTGCCCGAGAGCGCAAGCCCAGCCCGATGCGTCCAGTTTAGAGAAGTCGGGCTCGATGATGTACTTGACACCTCCTCCCGAGCCGGGGAGCGAAAGCGAATAAACCACCAGGGCTATCATCAGTACGAACAAGATGGGAATAGTAATCTTGGTGAATTTTTCTATTCCTTTCTTGATGCCGCCCAGCACAATTAGGGCCGTAGCCATCAGGAACAGCAAGAATCCGGTTATAGATTCCAGCGGGGAAGAGGCCATTTTGGAGAAGATGCCCACGGCCTCGTCGGGCCTGCCGGGAGCGAGTCCGCCAGAGAGCGAGCGCACCAGAAAGTCGAGCGACCATCCTCCCACCACGCTGTAGTAAGACATTATAACAAAGCAGGCAAGAATGCTGATACCGCCGGCCCACTTCCATTTGCTGCCCGGCGCAAGCTTCTCAAAAGAGCCGTACACGCCGCTGCGGGCCCGTTTTCCGATAACGGCCTCACACAAAAAACAAGGCAGTGCGATGAATGCGCTACAAACGATATAGGCAATGATGAACGCTCCGCCGCCGTGCTCTCCGACCATATACGGGAAACGCCAAATATTGCCGAGCCCGATTGCCGAGCCGGCCATTGCCATTATGAAAGTGAGAGAGCTTCCGAATTGCTCTCGCTTGGAAGGTACCATCTAACTAACTAATTACCTTCCAAAGATACGCTTTTTTATTTATTTCTCGTACACAACGAACTCAAATGTGTATCCGGTGTCGGGATCGGTGTGCGTTTCGGACGTGCTCACGCGGTGCCAGACGGCCGGATCGATGGGCGGGAAGAACACATCGGCACCCTCGACCACGGTATGCACGTGAGTGATGTACAGGCGGTCCATCTCGGGCAGCGCGGCGCGGTAAACCGACGCCCCTCCCATCACAAAGCACTTGTCTTTGCCTGTGGCCTCGGCCTCCTTGTAGGCCTCCTCGAAAGAATACACGCAGCAGACCTCCGGGATGGGGTCGCCGCCCAGGTTGAGCACGATGTTCTTGCGGCCCTTGAGCGGACGGAAAGGCAGCGAGAAATAGGTGGTGCGGCCCATAATGACCGGATAACCGTGCGTCACCGACTTGAAGTATTTCAGATCTTCGGGAATATGCCAGGGAAGGTCACCTTTTACGCCTATTCCGTTGTTGTCGGCTATTGCGACAATAAGACACTTGAGCATTGCGGATGGATGTTTTATGGTGAAAGTGTGCCTCATACGGCCACCGGAGCCTTGATTGCGGGCCAAGGATCGTAGCCTTCGAGGGTAAAGTCTTCGTAGCGGAAATCAAAGAGGCTCTTGACCTCCGGATTAAGCTTCATCACGGGCAGCGGACGGGGCGTGCGCGAGAGCTGCTCGGCCACCTGGTCGAAGTGATTGAGGTAGATGTGCGTGTCTCCGGTGGTGTGGATGAACTCCCCCGGCTGCAGGCCGCACACCTGGGCGAGCATCATAGTCAGGAGGGCGTACGATGCGATATTGAACGGAACGCCCAGGAAGGTGTCGGCGCTGCGCTGATACAGCTGGCAGCTGAGGCGTCCCTCCGCCACATAGAACTGGAACAGGCAGTGGCACGGAGGCAGGGCCATCTTGTCGATATCGGCAGGATTCCAGGCGCACACCAACATACGGCGAGAGTCGGGATGGTTCTTGATCAGGTCGATCACCTGCGAAAGCTGGTCGATGCTTTTTCCGCCGGGAGCTTCCCAGCTGCGCCACTGATGCCCGTACACGGGACCCAGGTCGCCGTTCTCGTCGGCCCACTCGTCCCAGATGGACACGCGGTTGTCGTGGAGGTACTTGATGTTGGTATCTCCCGCGATGAACCACAGGAGCTCGTGGATTATGGAGCGCAGGTGCACCTTCTTGGTGGTCAGCAGGGGGAATCCCTCGCTCAGGTCGAAGCGCATCTGGTAACCGAATACGCTCTGGGTGCCGACGCCGGTGCGGTCGCTCTTTATGACGCCGTGTTCGCGGATGTGCCGCAGTAAGTCGAGATATTGTTTCATAAAGTCTCTATGAATGCAAGAACCTTTTCGGTGGGAGCGTCTTTCATCAGGACGCGTTTGGAGGCGTCGAGCAGATACAGCGACGGAATGGCCCGTATGTCGAAGTCTCCGCTGTCGCGCAGCGAGAAGGTATAGTCGTAACCGTTAATCCAGCACGAGGGGTAGTTGGGCGAATAGTCCCGCCATTTGGACACCTCCTCGTCGATGTAAATATTCACTATGGAGAGTTTCTTGTCGGCAATCAGCGACTCCACGTTGCCCCGCGACATAACGTCTTTGATTATGCCCTTGCACGACTCGCAGCCGGGGTTGCTGAAGAAGAGCATAGTATAGTCGGCATTGACGGCGTACAGCGTGCCCTTGTGCCCCTTGATGTCTTTGTAGCGAATGTCGGGCACCTTGGAGCCGTAGGGGTTGGTGTTGCACATCTTGAGCTCGTACTTGTAGGCGTTCTTCATATCCTCGCGGGTGCAGTCGCTCTTGGACATCGCCTCCACGAACGGAAGGTAAAGATCCTCGTCGCGCAGCGGGGAATTGGGGTCGTACAGGTAGCGCGACACCATTTCGGTAAGGCGCAGGTAGGTGTGTGCGGACGTATCGGCCAGCTGCCGGGCCTCCAGTTTGTCGAAGAACTGCTTCACGCTCTTCTGAGCCTTCTTGAGGGGCTTGAGGTCGTCGGGCGTGGAGGCCGCCTTGATGTTGGAGAGTATTTGGATATAGTTGGCCAGGGCCTGTTCCACGCTCCCGTCGCTTATGCCCAGGATGGCAGCGGGCGTGGTGGCGCCGCTTCCGCCCAGGAACGAATCCCAGTAATGCTCAAGCACATAGTCGGCGCGCAGCGACTCGTCGTCGCCGAACACGCTGGGCACCGAAACGGTGGGAAATATGGCTGAGGGAGCCTCGGCCCCGGCGGGCTCTTCGCCCGAAGGTTCTTCTGCCGGAGCTATATCGGAAGGGACAAGATCCTCGTTTGGCTGGGAGCCAGAACTTCCTTTCTGCGGGCCGTTGCAGGCTGCGAGGCCCAAGCAGAGGATTACGGCAATGAAGTAAGACAATCTTCTTCTCATATCACACAAAGATATAAAACTTCGTTTGAATTGTCATAGGAAAGTCCTATTTTGCGGAACAAAAATGAACCTGCTATGAAAACGCTTCTGACTTTTCTGTTTGTGGCCGTGTGCCCCGCTCCCCCCGACAGCCTGCTGCTGGTAAGCTGGAATGTGGAGAACTTCCTGGATTACCGTACCGACTCCACCGGACGCTACACCGCCGGACGCTTTTACAACAAATGCATTGCCGTGAGCAAGACTCTGCTGCTGATTGCGGAGCGCTGCGGTCGCCTGCCCGACGCCGTGGCCCTCACGGAAGTGGGAGACCGCTTTGTGCTGGAGCGGCTCCTGGGCAGCACTCCCCTGCGCAAGCTCGACTACTCCATAGTCCATTACGAGTCGCCCGACAGGCGCGGCATCGACTGCGCGCTGCTCTACCGCCGCTCGTGCCTGCGGCTGAGGCGCTCCTCTCCCAAGCACCTGACAGACAGCACCGGAAAGATAATGCCCACGCGCGACATCCTGCTCGCCGAGTTCGACTCCCTGGACATCCTTGTCAATCATCACCCCTCTAAGGTCGGGGGCGATTCGGAGCGCCGGCGCACCATTGCACAGCGGCGGATGTGGGCCCTGATAGACTCGCTGCAGGCCTCCGGGCACGGGAGGATAGTGTCGGTAGGCGATTTCAACGACGACGTGTGGGGCTCTCCCGGGGCCCCTGGCACCATCAAATACAACGGCGCCTGGGAGAAGATCGACGGGGGATTTGCCCTCGGACTCACGGTGCGGGAGAGCGTGTTCGCCGACCCGCTGCTGTCCGAGCCCGACCGCAGCTTCGGGGGCACCAAGCCCCGGCGCACATTCATCGGCCCGCGCTACAACGGCGGGGTGTCGGACCATTATCCTATAATCTTCTGGATAAAAAAATCAGCGCCCGCCCCGTGGAATCCACAGCGGCAGGCGCTAAACTGATATCTATAGCCCGGAGCTAGAAGAAACGTGCGCGATTGTCCTTGACGTTGTCGTACTCCATCATAACGGGCACGATCATCTGGGCGGCGTACTGGGCCTTCTGCTTCTCGGTGTTCTGGGCGTCCTCCTCGGTGTAGAAGGAACCGGTCTGGCGGTTGCTCACCTTGAACACATACACGCAGGCCTCTCCGGCCACGGGACCGCAAATCTGTCCCTCGGGAGCCACGGAAGCGGCACCGAGCAGAGCGGGCTCAACCGAAGGAGCGCCGGTTCCGCCGAAGGCCACATCCTCACGGGTGCTGGTAGAAGCCTTGCAAGCCTCTGCAACCTCTTCAAGGGAGGAAAGACCGTTGATCTTGGCGGCAACCTCCTTGGCGGTGATGTCGCGGAGCTTCTCGTTCTTGAGGATATCGTTGATGAGGGGAGCAACATCCTTGACGGGCTTGAATCCCTCTTCGCGGGCAGCCTTGAGGGCAACCACAAAGAAGTAGTTGTTGTTGACCGTAATGATGTTGGAAGCCTTGCCGGGCTTGTTGTCATATACCCAGCGGGTGATCTCCTTGGCCTGGCTGATGGAGCCGTAGTTGGAGGTGGCCTCGGTCACATTGCTCATAGGGTGTGAGTACACGCCGGTGGAATCGATGGCCTTCTTGTAGCCCTCGTAGGTGCCGCCGGCAATGGTAGCAAAGCGGTGAGCCTTGGCGTAGCACTCGTTGTAGGTCTCCTTGCTGGGGAGGCTGGTCTTCTCGAGCACAGCTATCTGCTTCATAGCCACGGGCTTGGCGCGGTCGGACACCAGCACTACGTGCGAACCGTACTGGGTATCCAGGACGAAGGGCTTGTTGACCTCGGCGGTGAACACGCTCTCGAATCCGGGGATGCAGTTGGCCTGGGTGAAGCGGCCGATGCTGCCGAGCTCGCCACCGTCGGCGGAACCCCTGTCAACCGAATAGATGGCAGCCAGGGATGCGAGGTTGCCGCCCTTGGCCACTACCTGGCAGAGGCTGTCGGCCAGCTGGCGGGCGTCGGCGCCCTGAAGCAGGATGTGCTTTACATACACCGACTCGGGAAGATTGGCGCTGCCCATAACCCTCACGGCGCGGAACAGGTTGCCGCTCTTGTACAGAGGCGAAACGCCCTGCTCTCCGCTGAACGCGAACTCGGCGATGTCGGTGGAGAAGGTGTTGGCAAGCTCGTCCTTGGTGTACCAGCGCTCGGAGTATGAACTCTCGGAATTGCGCAGAAGGAAAGCCTTCATATTGGTGGTGGAGGCGAACTCAGCCATACGGGAATCTATGTCCGCACCGGCGGCATCGATATCTGCCTGGGAAGGAGTGACCTCATACACCACATACTCGATGTCGCGGCCGGCTTCCTGCTTGTAGTTGTCTTTGTGGGCCTTGTAGTAGGCGTTGATCTCGGCGCTGGACACGACGGCGGTGCTGTCGTTGTAGTTGAAAGGAACCATCACATACTCCACGGTAGCGGTGGTGTTGGCCTCGGCGACCGCCCTGTCAAGGAAAACCTTGGGAGTAGCGGAGGAGTTAAGCATAAGGGCGCCGTACTTGTCGTAGTACTTCTGGGTCAGGACAGAGTTCTGGAGATAGTTCCAGAACAGCTTGCCGCGGCCGCTGTCGTCCATACCGGCCTGCTGCACGAACTCACGCAGGGCGTCGGCGGAATAAGCGCCGTCGGCATCCTGGAATGCGGGGTTCTGGGCGAGCACGGGGGAGATGTTGTCTCCGGTGGTGAGGTTGACCATTTCGTCTTCACCGACGCGGATGCCGGCGTTCTTGACGTTCTTGGCCATCATATACCTGTCCAGGAAATCCTGCCACGCGGCATTGCGGATCTGGGTCTGGGCCTGCTCGTTCTGGACGGAGGAACCGGTTGCAATCTGATGGATGGTTGTGAATTTGTCCACATTCTCCTGGAAGTCCGTATAGGAAATCCTCTTGCCAGCGATAGTACCGACGTCAAACTTGGACGACATACTCTGAAGGGCAGAGCCCAGGGTATTGGGATCAATGATAAACGAGAGAAGGGCCAGGGCGATGATGATAGAAATCGCCAGGCCGAATTTTACGCGAATTTTTTGAAGAACCGCCATTGTGTTATTCTATTATTTTTTAATGTCTGTATAAATGAGCCGCGAAATTACTAATTTTTTGGGAAAGCACCAATAAAATTCACAGAATCAATCACAACAAGTGTAGAATCCTGTATCGTAACGCCATATCCGTTGAAGGTTTTCCGCAGGATGGCATTGCGCGCGTGGTCGTCGGAACGCATACCGTAACCCTGCAGGAAACCGTCCGGAGAATACATCTTGACGTAGCAATCCGTCCAGATTTCCTTGTTGTACTGGTCCCAGTAGATGGTGTCGGTTTCCATTGTTTCCCGCTTGATGACATTGTGGATGAGCACGTTGCCGAACGCCGACCAGATATCCTCGGTCTTGCGGGTCTTATCGACCTTGTGGCTGGCCTTGTCGGAGAAAACAAGGCTCTCCAGGAGCCCCTCGTCGTTGTAGGAATACACCGACAGACCCTTGGGGAAGAGGTCGAGTTTCACGGTGTCGCTCTCGTAAGTCTCCATAAGGGGAGCCTCGATGCGCATCTCCACCTTACCGTTGCAGGTCTGCACCGTAAACATATCGGTAAGGGTCTGCACGGGGGTCACGCTCAGGTCGAGCATATCGGCCTGGGCGAGTTTGCTCTTACAAGAAACGACGATACTGGCAAGCGCGAAAACGCTTGCCAGCATCATTATACATTTGGTTTTAGCGTTCAAGACTACTTAACGGTACGGACCGTGGTCGTGGCCCTCATACCACCGCAAACTACGGTGTAGGACTGACCGTTGGTTACATCGTACATAAACGCTTCGGCTGCCTGAGGGAAGTAGCGGCTGTACTGGCCGATGTAACGGTTGGCCTCGGACTCGAGCGAAGGATCGTGAGCCTTTGCCTTGTTCATATAGTCGCAAGCTACCCAGTAAGGAGCCCTGCGGGCGATTTCGTCGCCGCCGCAGCTGGTCGATCCCCAGATGGTTCCGATAAGCAGGTAGGCCTTTCCGGCCAGGGCCTCATCCATTGCGGGAACCTTGCTTGCCGCCTCGAAAGCGGAAGAAGAACGGCCGTTCTTGAAGCAGTACACTGCAAGCTCGTAGAGGTAAGCGGCGTCACCCTTCACATCGTCGGGATTGTTCTTCTCGATAGCCTCCTGCAGGTACTTGATGGCGTTGGCCACATTGCCGCGGGCTCCGTGCAGCTTGTACAGGTAATAGGCGGCATCGGCCGAAGGATCGAGGGTGTACATTGTGGTGACGGCGTTGAGGAAGAGCTCATTGTCGTTGCAATCCTCGGCCAGGCTCAGCATCTTGACGATGGAAGTCGCAAGAGCAAGGTCGTTAGGATTGGCCTCGTAACGAGGTCCGAACAGGGAGAGCAGATCTTCGCAGCTGGCAACCTTGCTGGCGATAAAGAGGTTCTCTATATTGGTGCGGAACTCCCCTATCTGCTTTGCCTCCAGGTCGGAAGCAGGCTCGATAGCGTCCAGCATACCCAGGTTCCTCTGGTAGATGTTGAGCACGTCCTCGGTGCCCAGACCGCCGCCCGAGTAGAGGTCGACCGCAGCTTTGAAATCGTTGAACAGCACCGATGCCTTGGTGTCCTTGCCAAGAGCCGCGATAACACCCTCGTAGATGTCATACACGCGCTTAGGGTCGTTCTTGATGTACTTGGCGGCATAGGTGGCCTTGTTGTTAAGGGCGGTTACCGCGTACTTGGGGAAGAACTCGGCCCTCTGGTCCTGCAGGGTAAGCAGGGTGTCCACCAGTCCGTCTACCATAATGGTATTCTTGGCGTTCTTGGCAATGAGCCTCGACACCAGATCGGAGCCCTGGATAAGCAGGTTCTGGCTGCTGGAAGGAGGACATACCTTATATGCCTGACGCCAGTTGGGGGTGGCATCGTCGTAATTCTTCTGCTTGTAATACTCGGTGTAATACGAAAGGTACTTGATGCACTCGTCGGCATTAGGACCGTATTTGCTCATATCCTGCGCGAAAAGATTCACACCGGAAAGAATCAGACTCACGCTGAATGCCGCTAAAAATACTTTTTTCATATCTCTCATTTTTTAGTTGTTACTGGTACTGGTGCTTTTGGAACCAGATATCGAACAAATTAAATCCTATGGAGAAGTTTATGTACGTCTCGCGGATCATATTGCCCTTCAAAGAACCCCTCTGTCCAAAATCCATACCAACAGTGATTCCGTTGTATCCGGGAGGCACCGGAAGGGTGGCTCCGAGGGTTATTCCAAAAGCTTGTATCTGATTGTTATCCAATAAGTAATAGTCTTTCTTCCAATACACTCCGCCACGGTATGCAATTTTTTTGTAGTAGTAGCGGATATCGTTCCTGTTGGGCACATATTCGAAGCCCGCGCGCCACGACTCGGACACTCCGGGAGTGAAGCACGAATAACCGTCGCCCGTGCTCAAATTGCCCGTAAAGCCCTCGCGGGTACCTACCCCGGTGCCTCTCCAGTCGGAGCGGGAGTAATCCACCTCGACCATAAGTTTGTCGCCGTAACGGTACGAGAGTCCCGCGCCTATCTCGCTTGCCAGCGACACCCCGGGAATGCCCTTCTTGAAATACAGGGTATCGGATGCGGCAGTGCCGGTGGAATAGCGGTAGCTGGTAACTTCGCCGTTGAGGTTGGCCGCGGTCTTGTACGTCGCGCCCAGCGTAATGGAACTGCGGGCTCCGAGGGGCTGCTCATACTGGAGGCCGAACTTGCCGGCGGGAGCGTTAAGCTGCAGGATGTGCCCGTTGGACGCTCCGTTGTAGGTGGTGTTGCTGAAGGTCTCGGTGAAGGTCTTCTCTATCTTTCCGAAGTGATAGATGACCTCCGCTCCGAGCGACAGGCGCCTCCAGAAGGTAACGCCGGCGGCGGCAAAAATCTGATATATGCTGCCCTTGCCCGTTGCCGAGTAAGACACGTTGCCCACGTTGCCGATGATGTTCGGGTCGGTGTACAGGTAGCTGTAGCCATAGCCCGTATCGCTGTAGGGAAGTATGCCGATCATCATTGCCGACGAACGCCAGATGGGGAAGGAAATGATGCAGTTGGACATATTCATAGCGTTGGACGCGGAGCGCATATCTCCCTGGGAGAATATTTTATTGTCCTGATGGAGGGAGAAATCGGCCATAAACGCGAGGGAGTCGCGGGCGGTAACCGCTGCCGGGTTCACCGGGTTGATAAAACGGTTGGTGCGGCCGGCAATGCCCACGCCGGCCATTGATTTGTTGTAAGCGGTGCCGGGAGAGGCAAGGTCGCCGACGGCAAAAATGGAATAAGGGGTATAGCTGCCGAAAGTCTGGGCGGAAACACCCAAACCGCAAAGCAAAAGCAACGCCGTACACAGCGCTATACTACTGAATATTCTTCTTGACATAGTCATCAGTAATGATGGCCAAACCCATCAAACCCAAATTACAAACGACAAATATGGAGTTTTTCATCCGCTTGGCAAAATAAATTGCATCGCCGCCGGTAAAAATTACGATATTTTCCGGGTTGGTCCGTATGTAGCCGTCTATTTCAAAGATTATACCTGAAATGACTCCCGACTCGATGGAAGAGGTCTGCGAGTCCCCGGGGAACTTGGCCTCGGAGGGCATATCCACCAGAGGAAGCGACTTGGAGTAACGGTTCAGGGCCTTGAAACGGGTACGGCAACCCAGCGAAATATTGCCTCCCAGATAGCGACCGGAACTGTCGAGGTAGTCCACCGTAAGGGTGGTTCCCAGATCGAACACGGTGCAGGACTTACCCTTGAAAAGGTAGCGGGCGGCAACCAGCGAAGAGGCTCTGTCGTAAGAAAGGTAATCCGGAATGCCGTAAGGCGACAGGGCGTCCTGATGCGCCGGGTCGAGCAGTATAAGGTACTGACAGGCCGCCTCAAGCAGCTTTTGCTCCTCGGCGGAAATCACCCTGGCCGACACCACGGTCATTACCAGCGGCACCTGCTTGTCGGTCAGCGATGCAATAAACTGCATCACTTTCTCGCCTTGGTAACGGAAGGTCTTTCCCAGTACGGAACCATCTGCCCAGGCGGCTTTCACAGCAGTGTTGCCTATTTCTATCAACAAATTCACAAGACCGCAAATTTAGTGATTTTATTCTAATTTACTTAAAATAGAGCGGGCTTTTTGGAGGGAATCCACTTTACGGGTTATCAATTTAAGCTTTCCTTCGCTCTGTTTGAACTCCAGGTTTACCGCCCCCGTGTTGACCCGGTCGAGTATGGTGGAGAAGATGTCGGATCGGAAATACGGACTCATCTGGTTGGATATGAAGAAGGCTATGAACATTCCGTTCTTGACTATGATTTTCTCGAATCCGAGGCGGGCTCCGGCGTTGCGAATCTTAACCACTTCAAGGAGATTCTCAAGTTCTTTGGGCAGTATGCCGAACCTGTCTCGGAGCTGAAGGGCGAAGAGGTCTATTTCTTTATCGGAGAAGAGCGAGTCGAGCTGCTTGTAAATCCTTATCTTCTCGGCGGTTACATCGATATACGAATCGGGAATGAGGGCCTGCTGATCGGTTTCGATAGTGCAGTCGGTATGATAGGATCTACGGCCTTGTTTGGGAGCAATTCCGCTTTCTACGCCCAGTTCTTCCATCGCCTCGGACAGAATCTTCTGGTAGGTCTCGAACCCCATATCCATAATGAATCCGCTCTGTTCGGCTCCCAGCAGGTTGCCGGCTCCGCGTATATCCAGATCCTGCATAGCAATGTTGAAGCCGCTTCCCAGGTCGCTGAACTCCTCGATGGCCTTGAGGCGCCGGCGGGCGTCGTCGGTAAGGGTGGTAAGCGGGGGCACTATGAGGAAGCAGAAGGCCTTGCGGTTGGACCTTCCCACCCTGCCGCGGAGCTGGTGCAGGTCGCTCAGGCCTATGTTCTGCGCCTGGTTGATGATGATGGTGTTGGCGTTGGGAATATCCAATCCGTTTTCGATAATTGTGGTGCAGAGCAGCAGGTCGTAGTCGCCCCGGATAAATTCCAACATCCTGTTTTCCAGGGTCTTGGACTCCATCTGGCCGTGAGCCACACATATCTTCATATCCGGAATCAAGCGGTGCAGGATTTCTTGTATGGCCGGCAGTTCCTCCACTTTGTTGTGCAGGAAAAACACTTGCCCGCCGCGGTTGAGTTCGTACTCTATAATGCTCTTTATTTCGTTCTTGTCGAAGAGTATTATCTCGGTCTGAACCGGGATACGGTTGGGCGGAGGTGTATTGATGATGCTGAGGTCGCGTGCGCCCAGGAGCGAAAACTGAAGGGTACGGGGGATGGGGGTAGCCGTAAGAGTCAGGGTATCTACCGACGAGCGCAGCTTGCGGAGTTTTTCTTTTGCTGACACGCCGAACTTCTGTTCCTCGTCTATTATCAGGAGGCCGAGATCTTTGAATTCAAAACTGTCGGAAAGAATCTTGTGGGTACCTATCAGAATGTCGATTTTGCCTTCCTGAAGACGCTGGCGAATGCTGTTTATATCCTTTACGCTACGCAGGCGGCTTACATAATCGACCGTGCAGGGCAGGTCTTTGAGCCTCTCGGTGAAAGTGTTGAAATGCTGCAGGGCGAGTATGGTTGTGGGTACCAGCACCGCTGTCTGCTTGCCGTCGACAGCCGCTTTAAAAGCAGCGCGTATGGCTATTTCTGTCTTGCCGAAGCCCACGTCGCCGCAGATCAGGCGGTCCATGGGGCAGGTATTCTCCATATCGCGCTTAACAGCCTTGGATGCCAGCTCCTGGTCGGGAGTATCCTCGTACATAAACGACGATTCCAGTTCTTCCTGCAGATAAGTGTCGGGAGAGAAGGCATAAGCCTTTGATGCCTTACGCTTTGCGTATAGCTGGATAAGGTCTTTGGCTATGTCTTTTACCCTCGACTTGGCGCTGTTCTTGAGGGTTATCCAGGTCTTTGAGCCGAGCTTGTTTATCTTGGGTACGTCGCCGTCTTTGGAGCGGAAACGGGATATCTTGTGAAGGGCGTGTACCGACACGAACACCACGTCGCCGTCGCGGTATGTAAGTTTGACCACTTCCTTTACGCGACCGAAGTCATCCCTCAGGCGGACCAGGCCTCCGAATACACCTACGCCATGGTCTATGTGTACCACGTAATCGCCTATGTTAAAGGAGCTAAGGTCATTGATAGTGAGTTGTTCGCTCTTTTCGACGCTGCGCCTCAGGCTCACGCGGTGGAAACGGTCGAATATTTCGTGGTCGGTGTAGCAGCAAATCTTATCTTGCTTGTCTATGAATCCGTTGTGGATATTCTTTCCCTTTACGAAGTTGGGTATAAGGCCTCCGTTCTGGGAAAGAATTGACAGGATGCGGTTCAACTGGGTTTCCTTTTCGCCGTAGATGTAAACCTCGTAGCCGTTTTCTATCTTTTCGCGTATATCTTCGGTGAGAAGTTCGAAGTTCTTGTTGAATACCGGCTGGGGAGCTATATTGAATTCAATCGCATCAACATCCTGGCGTGAAAGAGGTGTATCGATAAATACTCTCCTGTAGTTGCCTATAAGCTGGTAAAACGGCTTATCCTTATACATATCCGACGAATCGAGCCATATGGTAGAATCTTTAGGAAGGAGGGTGAGCGGGCACTCCCCTTCCTGGCTTCCGCCGGATATAATGTCGGATATTATTTCAGCCGATGGGCATTTTTCTATTGACAGCTGGGTATTGCAGTCGAACAGGTGGATGCTCTCTACCTCATTGCCCCATAAGGAAATACGGAAAGGATGATTGCGGGAATAAGAGAATATATCTATTATCGAACCTCTCAGGGCGAACTGGCCCGGGGCCGATACGAAGTCGGTTTTTTCGAAGCCGCAGGAGCCCAGGGTCTCAAGGATTGAGTCGTATTTAAGAGTGTCTCCCTGGTTAATAATGAATGTAGAATCCTTTATATTGGTCTGCGAGGGTACATATTCTTCTATAGCTTCGGGATATGTTACTATATAAAGGAGTGATCCGTCGTAGTTGAGTATTTTTTCTATTGCCGATGTGCGCTGTACTCCAAGTGAGGACTTGTAGTTGCTGCGCTCGATGTTCTTACCGGAGGCCGGAAGGAAGAATACACGGTCGCCTTCGGTGAGGGAGTAAAGGTCGGCCGAACAGTATTCAGCTGCTTCTTTGTTAGGGAGGATTATGAAGTGGATGCCTTTTTGTGCTACCTGTGACAGGACGAACCAGCGGGCGGATAAAAACAGGGAGCGGCAGAAAATCTCTTTGCAAGAAGATGATCTGCTTTCCAGAAGCGATGTCGATTTAGAATTAATTAACATCTGTATTTCATTTTTATAATAAACTATCGGCTGCAGACTACGGCCTTCGGCCTATCCCTCCCATCGTACCGATGGGCCCCTCCCACTCACGACTGCGTGGGCGCAGACGGTCTGCAGCCGGTAGTTTATTATGTATTGTTAATATAGTTGTTGAAAAGCCTGTTGATAAGAGCGGTAAGAGTTGTTGATAAAAAAGGTTCTTAAGTTTTTAACAACTGTTTTAGTGCCTCGGTAACAGGGTTTTCAACACTCTTTTAAAGTATAAATCAATGATAATCAAGCACCTTTGTTAAAAATTAACAAATTAACAGAGGTTTAAAACATCATCAAATTATAAATTAAAAGAACTATATTTGTAATTGTAAAGGAGAATCGAAATGTCTGATTTCAATCCGCACGATACAAGTGAGGGCAAAGATAAGGATTTAGAAGGAATAATCCGTCCCAGGGAGCTGGAAGATTTTACCGGCCAGGGTGAAATAGTATCCAACCTGAAGATTTTTATCCAGGCGGCCAAGCTGCGCGGCGAACCTCTTGACCATACCCTGTTCCACGGGCCTCCCGGTCTTGGCAAGACTACTCTTGCGCATATTATAGCCAACGAGATGGGGGTAAACATGAAGATTACTTCCGGCCCGGTGCTTGACCGTCCCGGCGATCTGGCCGGCCTTCTTACTTCTCTCGAGCCGGGAGATGTACTCTTTATAGATGAGATTCACCGCTTGTCGCCTGAAGTAGAGGAATACCTTTATTCGGCGATGGAAGATTATGTAATTGATATAATGATAGATAAGGGTCCCGGGGCCCGGTCGGTGCGTATATCCCTTAATCCTTTTACGCTTGTGGGTGCTACTACCCGTGCCGGATTGCTTACAGCTCCGCTGAGGGCCCGCTTCGGCATAAACAGCGGACTGGAGTATTACGATACCGATCAGCTGGTGAAGATAGTCAAACGCAGCGCTCAGATCCTTAAGATTGGTATCGACGACGATGCCGCGCGCGAGATAGCTCTTCGCAGCCGCGGTACGCCACGTATAGCCAACGGTCTTCTTAGGCGAGTGCGCGACTTTGCCCAGGTGGTGGGTGACGGACATATCAATTTAAAGATAGCCCGCTATGCCCTTGATAAACTTAATATCGACACCCGAGGGCTGGATGCTATTGATAATAAGATACTTCGTACTATCATAAGCACTTTCAAGGGAGGTCCCGTGGGCGCTAATACAATAGCCACCGCCATAGGTGAAGATCAGGGCACATTCGAAGAAGTGTACGAGCCATTCTTGATCAAAGAAGGTTTTATAGTACGTACCCAGCGCGGCCGCATAGCCACCGAACTCTCCTACAAGCACCTCGGCCTGGTCAAGGAACCCGATGAAGGGAGCTTGTTTGGATGAGTTTTTCAGTATTCTGTAGATTGGCCGTGAACTGTATTTGTTTGATAGTCAGCCAGAACAGAAATCGCTATAGTTCTTTTAATATATAGCAAAGTTGGTTTTAGCTGATTACCAGCACTTTACATTTTACGTTTATAAAAAGAGGCCGGGAGTTGTGTCATGTGACCCCCGGCCCTTTTTATCCGTGGCTGCTAACCAACAGTCATTCAATAACTTCCCACATTTGCCTGCATAATTATTCGTGCAGGCAAAGGACGTAAGAAACTGTGGATTAATGATATACCCGCCACTGCCACGAGTAGATATCGCCCACTATTTCAACATAACAATTCAGCATCAAGTGTTCCTGCAGACAGAGCAGAGTTAGGCAATTAACGCCGGCCGTTTGTCCTTGTCAGATTTTTGTTGTATCTTCGCCCTATTATAGAATACCAATTAATTTATAATACAAATGGCCGATAAATTTACTTCAAAGATTCCCGAGGGGCCTTTGGCGCAGAAATGGACCAAAAGGAAGTCGGAAATTCACTTGGTTAGTCCCAACAACAAACGTAAACTCGAGATTATCGTAGTGGGTACCGGGCTTGGCGGAGCATCTGCAGCTGCGTCGCTGGGCGAGTTGGGATACAACGTTAAGATATTCTGTATCAGCGACTCTCCGCGCCGTGCACACTCTATTGCCGCGCAGGGAGGTATTAACGCTGCAAAGAATTACCAGAACGACAACGACTCTGTGTACCGCCTCTTTTACGATACCATCAAGGGAGGTGACTATCGCGCCCGCGAGGCTAATGTGTATCGTCTGGCCGAGGTGAGCGCCGCTATTATCGACCAATGTGTTGCGCAGGGCATCCCGTTTGCCCGCGAGTACGGCGGATATCTGGCCAACCGTTCTTTCGGCGGCGTGCAGGTGAGCCGTACGTTCTATGCCCGCGGTCAAACCGGCCAGCAGCTGCTCCTGGGTGCTTATGCATCGTTGAATAAAGAGATTGCAGCAGGCACTGTCAAGTCGTACCCGCGTCACGAGATGCTTGACCTGGTGGTTATAAACGGCGAGGCAAAGGGTATCATTACCCGCAACCTGGTGACCGGCCAGCTTGAAAGGTTCGGGGCGCACGCAGTAATCATTGCCACCGGAGGATACGGAAACACTTACTTCCTGTCCACCAACGCTATGAACTCCAACGGTTCGGCGGCGCTGCAGTGCTATAAGAAGGGCGCATATTTTGCCAACCCTTGCTTTGCGCAGATCCACCCTACCTGCATACCTGTACACGGCGACCAGCAGTGCAAGCTTACCCTTATGAGCGAGAGTCTTCGTAACGACGGCCGTATCTGGGTTCCCAAGAAGCTGGAAGATGTGGAGAAACTCCGCAAGCACCAGATCAAGGCCTCGCAGATTCCCGAAGAGGACCGCGACTACTATCTCGAGCGCCGTTATCCGGCCTTCGGTAACCTGGTTCCCCGTGACGTGGCTTCACGCGCCGCCAAAGAGAGGTGCGATGCGGGCTTCGGCGTGAACGAGACAGGCCTGGCCGTATTCCTGGACTTTGCCGACGCCATCCAGCGCCTTGGGCATCAGAAAGTTGCCGAGCGTTACGGAAACCTGTTCGAGATGTACGAGAAGATCACCGCTTCGTCCCCTTGGGAGGAGCCTATGATGATTTATCCCGCCATCCACTACACTATGGGCGGTATTTGGGTTGACTACGACCTGCAGACCACCATTCCCGGCCTGTACGCCATCGGCGAGGCCAACTTCTCCGACCACGGCGGCAACCGTCTGGGCGCTTCGGCCCTTATGCAGGGCCTGGCCGACGGTTATTTCATCGTTCCCGTTACCATCGGCGACTATCTGTCCAAGAAGTTCGCGGAGCCCAAGACCGATGTTACCCGTCCCGAGTTTGCCGAGGCCGAGAAGGCCGTCCAGGCACGTATAGACAGGCTTCTTTCCATCAATGGTACCGAGACTGTCGATTCTATCCACAAGGAACTCGGACACATTATGTGGGAGTATGTGGGTATGGCGCGCGAGAAGGCGGGACTTGAGAAGGCAATCGAACTTATCAAGAACCTGCGCCAGCGTTTCTATGAGAACGTCAAGGTGCCCGGCACCCAGTTCGAGTTCAACCAGGAGCTGGAGAAGGCCCTGAGGCTTGAAGATTTCTTTGATATAGGCGAACTTATGGCGCGCGACGCCCTTAACCGCAACGAGTCTTGCGGCGGCCACTTCCGCGTGGAGAGCCAGACCGAAGAGGGCGAGGCCAAGAGGGACGATGCCAACTATATGTATGTGGCGGCTTGGGAATACAAGGGCGAGGGCGTAGAGCCTGAGCTGCACAAGGAACCGCTTGTTTACGAGAACATTAAGGTTATTACCAGAAATTACAAAGACTAATATGGAATTCAATTTAAAGATTTGGCGTCAGAAGAACGCCAAGGCAAAGGGCCATTTCGAAACATATCATATTTCTGGTATAGAGGAAGATGCGTCCTTCCTTGAGATGCTTGATATCCTTAACGAGCAGCTTATCCGCGAGGGCTGTGACCCTGTGGCGGTGGAGCGCGGCTGCAAGAGCAGCGGTCCGGTATCGTTCGACCACGACTGCCGTGAGGGTATATGCGGCGCTTGCTCGCTGTACATCGACGGGCGCGCCCATGGTCCGGACGACCACGTGACTACCTGCCAGCTGTTTATGCGTCATTTTAAGGACGGAGCCACCATTACGGTGGAGCCCTGGAGAAGCGCCGCATTCCCGGTTATCAAGGATCTTGTGGTGGATCGTACTGCATTTGACAAGATTCTTCAGGCCGGCGGCTTTATATCGGTGCGCACAGGAGCGGCACAGGACGCCAACAATATCCTCATTCCTCACGACAGGGCCGAGGAGAGTATGGATGCTGCCGCTTGCGTTGGTTGCGGCGCCTGTGTTGCTACTTGTAAGAACGGCTCCGCCATGCTGTTTGTGGCCGCGCGTGTAAGCTCTTTGGCTCTTCTGCCCCAGGGCCGTCCCGAGGCCAAGCGCAGGGCCAAGGCTATGGTGGCCAAGATGGATGAGTTGGGCTTTGGTAACTGCACCAACACGCGTGCGTGCGAACTGGAGTGCCCTAAGGGTATTACCGTGGCTCACATCGCCCGCCTGAACAGGGAGTTCTTGAAGGCTAAGTTCTCTGACTAACTTTTAGCTGACGCTGCTACTGTTCTTGGGATGTCGCTTCGCGACCCTTCCCTAAAGGGCCCCTCCCTCTTCCGGTGCCGAGGGTGGCACGATCCCAAGAACAGTAGCAGCGTCAGCCAAGAATCTACCAGAGGAAATTATTGAACGGCCAGCGGCCTGCGTGAATTTCCGCGACCATTTTGTAAAGGTCACTGCGGAGTTTGGGCAGGCCGTTGCGGCTTAATGCTGACATAAAGATGCACGGGACCTTCTTTTCGTCGATCCATTTGTGCTTCAGATCGTCCAGAGTGCGATTCTGCTTACCCTTCGGGACGAGCGAGAAGGGGTCGTATTCCTCGTACTCGTAAGCATCTGTTTTATTGAAGATTACGTACTGCGGCTTGTCCCCTGCCCCTATCTCGTCGAGGGTCTTTTGGACAACTTCCATCTGTTCTTCGAAGTCGGGGGCGGATACATCTACGACGTGTACCAGCACATCGGCCTCGCGCACTTCGTCGAGCGTGCTTTTGAACGCCTCGATGAGCTGGGTGGGGAGTTTGCGTATGAATCCTACAGTGTCGCTGAGCAGGAAGGGGCAGTTTTCGATGACGACTTTGCGGACGGTGGTGTCGAGCGTGGCGAAGAGTTTGTTTTCGGCGAATACGGTCGATTTGCTCAGCAGGTTCATCAGGGTGCTCTTGCCTACGTTGGTGTAGCCTACGAGCGAGAGACGCACCAGGCTTCCCCTGTTGCCGCGCTGGGTGGCCATCTGTTTATCGACCTTTTTCAGTTGCTCTTTGAGGCGCGCAATGCGCTCGCGGACGATGCGGCGGTCAACCTCGATCTGGCTTTCGCCCATTCCTCCGCGGGTTCCAATGCCGCCCCGCTGGCGCTCGAGGTGGGTCCACATACCGGCCAGGCGCGGGAGCATATAGTTGTAGCGGGCCAGTTCTACCTGCATTTTGGCGTAGGATGTTTGGGCGCGCTGGGAGAATATTTCGAGGATGAGGCTTGTGCGGTCGATGACGGACGAGGTTTTGATGACTTTCTCGACGTTGCGTTGCTGCATTGCCGTGAGTTCGTCGTCGAAGATGACGTATTTTATTTCGTTTTCTTCGCAGTATGCGGCTATTTCGTCGAGTTTGCCGCTGCGTATGTATGTGGCTTTCTCGGGTTTGTCCAGCTTTTGGACAAACTTGCGGTCTCCGGCCACGCCGGCGGTGTCGGCCAGGAATTCCAGCTCGTCAAGGTACTCTTTTACCTTTCTCTCGTCTTCGCCCTGGCGGATTATTCCTACAAATACAGCTCTTTCTTCCATATATTATTGGTTTGAAAACGGCCGGATGCTAGTGGCAGACTACGGCCTTCGGCCTATCCCTCCCGCAAGCCCTGCGCTTGCGGGCCCCTCCCACTCACGGCTGCGTGGGCGCAGACGGTCTGCCGCTAGTATCCGGCCGTTTTCAATCATTATTCATCGAAAAAAGGCCATCCGTGATGGACAGCCTTTATAGGGTTAAGGTGTGTGTTTATCTCAGCTGGAAGATAACAGGGAAGGTGTAAGTCACCTTGACCTTGCGGTCGCGCTGCTTGCCGGGGGTCCACTTGGGAGACTGAGAAACAACGCGGACGGCCTCCTTGTCAAGTGAGGGGTCAACACCACGGAGCACCTTTACGCCGGAAACGCTGCCGTCGGTACCCACGGTGAACTGAAGCATCACGCGGCCCTGTACTCCGTTCTCTTTGGCAACCTCGGGATAAACGAGCCTCTGGTTAACCCACTTGGAGAATTCGTTGGCGTCGCCGCCCATGAATTTGGGCTTCTCTTCAACGAGTTGGAACGGAATGGTTTCCTCTTCTACTACCTCTTCTTTAACCTCTTCTACGTAGTCCTGAATTTCAACACCAAGGCTGGAATCGTCCTCGAGGTTGATGATATTATCGTTGACTTTGATGTCGTCGTCGATAATGTCGATCTGGTCCGAAAGGATAGGAACCTTAGCGAGCTCGGGCGGCGGGGGAGGAGTCTCCTGGGTGATAGGAATGATTTCTTCTTCAATAAGTTCTTTGTTCTCTGCCAGCAGGCCGGAGTCTGCCTTCTCCTTGCTGCTCCACTCGAAGGCGAAGAGCACGGCCAGGAGAGCGACAACAAATCCAATTTCGACAAACAGCAGACGCTTATTTTCGAGACTGGCCTTTTGTGATTTCTTAACTTCCATATCTAGTGTTATTTTATTTCGTTCAAGCGGTAAAGATATGAATTATTAATTTCAATTCCAATTTTTGTTGTAGATTTGCGGCGATTTTTGACCGCACGCAAATGGTACGATACTATTTTGAGGATATTGAATACAAGTACACGGAACGGCGTTTCACCAACGCCTGGCTCCGTAGGGTGGCTCAGCAGGAACAATGCCAACTAGGTGACATCAATATTATTTTCTGCTCAGATACGTATCTATTGGGCATTAACTTGCAATTTTTAGGCCACGACTACTATACAGACATCATTACATTCGATTATTCCGAGAAGCCCGTGCTCTCCGGAGACCTCTTTATAAGTATCGACTCTGTAAGGGAAAATGCGGCTTTTTACGGAGCCTCTTTTGATGAGGAGTTGCACCGGGTCATAGTTCACGGCCTGCTTCACCTCATAGGTTACGACGATCATACCGAGGCGGATCAAGCCGTTATGCGATCAATGGAGAACAAAAGTCTTGAACTCCGGCGCGAGATGAAGGGATAGTTATGAGCGAGAGCTATGATGTGATTGTGGTTGGCGGCGGACACGCCGGTTGTGAGGCTGCGATGGCGGCCTCGGGACTTGGCGCGAGTGTGCTGCTGCTCACGATGGACGCGCTCTCGTTTGCCAAAATGAGCTGTAATCCTGCCATAGGCGGCATAGCTAAAGGCCAGATAGTCAGAGAGATAGATGCGCTTGGCGGGTTTTCGGGGCTGGTTACCGATGCTGCTACTCTGCAGTTCCGGATGCTTAATAAATCGAAGGGTCCCGCTATGTGGAGCCCCAGGGCGCAGTGCGATAAAATCAGGTTTTCGCTGATATGGAGGGAGTTTCTTGTAAATCGCTGTGGCTTAAGTATTTACGAAGATACGGCAGAATCTTTCCTCTTTGAGAATTCAAAAATTTGCGGCGTGCGTACGCTTGGAGGGCAGATTTTTAAGTGTAGGACGCTTATTTTGACCGCCGGGACCTTCCTTTCGGGGCGTTTGTTCGTCGGGCGGAGGCAGTTGGTCGGCGGCCGCATCGGAGAGCGGAGCGCCGATCGTCTCACAGAGCAGTTGGTCGAACGAGGCATTACTACCGGGCGGATGAAGACCGGCACTCCCCCGCGAATCGACATTACTTCTGTTGATACGTCGGTGCTTTCACGCCAGAAGGGGGATGACGGGCCCGAGCGCTTTTCTTATTTGGATGTTCCTTCTCGGGTCCAGAAGATTGGTGAGCAGATGGATTGTTTTATCCTTCACACCAACGAAGAAGTTCACCGGCGCCTGCGCGAGGGATTCGATGACTCCCCTCTTTTTACCGGCGTTATTCACGGCAGAGGACCTCGGTATTGTCCGAGCATCGAGGATAAACTCCGCGTGTTCCCTGAGAATGATGCACATCAGCTTTTCTTGGAGCCGGAGGGCTTTGGCACAAATGAGTATTATCTTCAGGGCTTTTCTTCCTCGCTGCCCTTTGATGTTCAGATGAATGCCCTTCGCGCTATTCCTGGGCTCGCTAATGTTCGTGTGTTCCGCCCTGCGTATGCTGTGGAATATGATTATTTCGACCCTTCGCTGCTTAAAGCGACGCTGGAATCGCGTGTCGTTGACGGGTTGTATCTGGCGGGACAGGTGAACGGTACTACCGGTTATGAAGAAGCAGCGGCCCAAGGCCTTATTGCCGGAATCAATGCGGCGCTGGCGGTTTCCGGCAGGGATCCGTTCGTGCTCTCGAGGGATGAGGCTTATATCGGAGTCCTCATTGACGATTTAATTACCAAGGGAGTTGATGAGCCGTACCGGATGTTTACGTCGCGTGCGGAGTATCGTATTCTGCTTCGCCAGGATAATGCGGACCAACGGCTTACTGAACGCTCCCATGCTATTGGATTGGCTACTGAAGAACGCTATTCCCGTATGATGCGGAAGTACGATTCCGCCCGGCGTTTGACCGAACTCTGCGAGTCCAGCAAGCTTACCGCTGCGGCGTCTAATGAGTTCTTGAGATTGAATGGTTCTGCTGAGCTGACAGAATCGAAGCGTCTTTCTGATGTTGCAACTCGGCCCGAGCTTTCTTTGGCCGATATTCTTGGACTTGTTCCACGTGGAACATTTGCCAAATTTGGCCTCGACGGATTGCCGGAGCGAGAGGTGGTAGATTCGGTCGAAATTAATCTTAAATATAAAGGATATATTCAGCGCGAACGCTTGCAGGTCGATAAGCAGCGACGTCTCGAGTCGCTCGAGATTCCAGAGAACTTTGATTTTGATAAGCTCAACGGACTTACTATCGAGTGTCGTCAGAAGTTTAAACGCTACGCTCCGCGCACCATCGGTCAGGCCTCGCGCATATCCGGAGTCTCCCCTGCCGACATTTCTGTGCTTTTAGTTTATTTCGGCCGCTAATTGTTCCACGTGGAACGCTTAAGCAGCATCGGCTGTCTAACCAGAAACCTCGCTTCGCTCGTCCCTCCCAGCCTTCGGCCGGGCCCCTCCCGTTCACGTGGCCACGGGCGGCCACGGTTTCTTGCCTAGACAGCCGATGCTGCCGATGTTCCTGCATATTATAAGCGGGACAGCATTCACAACTGACTTTGGCCCTTACGAACAGGAGGTTGTGGATGCTGTCCCGCTAAAAAAGTATCCAGGCTGCTACAGCATTTGGAGGGCAGACTTGATAATCTGCTCCACGCTGGCACGAGGATTGGCCTTGAGAATGTCCTGAATAGCTTTGTTGATATTTGGCTTGGTGAACCCGAGCATCTGCAGCGCGCTGGCTGCTTCATCGGCCGCTGCATTTTTATCGGCAGTAAAGAGCACCTCCGAGCTGGCCCCATCTCCCTTCACTATCTTATCTTTCAGCTCCAGAATCATGCGCTGGGCGCTCTTCAGTCCTATACCTTTAACAGACTTTAGCGCGTTTACATTTTCCGAAAGGATAGCTTCGCGCAGCTCGTCGGAAGTAAGTGACGACAATATCATCCGCGCCGACGCCGCGCCCATCCCGGACACGCCGGTAATAAGGCGGAACAGCTCCCGCTCTTCTTTTCCGGCGAATCCGTAGTCGACCTGTGTGCCGTCCCGCTGGTTGAGCTGGGTCTGGATGTATATTGTAGCTTCCTTCTTGCCCTCAAGAGCCTCGTAGGTCTGCAGAGATATTTCAAGACTGTAACCAAGTCCCTGGTTGTCAACAACCATTCTGGTGGGCGTGAGTTCCGCAATGCGGCCGGAAATGTAATCGAGCATAGTGTGTGTTGTTTTTACAAAGTTACTTAATTTTTGTAAATTTGTAATCCAGTCAATCATAAGTCAAATGAAACGCAGAGAGTTTATCGGTGCTTCGCTTGCAGCCGCAGCGGCCGCAGGCCTATCGTCGTGTAGTTTAGGAGCGCCCAAAGCGCCTATGGCCGCCCGTAAGCACTCCGGTAGGATGACTCTGCGCTTCTATCCGTACGAGCTCCAGCTCGCCCACACCTTTACCGTATCCAGTTACAGCCGAACTACAACCCCGGACGTGCAGGTCGAAATTGATTTTGACGGCATCACCGGCTATGGCGAGGCGTCTATGCCCCCGTATCTCGGGCACACTGTCGAGAGCGTGTGCGCATTCTTGTCTAAAGTCGATCTGAGCCAGTTCGAGAGCCCCTTCCTGCTCGAAGACATTATGGAGTATCTTGACTCCCTCTCGGACGGAGACTCCCCTGCCAAGGCCGCAATCGACATTGCCCTTCACGACCTTTGCGGCAAGTTGATGGGAGAGCCGCTTTTCCGCATCTGGGGCTACAACCCCGCCAAAGCCGGCCCTACCACCTTTACAATAGGCATTGATACGCCCGAAGTAGTTCGCGAGAAGACCCTGGAGTGCGCCGGGCTCTATCGCATCCTCAAGGTCAAGGTCGGCCTGGACAGCGACGAGCAGATGATTCGCACTATTCGCAGCGTCACCGATCTTCCGCTTGCCGTGGATGCAAATCAGGGATGGAAAGACCGCAGTAAGGCTCTTGACGAGATATTCTGGCTAAAGGAGAACGGCGTGGTGCTGGTGGAGCAGCCGCTGGCCAAAGAGAACATCGACGATACTGCCTGGCTCACCGAGCGCAGTCCCCTGCCGATCATTGCCGACGAGGCTATCCAGCGTCTTAAGGATATTCCCCGCATCAAAGGCGCTTACAGCGGTATCAATATAAAACTTATGAAGTGCACCGGCTTGCTGGAGGCGCGCAAAATGATTGCTTACGCAAGGGCCGAGGGAATGAAGGTGATGGTGGGATGTATGACCGAAACCTCCTGCGCCTGCACCGCCGCCGCCCATCTGGCGCCCGCTGTAGATTTCTGCGACATCGACGGTAACCTGTTGATAACCAACGATTTATTTAAGGGAATGGTGGTTCGGGACGGCTTGATGCAACTTCCGGACTCCCCCGGCCTAGGACTTACAAAGATATGATGAAAAGCATTGACGACATAAGGGCTCAGTTTCCACAGCTACAGCGCACGGTTTATGGCAAACCGTTGGTGTATCTTGACAATGCGGCCACTTCGCTGCGGCCCGCAAGCGTGATTGAGCGGTGGACTCGCAGCGCCGCCTCCCAGAGCGCCAATCTGCACCGGGCGGTACACTGCGTGGCGGTTGAGGCAACGGAAGCATACGAGCAGGCCCGCGATGCCGTGCGTGATTTTATCAATGCCCCTGAGCGTGAGGAAGTTATCTTCACTTCAGGAACCACGCACTCCATCAATCTCGCCGCGTATTCCATCGGCCAGGCCTTTATCTCCGAGGGCGACGAAGTGATTGTGTCCGAGGGCGAGCACCATTCGAACATCGTTCCCTGGCAGCTGATGTGCGAGCGCAGGGGTGCATCTCTGCGCATTCTCCCGGTAGATGAAACGGGGCATATTCTCATCGACCTGCTTCCCTCCCTTATTTCGCCCCGCACAAGGCTTGTTTGCCTCGCTCACGTTTCGAATGTGCTCGGGCTCGTCAATCCCGTGCGCAGCATTGCAGATATTTGCCATAGCAAGGGAGTGATGCTGCTCGTTGACGGGGCGCAGGGCATTGTGCATCAAAATGTTGATGTTCAGGCACTTGGCTGCGACTTTTATGCCTTTTCGGGGCACAAAATGTACGGCGCGCCCGGAACCGGTGTGCTTTGGGGGCGCCGCGCGCTGCTGGAGCAGATGCCACCGATGTTCGGCGGGGGAGAGATGATCCAAACCGTTAGCTGGAGCGGCAGCACCTGGGCTCCCCTGCCCGCCAAATTCGAGGCCGGCACGCAGGATATTTCGGCAGTCCCCTGCTGGGTTCCGGCCATCGAGGTGCTCAAAGAAATGCCCCAGGACGATGCCCTGAGGGACTATATCTACGATGCGCTGACCTCAATCGACGGCCTTACGCTTTACGGCAGGAGCTCCGAGCTCTCCGAAAAGGTGCCGCTGTTCTCGTTTGCCGTACAGGGGGTGCACCACGAGGATCTGGCACTCATTTTGGACAAGATGGGCATTGCCGTGCGCTCCGGGCAGATGTGCGCCGAACCCCTGATGGACCGCTTTGGGGTGACCGGAATGCTCAGGGCGTCGTTTGCGCCGTATAACACAATGCAGGAAGCGGAATATTTTGTATCTTCGCTGCTCAAAGCAATTAAGATGCTCCAATGACACTTAAAGAGAAGCAACAACAGATAATTGACGACTTTTCGCTCTACGAGGAGTGGCTCGACAAGTACGAGTATATCATCGAACTTGGCAAGGCGCTGCCTCCGTTCCCCGAGGAACTTAAAACCGAAGACCGCCTTATAAAGGGCTGTCAGTCAAGGGTTTGGCTTGATTGTGAAGTGAGTGGGGGAGTGCTGGTGTTCCGCGCCGACAGCGACGCCATCATTACCAAGGGCATCATCAGCCTGCTTATCAGCGTCTATTCCGGGCAAACCCCGCAGGAGATTCTCAATGACGATTTTTCGTTTCTGGACGCACTTGGGCTCAAAGAGAATCTGTCGCCCACAAGGGCCGGCGGGCTCGCGTCAATGATAGCGACCATTAAAGCTAAAGCTGCTGAAAATGAGTGAGAATGAGGTCCTGACACCGGAGGATGTAAAAGCTCTTGCTCCTCTCTACGATGCTGTTGTGCTCTCGCTCAAGGCGGTGTACGACCCGGAGATTCCCGTCAATATCTACGACCTGGGTCTTATCTACGAGCTGAATATCAACAAGGAGCACGAGGTGTTCATCAAGATGACCTTTACTGCGCCCAATTGCCCCATGGCCGACGAGGTGCTGGAAGAGGTAAAAACCAATGTAGAGAGCACTCCGGGCGTGAAAAGCTGCCAGATAGAGCTCACGTTCGATCCCGTTTGGGACCAGAGTATGCTCTCCGACGAGGCCCGGGTGGCCCTTGGCTGGGATCCGGAGCTATGAGGCAGGAGGATCTCGTTCTGCTGCTCGGCACCAACCTGGGCGATAGGGAAGCGAACATCCGCAAGGCCCTGGAGGCGCTTGACAAGGCATTCGGCGGGCGGAGAGTTAAGACTACCGGCATTATTGAAACCGAGGCTTGCGGCTTTGACGGGCCGCCGTTCCTGAATGCCGTGGCGGTGTACCGCAGCGCCCACAAGCCCGAAAACATACTCAGAATCTGCAAGCAGATAGAGCGCTCTATGGGCCGCACCGACGCTCCGGAATACGCCCCCGACGGCTCCCGCATCTATCACAACCGCATCATCGACATCGATATATTGTTCTACGGGGAACACTCCGTCAGCACCCCCCAACTCACCATTCCGCACCCCCAGGTGCATTCCCGCCCCTTTGTGAAGCAGCTGCTGGAGATGCTGTAAGGCTCCTTTGAAATAGAAAAACGGACGGGAATCTGTGCGATCTCCGTCCGTTGTACTATCAAGATAAAGTTCTAGAAGCGGTACTGTACTGCAAATGCGGCAATCTGGTTGCCCTTGAGCCAGTAGTAGCTGCCGTCAAGGCCGATGTGGCGGCCGATGTCGATGCCGAAACCGGACTTCCAGCCAATTCCGAAGCGGGTTGCGAGAGAGTTGTATCCAAAGAGGGGACCTGCGTGGAAATGTCCTTTAACCCCCACAGGGCCAATGACTACACCAATCTCAGGAGCCGCATAGGTGGCGAAGCTGGGGAATTTGTTGAGGGGGACAAAACTTGCGAAAACCTCACCACCATAGGAGAAGGATACGAAAGCCTCGGGATTGAAGTTGCGGAGGCCGTAAGCTACGCTCACGCCGGGGTTCTGGAACATGGCTTCGGTTTCGTTGGTTACACCGGTAACACCCAAGGAAACGTAGTTTTGGATGCCTCTCTGTGCAAAAGCTCCTGCACAGACGAGCATCATAGCTGCGATAACAAATAACTTTTTCATCACTATAAAAATAATAAATACTTCAAATACGGATTGCCAAAGGTAAGTATTTTTCTGTATATTTGTATCATGTCATTTGTCCATTTGCACGTACACACACAGTACTCGATACTCGACGGTCTGTCTGACATAAAAAAACTCTTTGCCCGCGCCCGCGAGCTGAATATGCCTGCCCTTGCCATTACCGACCACGGTAATATGTACGGAGTCAAGGAGTTCCTCAAGTGGGGCTGGGACAAATCGAACCTCGGTCCGGACGGCCAACCCATAGTCAAGCCCATCGTGGGCTGCGAGGTGTACGTTACCCGGCACTACGACAACCGCCTGCGGGACAATGACCACAAATCCTACTTCCACCTGATCTTGCTGGCCAAGAACTACAACGGCTACAAGAACCTTATGAAGATATGCTCCGAGGGCTTTATCAACGGCTTCTACTATCGTCCCCGTATCACCCACCAAACCCTGGAGCAGTACCACCAGGACCTGATCTGCAGCTCTGCGTGCCTTGCCGGAGAGATTTCAAAGAACCTGATGGCAGGGGACTACGAGGGCGCCCGCAAGGCGGCACAATGGCATAAAGACCTGTTCGGTGAAGACTACTACCTTGAGGTGATGCTTCATAAGACGGAGGTGGAGGGCATACCGGCCGAGGCCTACGACAAGATTTACGAAGTATATCGTCAGCAGCAGATTGTCAACGAGGGTATTTTCAAACTCTCCGCGGAGTTGGGCATAAAGGTTGTCGCAACCAACGACGCGCATTTCCTCAATCGCGAGGACGGCCCGGTGCACGACCGCCTTATCTGCCTGACTTTCAACGACAACATCTCTTCTCCCGGGCGCGTCAGGTACACCCAGCAGGAGTACATCAAGAGCGAGGAGGAGATGGCGGCCCTGTTCCCCGACCATCCCGAGGCACTCGCCAACACCCTCGAGGTGGCGGGCAAGGTCGAGGCCTACAAGATCGACCGTCCGCACGTTCTTCCCAAGTATGAGATCGATCCCGACTTCCTCGCCGTCATCGACAGCAAGCTGGAGCAGTACAAGAGCATCATCGACGAAGGCCGCTACAGCGTCAGCAAAGACAAAGCTACCGGCATCGAGAAGCGGGAATACCGGGGGGACGCCTTCTGTCATTCGGTGGCCTATCTGTGCGAGCTGACCTACCGCGGTGCCCACAAGCGCTACGGCGCCACGCTCAACGCCGAGCAGAGCGAGCGTATCGACTTCGAGCTCAAGACCATCTGCAAGATGGGCTTCCCGGACTACTTCCTCATTGTGCAGGACTACATTGCCGCCTCTCGCTCGCACGGCTACCTTGTGGGGCCCGGAAGAGGCTCGGCGGCCGGCAGCGTGGTGGCTTACTGCCTGGGAATCACCAACTTGGATCCTATCAAATATAATCTCCTGTTCGAGCGATTCCTTAACCCCGACCGTATCTCGATGCCGGATATAGACGTGGATTTCGAGAACCTGCCGGACGCGCACGAGTACGTGGAGAAGACCTATGGGGTGGATCACGTTTCGAGGGTGATAACCTTTGGTACGATGGCTGCCAAGAGCGCCATCAAAGACGTGGCCCGTATAAGCGAGGTAAGCATCGATGAGGCCAACCGTCTTTCCAAGATGGTTCCCGACCGCCTGAGCGAGAAGGTGGAGAAAAAATATCCCTTCAACCCCAAGCTGGACACGCTCAAGAGCGGTTTCAAAGTAGTGGAAGAAGAAGTAGAGATAGACGGCGTGACGCAGATGCGCACATTCCAGAAGGGTATGGAAGAGGTAGACGCCAAAATCACCCTTGCCAACTGCTACCGCCTGGTGCCTGAGTTCCGCAACGAGCTGGAAAACGGCCCGGACATCAACAAGGAGGTGCTCTACTACGCCCAGAAGCTGGAAGGCAGCATACGCCAGGTGGGAATGCACGCCTGCGCCACCATCATCGGCCGCGGCAACCTTACGGACTACATACCTATCTGTATATCAAAGGATAAAGATACGGGGCAGGACCTGTGGACGTCGCAGTACGACGGGCACTATATCGAGGATGTGGGTATGCTCAAGATGGACTTCCTGGGCCTCATCACCCTTTCCATCATACACGAGACCCTGCGCACCATCAAGCAGCGGCACGGCATCGATATCGACATAGAGGCCATAGACATAGCGGACAAGCCCACCCTGGAGCTCTACGGGCGCGGCGACACCACCGTGGTGTTCCAGTTTGAATCGGAAGGAATGAAGAGCTGGCTCCAGCGTCTCAAGCCCGAGCGCTTCGAGGACCTCATCGCTATGAACGCCCTCTACCGTCCCGGCCCTATGGACTACATACCGGACTTCGTGGAGCGTAAGCAGGGGGTACAGAAGATAGAGTACGACCTCCCCGAGATGGAAGAGTTTCTTGCCGAAACCTATGGCATTACCGTGTATCAGGAGCAGGTGATGCTCCTCTCCCGCAAGCTGGCCGGATTCACCAAGGGCGAGGCCGACCGCCTGCGTAAGGCAATGGGCAAGAAGAAGATAGCCGAGATGATGGTCCTTAAGGACAAGTTTATGAGCCAGGGGCAGGCCAACGGCCACCCCGAAAAGACTCTCGACAAGATCTGGAAGGACTGGGAGAAGTTTGCTCAGTATGCTTTCAATAAGTCACACGCCACCTGCTATGCCTGGGTAAGCTACCAGACGGGCTGGCTGAAGTGCCATTATACCGCGGAGTTCCTTGCCGCCAACCTTTCTTGCAACCTCAGCAACATGGAGGAAATCAAAAAGATTATGGCCGACTGCAAGCTCCACGGAATCAAAGTGTTGAGCCCCGATGTCAACGAGTCCGAGGCCCGCTTTACCGTGAACCGCGAGGGCAATATACGCTTCGGTCTGGGCGGTGTCAAGAGCTTCAGCTCCACGGTGGTGGACGCAATTATCGCCGAAAGGGCGGAAAACGGCCTTTTTAAGGACTTATTCGACTTTGTGGAGAGAATGGCCGAGCGCAGTGCCAAAGACTCCAAAAACGTGGTTATAACGGCCAAATCGATTGAAATCCTGGCCCTTGCCGGAGCTTTCGATTCGTTTGGGGTGCGGCGCAGCCAGTTCTTCGCTCCCGTACCCACCGGCGAGCGCTTCGTGGACTCCCTTACCCGGTATATGGAGCTCTACAAGACGGACAAGATGGACAACTCCTTGTCGCTCTTCGGCGAGGTAGAGGAACTCAAGCCCCAGCGCCCCGTCATTCCGCCCGCCCCGGAGGAGGAAGACACCCTCTTCTTGCTCCAGGAAGAGAAGAACTATGTGGGAATGTATCTCAGCGCCCACCCTCTCGACCGCTATTCCTTTGAGATAGACAACTTTACCAACACTTCCGTGGGCCGGCTCGGCGAGGCCGTTCAGGAGGCGGAAAAGGAGGGTAAAAAGGCCCCCGGCTGCTCAATGGCGGGCATAGTCACCGAGGTCAAGAGCATCACCACCAAGTCGGGATCGCCCGGGGCGCGAGTCACGCTCGAAGACTACAACGGCCACTATGAGTTCGCCCTCTTCGGCAAGGACTACGAGACCTATATGGCATATATGAAGCCCCACGAGTATCTGTATCTGCAAGGCGATATCGACGAGCGCTACTTCCTTAAGCCGGAGGAGAGGGCGCAGGGCAAGACGGCCCCATACACCTTCAAAATCAAAAAGATACTTCTTCTGGGCAATGTGGCCGAAAGCTTCATCTCGGGCATTACTCTTGAAATCGACACCGCCCTTCTCTGTCCCGCTTTCCGCAAAGACCTGATAGGGCTCCTGAAGAGCAGTCCCGGCAATATCCCCCTGTCGGTAGTGCTGCGCGACAAGGGCACGGGCTACAACCTCGACTTCCACTCCAAAAAGTATCTGGTAAATGTCACCAGCGAGTTCGTGCAGCGCGCCCGTTATCTGGGGATGAACTACAATCTCAAAAAGAAAGCCGCATAAAAAGAGGCCGACCCCTCCGGGCCGGCCTCAATAATTCTGATTGCAGCGTCTTACTTGGCAAGCTTAAATCCGAGCTTGAGGTCGTTGACGTTGGCGAGGGCGCTCTGTACGGCGGAGAGGGTGGAATTGTTGGCCACCTTGTTGACCACTTCGAGAACCTTCTTGATGAAATCTACGAACTTGCCGGAGTCGAACAGGATCTCGCAGCCGGTGCTGGTCTTCTTGATGGTGCCCACGAGCTTGAATGTGAACAGCTTGGCAAAGTTGATGGTGAGCTTGTCACCTTCTTTTGTCCAGGTGCCGGGCAGGTTGATCTTTCCGGCGTTGAGGGTGAAGGAACCATCGTCTTTGAAGTTGAACTTGGCAGCGCCGGGCTTGATGCCTGCCTTGGCCAGGAGGTCGTCGCACTTCTTCTCGATGGTGCCGGTGCCTGCAGATGCGGCGATGCTGGTGAGAACATTGTCGGAGCCTGCGCCGATGGCAACGCCCTGATAGTTCCAGGAGCCCTTGATGTCAAACGCTGCGGCGGAGGATGTGCCGGTAATAACATCACCGACCTTTTCTGTGGCCACTTTGAGGAAGTCTTTAAGCCAATCCTGAGCATTGGCGGCGGTGGCGCAGAGAGTAAGCGCACTGAGGATAACGATAACTTTTTTCATTTGTATAAAGAATTAGTGGTTGTCTGTTGTGCTCCAGCCCGGGGCCGACACTGGATGCTCCAGGCCGTCGGGCGATACCAGTACGGCGCCTACGTCGCTCTGGGCCAGATGGCCGATAATGTCGAAGGTCTGGAAGTCGTGCCTGAGGCTCTCGTAGCTGCTCATAGGCACGCAGAGCAGCAGCCGGTAGTCGTCTCCGCCGTTCATAGCCGCCGAAACGGGGTCGATGTCGAGGGCCTTGCCCAGTTCGAAGCTGCCGCCCTCGAAGGGGATGCGGTCGGCATAGACCTTGGCGCCAAGCCCCGTGTCGCTCACTATCTTAAGCAGGGCGTCGGCCAGGCCCCGGTCTACAAAATATGCCCCCGATGGCTTGATCCCGGACTCTGCAAGCGCCTCGGGCAAGCCCACGGGCAGTTCGGGCTTGAGATAAGCCCCAACCAGCATACGGTAGCGCTCCAGTTCTTCCTGGTTTCCGCCCCCGTTCTCGAATGCCGATTTGCCCTTTTCGAGCACCTGAAGGCCCAGATAGGCCGCGCCGAGGGCTCCGCTGATGCACAGCAGGTCTTTGGATGCAGGGGAGGGGAGCTCGCCCCCGCTCACCGCGCCGGTAGCGCTCACGCTAATGCTCAGCCCGCTCAGCGACGGCTGCAGGTCAAGCGAGAGCGACTTGTAGCCGAATTCCTGCGCCGCGCTGACCACGCCGCTCCACAGCTCCTTGATGCGGTCAAAACCCAGTTTGGCCGACAGTCCAAGCGCTATTTTAAGGGTGGCGGGGGAGGCGAGGCCCGCGTAGAGCTCGCCCGTTACGGCCGCCACGCTCTTGTAGCCCAGATGTTTGAGGGGGAAATATACAAGGTCGAAGTCGATGCCTTCCAGCAGCAGGCGGGAGGCGCTCAGGCACCGGGCGCCGCCCTCAGTGAGTGCAGGGCGGAAAGGCTCGAAGGGCGAACCCTCGAACAACTGCCTAATTGCTTCCCGCCGGCCCAGTTGACCAAAATCCTGCATATTGCAAATATAACAAATAATTATAAAAAAGTGACCCGGATTATTATTCCGGGCCACTTGAAAATTATGCTGTTGCGCAGCTGTTATTTCTTGGCGCTTTTCTTGGCGCTTCTGCGGGTAGCGTCGTACATAATGGGAGTACCGATCATAATTGATGCGTAAGTTCCCACGAGGATACCCAGGCACAGAGCCACCGACAGACCCCTGATGCTCTCACCGCCGAAAATTGCTATGGCAAGCATAGGCAGCAAGGTGGATACGGAGGTGTTCACCGTACGGGTGAGGGTCTGGTTGAGCGACTTGTTGACCATATCCTTGAAGTTGTCGTTCGGGTGCAGCCCGAGGTTCTCACGGATACGGTCGAAGATAACCACGTTATCGTTGATGGCGTAACCGATGATGGTCAGGATAGCTGCAATGAACGTCTGGTCCACGTCGAGGTTGAACGGCAGGATGCCGCTGAACAGCGAGAAGAAACCGATAAGGATGATGGCGGTATGGGCAAGCGACACAACGCCGCCAAGACCCCAGCTCCATCCCTTGAACCTCCAGGCGATGTAGGCGAAGATGATAAGGAGCGCGAGGATCACGCTTATGACTGCCGAACGCTTGATGTCGCTGGCTATTGAAGCGCCCACCTTGTCGGAGGAGATGATACCGTTGGGGTTGTCCAGGGTGGAGGTGAAGTCGGTCAGGGTAAGGCCCTCCTTGAAGAAGCCCTTGAGTGACTCGAACAACATACCTTCGATCTCGGTATCTACGGAAGAAGACTCATCCTTAACCTTGTAGGAGGTGGTGATCTTCATCTGTGACTCGCCACCGAACTGCTTGACTTCCACCGAAGACTCAGGATCGGCTGCGGAGAACACGTCGCTCACGGCAGAGCGGACCTGCTCAGCGGTGACGGGCTGGTCGAAACGTACCACATAGGTACGACCGCCGGTGAAGTCGACACCATAGGTGAAGCCCTTGAATGCGATGGAACCGATGGCCACCAGAATGAGGGCGCCGGAGATGATGTAAGACCACTTGCGGCCACCGACAAAGTCGATGTTGGTGTTCTTGAGGAAGTTCTTGGACCAGTTCCACTCGAAGCTGACGCTCTTGCCCTTGCTCACGCGGTCGTCGATGATGAGACGGGTGATGAAGATGCTGGTCAGAACGGAGGTGATGATACCGATGATGAGGGTGGTAGCGAAGCCCTTGATGGGGCCGGAACCGAAGAAGAACAGCACAAGACCGGTGAGGAGGGTGGTCACCTGACCGTCGATAATGGCGGAGTAAGCGTTGGCGTAACCGTCGTGGACGGCCTTGCCAAGACCCTTGCCGGCCTTAAGCTCTTCCTTGATACGCTCGTAGATAATAACGTTGGCGTCCACTGCCATACCCAGGGTCAATACCAAACCGGCGATACCGGGCAGGGTAAGGACGGCGCCGAACGATGCCAGGGTACCGAAGAGCAGCAGCACGTTGGTGAGCAGAGCAAAGTCGGCCACCAGACCTGCACCCTTGTAGAACAGGATCATATAGATGAGCACGAGCAGGAAGGCCACCAGGAAGGAGATGAGACCGGCCCTGATGGACTCTGCACCGAGCGAAGGACCTACGACCTGCTCCTGCACGATGGTGGCGGGGGCGGGAAGCTTACCGGACTTAAGAACGTTGGTAAGGTCGGTTGCCTCTTCCATAGAGAAGTTGCCGCTGATCTCGGAAGAACCTCCGGAAATCTCGCTGTTGACGGTAGGATAGGAATATACGGTACCGTCCAGGACGATTGCGATCTGCTTGCCGATGTTGTCTTTGGTCAGACGGGCCCAGATGTTGGCGCCCTCGGCGTTCATAGTCATAGATACGGTAGGGGAACCTCCGCGGCGGTCGTTGGTGGTGACGCGGGCGTCGGTAACTACGCCACCGTCAAGGGGAGCCTTGCCGTCACGGCTGCTCGACTTGATGGCAATGAGCTCGAAGATGTTGTCGGATGCTGCGTACTCCGAGGGTTTTACGCTCCACATAGGGCGGAACTCGGCGGGGAACAGGTCGGCAACCTCGGGCATACGGAGATACTTGTTCACAGCAGCGGTATCGGCTGCGGCAGCCAAACCGATGCAGGCGTTGCCGCGATAGTTGGTGGGCTGCAGCACTGCGAACAGGGGGTTGGCCTTCTTGTAGGCGGCCAGGCCCTCCTCCTCGGCGTTCTGGGCCTTGAGTTCCTCGGCTACCAGATCGTCCTCCTCTGCCTTTTCGGGCTCCTCGGCCTCAACCTCAGCTTCGGTTGCGGCGTACTGGGCGAGCAGGGCGTTTGCCTCCTGCAGGTAAGGGGTGATTTCGGCAGCGTCGAACGTTGTCCAGAACTCGAGGGATGCGGTGCCCTGGAGGAGCTTACGCACACGCTCAGGCTCCTTTACACCAGGAAGCTCCACGAGGATACGGCCGGTGTTGCCGATCTTCTGGATGCTGGGCTGGGTGACGCCGAAACGGTCGATACGGTTGCGGAGCACATTGAAGGAGTTGGAAATGGCGCTCTCGGCCTCTTCCTTGATGACGGACACAACCTGCTCGTCGGTGGATTCGGGCTTGATGCGGTCGCGCATTTCGTATGTACCGAACACCTGCGAGAGGCGGGTGCCTCCGGTGACTTCCTTCCAGGCCTCGGCAAACAGGGTGATGAAGTCGCTCTGCGAACCCACCATACGCTGCTTTGCCAGAGATATGGCCTGCTGGAACTCGGGGCTCTGGTTGTTACCCGAAAGTGCCCTTACGAGATCTTCCAGCTGAACCTGCAGCATAACGTTCATACCGCCCTTGAGGTCCAGACCGAGGTTGATCTCCTTGGCCTTTACTGCTTTAAATGTGTTTCCAAAATAAACTTTCTGGGAAGAAATAGAATCGGTGTACCTCTTTTCTTCGTTTTTCCTCAGTGAATCAAGGAAAAAAGCTTGATCTTCTGCTGCGACTTTTGCGAATTCGGCACTCTGGCTGAACGCGTCAACCTTTGCGGCCGCGGCCTTTGCGGCCTTCTTCTCCTGGATGCTGGTAACAGCGGTGAAGGAGAGCTGCCAGAGGCAGGCAAGTGCGAGCAGGATAGCTACGAGTCTGATTGCTCCTTTGCTTTGCATAACTATGGTTAATAATAATTAATATCCAAAAATAGTTTGCAAAGGTAG
>JAGCCX010000038.1 GCA_017651465.1 Bacteroidales bacterium
CCCCCCGCCACAACATCAGACACACAATGTTCTCCAATGATATTTCCGATTACCCGGACGGGATAGTGCTGCCGGTAGACAAACCGTACCGCTGGACTTCCGCCGACGTAATCCGTAAAATCAAGTGGGCGGCTTGCCGGCACTTCAGCAAAAAGAACCTCAAGGTCGGCCATGCCGGCACGCTCGATCCTCTGGCTACCGGCATCCTGCTGGTATGCATCGGGGCGGCCACACGCCGCGCGGAAGAGCTTCAGGCTTCGCCCAAGGAATACCAGGCAGGAATATGCTTCGGGGCCACCACGCCCTCATTCGACCTGGAAAAAGATATCGACCGGACTTGCCCTCTGGACGGAGTAAGCCGGGAGACTATACTATCTGTACTCCCCTCTTTTGTGGGAGAACAGATGCAGGTTGCTCCCCTTTTCAGCGCAAAGTCGGTGGACGGCGTTCGCGCATACGAGACGGCGCGGCGCCTGCTAAAGGAAGCGCAGTTACGAGGCGAAGCATTCGACCCCGGAGACATCCTTCAGTCTTCACTTATTAACATATATGACCTGCAGCTGCTGTCGTACAACAACAGCTTCGACGCCCCCGACCCCGTTGAGCCCACCGCGGGCCGCGGGCGCATAAAAGTGGCCGACGTGCGCGGCTACAGCCTCAAGCACGCCCTCATCCGCGTCGCCTGCTCAAAAGGCACATACATCCGCGCCCTCGCCCGCGACCTGGGCGAGGCCCTGGGCAGCGGCGCCTTTCTGGGCTCGCTGAGGCGAACCTGCAACGGCGGATACAAAGAGAGCGACGCCCTTAGCCTGGACGCCGCCCTCGAATTGCTGGGTTAAGTAAAACTAAAAAGCAAATCCGCCGTAGTCAACTGTAAACGCACTGCAGCGATAGACATTGGTCTCTTTGCTGGAAGGAATGGTCTGCGTAGCTACGACCTCCCAATTCTTCTCGGAACTGGGATTCCCGGAAACCGGAACGTAATACCAGTAGTGGCTTGCAGTACTGGTAGTCCACGAGGTCGTGTTCTTGTTCAGTTCATTGAAGAAGAACGAACATACGCATACATCACAACTTCCGCCATCGCCGAGACGTTTGAAATCGCCTACCTTTGCTCCGTTCTGGTACATCTCAACCTTCCAGTTGGCCGCATCATCGTTCCAGACAGCGGCAACGAAAGCATTCTTGAATACCTGATTACCCTTGGCGAAGATATTGGATGAGCCTCCGACGTTCAATGCTCCCGAGCCGCCGCTTGAGGTAGTGGTCCAGGCATAGCGGTAGCCCTTGGTTCCGGAGTATATCTGATCGCCGTCGTAAACCCTCATCTGTACACCTACATCATCCTTGGTACTCTTGGCTATCCAATTGGTGATGGTTCCGTTCTTGGCATCACATTCATAAAGGCTGTAGCCGTTCGGCTGGCCGTTTGTATTCAAATTGCTGCTCCACCAGGCGCCGCAGGCCGCTCCATGAATATGCTCATAAATAGGCAGGCCGCTCTTGGTCCTGTATGAGTTATGAAGATAGTTCTGCGGATAATGGGTGTGGCCTATCATTATGTGAGCTTCCTTGAACTCCTTGAGGGCTGTAAGGACTTCAGAGTAGTACGCATCCTTCTTGTTGACACTGGCACCGCCTTCTGCAGCACCGCCGCGGAAAGGAATGTGGCAGCACAAGATCACGCACTTGTTCGCCTTGTCAGGCACAAGTTCCAGGTCGGCCTGAAGCCACTTCCACTGGTAGGTTGTAAAACCGCCGTTGTAGTTCCATGTAGCCTTGTTGGGGCTGGAATTTGTGGATGTGGTGGTGGCAAGCACATCGTCCATCACTATGATGTGGAAGTTGCCCCTGTTGAATGAGTAATCGGTAGGGCCGAAGGTTTCAAAGAAGCTGATAGTAGCATCAAAGTCCGTGCTGGTCTGGGAGTTGTGGTCATGGTTGCCGATACACTGGAAGAACGGCAGATACCTGTTACCAACCTTGACGTTGGACATTGACGCCTTCATGCCCGCCCAAGTATTAGTGCTGTCGAAGGTAATGTCACCGAGAGTAATGGCGTACGGATTGGGATACTTGGACGCAAAAGTCGAAAGCGTGCTCTGCATGTTGGGAACACTCTCCGTAGAATATCTCTGCACTTGTGCATCCGTCTGGCACTGGGGGTCACCTATCATCACAAGCGTAAACTTGTCTTCAGGAGTTGCCTGAGGGGTAAGGGTGAAGTCATAGCGGTTCTGCTGATCCCTGACTATAGTTCCGGGTGAGAAAAAGGCAGGCAGATGCGCGCCGGGGTCAAGCGGAATTTCGTATCCGGAGGGAACGCTCAGGTAGGCTTTGCGGGCATATCTGCTGCCAACAATCTGGTAGACTCCGTTTGCGTCCGTAACCACGTAAGTATAACCATCGGTCACCGGAACACCTGAGAGAGGCTTGCCGGAGGCGTCTTTTACTACGCCTATCATGTTTGCGTCCTCGCTGATCTGAGTACCGTTAAGTTCAGTCAAGCGCTCGTTATTTTTGTTGCCGCCCTTGTTGGGATCGTCCGGGTCGACATTTTGGCAAGCAGCCCCCGCGAAGAGGGCTGCTGCCATTAATAAACAGTTGAAATAATTATTCATCATAAATTAATCCCATCCCCAGTTCTGAGTGATATTGGGGTTGAGGAGAAGAACTGAATTGGAGTTGACAGGATACAAATACTTCTTCAATGCAAACTCAAGGGCGTAGTGGAAGATCAGGTAGCCATGGTCTCCCTCGGAAAGCGAGAAGCTCTGGTCGGCGCCGCTGTTTGCAATACCGAAAGATGTCTCGGAAGCCTTGGAACCAAAGGTCACTTTACCGTGTATCAGGTCAAATCCGCCCTTGCCGTCAGTAGCGACAGAATAGGTGTCGGTAGTTGCGTCGTAATTGTAGCCGCCTGTACCCTGGGCATTGGGAGTGAATACGGGATTGAAAAGGAAACCGTTCTTGAAGTCCTCTTTAGTGACCCAGATACCGCGGTTACCACGGCCGTTGGTATTCTTCTCGGTAATGAGACTGAGACAGTGCCAGCGGTGAAGGTCATCGCCGCGCAAACCTTCATATCCGAGTTCCGTAACTCTTTCGCGACGGATCTCGAGAAGGTCGGCTGTAAGGTGAGCCTTGAGGTCATTGGCGCGGTTGCCCTGCAGTCCCTGCTCCTCAAAATCGTAAGGAGCTGCATAGTAATCATACAGCATCTTGTCCACCGCCTTGGGACGTCCGGTGTATGTCAGTCCTGCGCGCTGGCGGATCAGGCCGACGGACTCAGCCCACACGGCGTCATCCATCTGGCCGAGCTCGGCTTTTGCTTCAGCATAGTTGAGGAGCACCTCGGCATAGCGGAAGATAGGAATAGAGTTACCGCACTTGGCAACCTGGAACTGCACCTCTTCCTCGATGTTCCACTTGGTGAGGTTGTAGCCCGAATAAGTCAGCTGGCAAGGCATCCACTTGGCGTAGGTTTCGCCGGAGAGAGCTTTGTAGGTAAGACCGACATGATTGACGTTGTTGTTCAGACGAGGATCACGGCCGTTATCGGCAGCCATCTCTTCGTACAGAGGAATCTTGTCGTCGGTGATAGGTGTTCCGTCGATCTTGAGGAAGTGATTGACATACTCCTTGGTGGGGCTCGGGCCGCCCACGGTGGAACCGCGGAAGTCAGAGGTCAGGGAGTGAGTGCGGGTAGCGTCATCACCGGTGGAATACTCGGCCACCCAGATCATCTCAGGGTTACTGAGCAGGTTCTCGGTAACGAAATTGTCGTGATAACTGGGGTTGAGCGAGAATTTGCCCGACGACATAAGAACTTTACTGGCTTCCACAGCAATCTGCAACAGCTGATCGGCAGTTTCGTATTTATTTGTCCAGGGCTTGTAGGTGGACGTGTTGACATCGAAGTACTTCCTGTAGGTTCCCTCATATAGGGCCATTCTGGAAAGGGCGGCGGCAGCAACCCACTTGTTGATGACATTCTTGTAGGTATCGTCGCCAAGGCAATTATCAACCGCATACTGCAGGTCCTCGATGCACTTGTGAACGACGAATTCGCGGTCATCCCTGGGAGCATATAGAGAAACGCTGTCTTTCGGATCCACGAGGGTCTCCTGCCATGGCACGTCGCCGTAAGCCTGGACCTTACCCCAGATGAAGTAAGCTCTCCAGAAGCGGCCAACGCCCTGATAATGATTGTAAATCTCATCAGAGACATTGCCCTTTGCCCGCACCATATTATTGATGAGCACATTGGCACGACGAACGTTGGTGTAAGACCAGGCGCCCCGGTCATTGGGCTTGTAAATGTCGCCGGGATACCAGAATTTAGAAGCGTCACGCTTGGCCGTGAGGTCGGAAGCGATATCGGAGCCGTTGGCAATATCATCCGCGGTGGGCTGATAAGTCTCGATCAAGCCCATGGCGAAGAGCTTAAGCTCCTGCTCAGTGGAAAGGAAAGTATCGGCGGAAACCTCATCGATAGGGGAAACGGTCAGCAGTTTCTCACAGGAAGAAAGGCTAAAGACCGCCGCAACACTCATTATTGCAAAAAATATTTTTTTCATGGCAAGTGCTTTTTAGAATGAGAGGTTGATTCCCAGAGTGAAGGTCTTGAGCATAGGGTAGCTGTAGCCTTCGCCCATACCGTCATAACCCTTGGCGTGGTTGTTGGTATCCTCGTCGCCTGCTTCAATGACCTCAGGGTCGATAGTAGTACTGTGCAGGTATAGAGGAGAATAGGTAAAGAGGTTCTCACCGGAGAAGTAAACATTGAGTTTCTTGATGTTGACTTTCTCGGTAATCTTCTTGGGAATCGTGTAGTCGATGGTGAGATTCTGAAGCCTTATGAAAGCGACATTCTGGAGGAAGTGGTCATTTGGAGTGGACAGAGGTCCCACGTTACGGTTGGATACGTAACCGCGTTGTGCAGTCCAGTAAGGATTGGAGTCCATATTGGTCACAACCCACCTTTCAGAACTGGTGTCGATGTCGACCATGGTATTGAGCTGGCTCTTGAGCAAGATACCGTAAGGGCGGTCGTACATACCGTAGAACATACCGGAACCGGTTGAGAAGTACCATTCCTTCTTGCCCACGCCGCGGAACGAGGCGCTGATGCCTATATTGTTCCAGTTGGCGCCGAGCACGATACCGAACTGATAGCGGGGAGTCTCGTTACCGATCCTTTCGAGGTCGCCGTGATCGTCAAGGATAGCCTTTCCATAGTTGATGGTGCCGTCACCGTTGACATCCACGAACTTGAGGTCACCTGCATAAGTACGATAAATAGAAGTACCGTTCTGGTGGAACACGTCGGTTGCCCAGTCGTTGGACTCTTCATTGGTAGCGAAGATACCTGCTGTACGGTAACCCCATATTTCACCGAGTTCCTTGCCTTCATAGAAGTTGAATATGTCGCCGGTAGCGTTGTAGAAGCTTGTGACGAAGCAGCGGTTGTCGAACAGGGTTCCCTTGATGCTGTAAGCGAAAGGCTTGCCGCCAAGCTTGAACTGGTCTTTCCACTGAAGCTGGACTTCCCAGCCGATGTCACGGGTTGAACCGTAGTTGCCCTTAGGTGTAGATGCACCGAGCTGCTGAGGCAGGGTGGGACCGGCAATGAGGAGGTCCTTTGAATCCTTGATGTAAGCGTCACCGGAGAAGGACAGACGATTGTTGAATATATCGAAGTCCATACCTACGTCGTAGGTGGTAATAGTCTCCCAGGTAAGCGATTCGGGAACAAGGCTGGTAGGGGAAATGGTATAAGGCACTTTCTGGCCCTGTATTACGACACTGGATTTGGCGATGGCCCAGGTATCCATGAAGGCATAGTCGGAAATGCTGGCATTTCCCAGAGAACCGGCATTAGCCCTGAGCTTAAGATTGTTGAGCCATGACTTGGCGCCCCTCATCCAAGGCTCTTCTGAAACACGCCAGCCTATGGAGACTGAAGGGAAGAAACCCCAGCGCTGGGATGCAGGGAAACGGGAAGAACCGTCATAACGTCCCGCAACCTCGAAGATATACCTGTTAAGAAGCGTGTAGTTGATACGGCCGAAGACACCCACTTCCGCACGGTCGTAACCGTCGTCATTGACATTGTAAACGTCGAGATCGAAAAGTTCGAAGGAAGGAATCTGGGGATACATTACACCACGTCTCTGCAGATATAGCCTGCGGTAATTTGTAGTAGCGAGATTCCATCCGGCCGTTACGTCGAGGTCATGCTTTTCACCGAGTTTCGGAGTCCAGTTACCTACGATATTGGCAGCCAGATAGTCGGTATTGTAACGCCAGTCACTCTTATATGAAGATGTGTACTCGTTGTAGTTCTTGGTACCGGTAGGGCTAAGGTGACCGGTCTGCATAGGTGAAAGACGCAGCTGGGTGGAACGTATGGTCTTGAGCGTCAAGTCGCCGGTGAACTTAAGCACATCCTTGATAGGAGTGAGCTCGAGAGTCGTCGTGGAGATAGCGTCGAACTTGTTGTTTTCCTGATACGCCTCGTCGTTATGCCATGCGGTGTAGCAGGTTGCGGCACCGGCGAATGTCGTGGTTCCGTCTTCGTTCAGAGGAACGAGAACAGGTTGCGCACGGATTTCGAACTGACGCTGGATAACGTATGAACCGGAAACGATTGAAGGCTGATGATATTTCCTCTTGAAGATGGACGCGTTCTCGGAAATCTTAAACCAGGGTGTAACCTGAATGGATCCCTTGGCACGCAGGTTCAGGGAATTGAACTCCTCGTTGCCGAAGTTGTAGATACCATCCTGTGTATAATAACGGCCGCTCACGCTGAACGTAGTCTTTTCGCCGGAACCGGAAACGTTGAAATTATAGTTCTGAGTGGAGTTGTAATCCTTGTAGTAGATGTCATACCAGTTCGTACTACCATAGTAACGGTAAGTACCGTCGGCCTCATAGCCGTAAGGATTCTGGTAGAACTCATAGTCAGGATCCTGCCAGCGGCGGCAGAGTTCCTCGTAGTATGCCGGAGAGAAGGTATCGTAACCATTGACCGCCGAAGGATAAGCGCCGTTCAGGCCGCCGCCCTTCTGGGGAGTACTGGCAGAGAGTTGGGAGAAGAGTATATAATACTTTGCCCAGGTGGGACCGTCGGAAACGATCTCGTCTTCCCAGATACGGGTTCTGCGGTTAATACCATAAGATGCGCTGAAGTTGGCGGAAACCTTGTCGGTCGAGGGCTTCTTGGTGGTCACGAGGATAACGCCGAATGCTCCACGTGCACCGTAAACGGCGCAGGAAGCGGCATCCTTAAGAACGGATATCGTCTCGATGTCCTCGGGGTTGACGGTGGAAAGGTCACCTTCCACGCCGTCAATCATAATAAGACAGCTACCACCTTGTCCCATAGTGTAGGTACCGAATTCCTTACCGGAAGTAGCGGTACGGGATTCATAGGACTTTTTGTTGTTGCCTCGAATACTGATGGCACCCTGGTGGGAAGCCTTACCGTCGACGGTAACAATCTGCAAGCCAGCTACCTGACCTTGAAGGGAACGGGATACCGTAGCGTTGGTTCTGTTCTCGAGGGACTCTCCCTCTACCGTCTCGACGGCACCCACAAGCTGGGTTTTCTTAAGAGTACCATAACCGACGACGACGGTAGCCTCCAGGACTTCCGCATCGTCTGCAAGACTAAAGTTAATCACAGAGCGACCGGCGACAGCCTCTTCGATGGTCTTGTATCCGATACTCTGGCAAATAAGGACGGCGTCAGGGGCAGCCTGAAGGGTATATTTACCGTCGATGTCGGTGACAGCACCCCTCGACGTACCCTTAACCATGACGGCCGCGCCGACCACTGGAACGTTGCTGGCATCAGCAACAACGCCGGAAACAGTCATGTTCTGCGCAATCAACGTGCCGGAGAACAGCAACCCCAACACGAGTGCAGCGAAACTTGATTTGAATAATCTCATAGTAACTAATGATCCTAAATATTTTTTCAAAATTGTAAGTCTCGAAAAACAAATAGGTTAGGATTGTTAGCTGGCTTCCGTTTTTGTTTTTTGTTTTTTGTTTATTCCTTTGTGCGATGTAAGTTAAAAGTTAGTGTTATCTATCAATTGACAAAGATAGTATTTTTCCATATATATTATACGCATGAAACAAAATTTGTTTTTTCGTTTCGAAAATCATATCTTTGCATCGTAAGTCTCAAAGAAGAAAAACATAATGTGGTTACGGTGCGTCGAAAGGCGAACCTTTCTTGTTGTTTTCAATAACAAAAAACATTATGAAACTTTCCAAATTATCTGCAATCGGCCTCTCTGTCGCGCTTTTGCTCCTTGCCGGGTGCGACATAGACAAGCCATATGAAAGGATCTCGGGCATCAACCCTTCAAAAGCCCGCCCCGAGAACCTGGAGCTCGACGTTGACGGAATGTCCGCCACGTCAATCTCAGTGTTCTGGGACGGAAAGAACGCAGTTGCTGACGGAGCTCTTTCTTTCACCGTACAGTTGACCGATTCTCTAACTGCAGCCGGCGACAACTATTCAGCTCTTGCCAAGACAATCATGGCTGTTGATGATGCCGGCAACATCAGCGAAGCATGTTCCTTCAGTAAGCTGACAAAGGGCGACAGGTACTTCGTGAGAATCAGGGCAAACTATGCTTACTCGGTTTACTCTGAGTGGGTTTATCTCAAGCGCGACGATATTGTGGTCCAGATCAGTGTTGGCAACGGACTGGTAATCTCCGAATTCGTCGAGCCGCAGGACCTCACCGCCACAGCCAAAACCTACAGTTCCATTCTGGTCTCATGGTCCCTTTCCGGACCCGCTGAAGGTTATCAGGTTGAATACAAACCTTCCGATTCCAGCGAATGGATTATAGTCGGGGACGATATTGTCGATGCAAGCATCCTGATACAGAAACTCGAGCAGTCTACTTCTTATGATATTCGCGTAAAGGCCTTCAAGACCGAAGACGGCCAGAAAATCTTCACCAACTACTCTACCGTCACCGGAGTCAAGACTCCAGTCAAACCCGACTTCTCCCCTGCCATCTCTACTGCAGAGCAGCTCTCCCGCTTCTTCACCGAGATTGCCGAACAGTCAGGCGAAGCCGATGTCTACACACTCGAGGACGACATCGACATGACCGGCTACGATATCATTGCCGCAAAGGCATTCGGCGGAACATTCGACGGAAAGAACCACAGCATCAAGAACTGGTCTAATTATGGAGATGCACTATTCCTGGTCAACAGCGGTACTATCAAGAACCTCGTCATTGACGCAAGCTGCACAATGAGCATAATCCCCGGTACTTCCGGATTCATTGCCGCCCTCAATGAAGGAACCATCGAGAACTGCGTAAACAACGCCAGCGCAACATGTAATGACGACCTGACCGAAGTTACCTACTTCGGCACCATCGCAGGTCGTTCTACCGGTCTGGTAAAGGGCTGCGTCAACAATGGTGACATCATCTTCAACACCTCCACAGGTTCTGCATCCAACAACTGCATAGGAGGCGTTATAGGACAGTTCGAAGGAAATCCCGGAGTAGTGAATGTCGAGAACTGCACCAATAACGGCGCCGTTAAGTTCAATACTGCCAGCACTCCTAAGAATATGTACATCGGCGGTGTCATCGGCGCTTCTATAGTCAACAAGAAGGGCGGCGGCATCAACGACGGAAACGGACTCAAGGACTATGGTATCGTCAAGGGTTGCATCAACACCGGAGCTGTATCCCACATCTGGGCTGTCAACAATAGCGGCTCTTATTGCGACGTCGGCGGTGTTATCGGTTATCTTGAAGGCACCCTCGAAAACTGCACCAACAAGGGCACAGTCAGTATTCAGGACAGCGACGATCCTGCCGCTTCCAGTACCCGTCCCGCAGTCGGCGGTGTGGCCGGTTACGTAACCAAGAGCGTTAAAGACTGTATCAACGAAGGTACTGTTATCGCCAAGGGTGTCTGGGCTGCAGGTACTGAAGGTAACGCCGGTTGCGGCGGTATTCATCAGCCTCTGTTCGCCGGAGTTGTCGGCGGCGTTGGCGAGTACTATCTTGCATCTTATTCCGGTGGTATCATCAGCGGATGTATCAACAAGGGCAAGATGGATATCCAGGTTTGCCAGAAGACTGCAGGCGGCACCCAGGCCGGTGGCGGCGGTGTTGTAGGTTATTCCTGCGTACCTGTTGAAGACTGCCATAACCAGGGCGAGCTCAACATCGGTCTCTGGCACAAGGTGGCCCGCGTTGGCGCTGTAGTCGGCTGGTCTTATGCAACCAGCATCAAGAATTGCTCCAACTCCGGTGACCTGACCTTCGACTGCAACAGTGCAGCCCTCGGTTCCAATACTTCCAACTACTTCTCCTATCAGGACTACGTTTCCGGTATAGTTGGCGCTTCTCTTGTTGCCGCTGAAATCAGCGACTGCGAGAACAGCGGTACCATTGCATACAAGGGTGGTGTAACCCAGGCCGTCCTCAATTACATCGGAGGTATTATGGCAACCTACAGCGGCACCCAGACTATGACCAACTGCAAGAATAGCGGTAAGATCGAAATAGACAGCGCCGAGGCAATGTGCGTTGGAAGCCTTTGCGGAGCATTCAACGGTGTCATGACCGGCTGCGTAGCAAACGGCGACGTGGATGTTAAGAGGTGCGTAGGTATCTCCGGCAAGGAGCCTGAAATCGGCTCTCTTGTCGGTTATGCCAACGCATCGTTCACTGGCTGCAGCGCTAACAACAACGTCAATATCGAAGCTGCAGGATCCTCCTTCTACGGCGGTGTAGCCGGCGGCTTCGGCAAGGATGTCATCAAGCAGTGGAGCGACTGTACCATCAATACTACACTCTCCACTTCCGGTTCAGTCACCAGCGCCAAGCTGCTCGGACGCTTCCGCAACGCACCCAGCGACGGCACCGTGATTTACTACAAGAACATGACCTTCGGCGGCAATATCGGAACTCTTGGTCTTGTCGGCCTTGCCAACGGCGGTTCCGCCCAGGAAGGCACCATGCCCGATTAGTCATAAACGTCTCTCAATAAAAGGGGTCGGCTTAGGTCGGCCCCTTTAATACTTAAACACTACTGTCAGTATTGATGAAAACTTTCAAATTCTTCTTCGTCTGTCTTTTTTTGGCGGTCATTGCTTCCTGCACGAAGGAAGATACTTACGCTCCGGCGGACATGAGCGGTACCTGGGTGTTTTCAGCCTCGAGCAACGGGGCAATGTGGAACGATCTTAAGGTCTCCGCGTTGTATGTCTTCGACGGGAAAGGCGGCTATATCGTCAAAAAACTCACCTCTGAGGTTCAGGGTGTTACTTATTACAATGGAAAGGTGTATGCTGAGGATAATCTGTTTACACAGATTGACAGTAAAGTATACTCAGTCAAAACAGCCGGAAACAAATATCTGTTCGAGTCACTCACCGGCACCTATACCCTGGTTTCATCCAAGCCGGAACAAATGACTTTCGACTATAGCGGTCCGGCTTCCGCAACCGGGTACAAGCTCTCCAAAGTCACAAGTTTCATGGAGCCTGAGCCCCCGGACGATGGCAAGGTCCGCATAAACGGCACCGAAATTCTCGAAGTGAACGACCTCGCCGGACTGATCCAGGACAAGACCACAGGCAAGGGTATTCCGGGAGTTATCGTCACCGACGGATACAATTGCACCAAGACAGACGAGAACGGGGTGTACCAATTCAAATCGAACGCGCTCACGCGTTTCATTTATTACACGACTCCCGCCGACTACAAAGTGGAGGCGCCCACTTCGCCCAGCCTTCCTGTCTTTTACAAGGCGGTAAAGCCCAACGGAGAGTTGCTGCGCACCGATTTCACTCTTGAGAAGCTCTCCGGCGGCAAAGAGACCAACTGGACCTTCATAGGCATCGGTGACCCGCAGTGCGCCACATCGAGCAATGCCAGCCGCTACAACTCCGAGACCATCCCCGACATCAAGAAGACAACGGCCGGCAAGTCAAGCGTGTACGCCATGACCCTCGGCGATATAGTATTCGACAGCACCGATATGTGGCCCACTATGAGAGCATCCATGTCGGCGGTCCACAACGGCACGAGCTATATCATCTTCTTCCAGACCATAGGCAACCACGACCACGACTCACTGCAGCCCGACACTTCCGACAACCTGATGGACGACTACAACGCCACGTCCACCTTCGGTAAGTACTACGGTCCTGTCAATTATTCGTTCGACAGAGGCGATGTGCACGTGGTGTCGATGGACGACATAATGGTCACCGAGCAAAAGAGTTCCAGCAAGAGCAACGGCAAGACCTGGAGTTACAGCGGCGGATTCACCCAGGCCCAGATCGACTGGCTCAAGCAGGATATTGCACTGGTGGACAACAAGGCCGAGAAGATGATTTTCATCTGCTGCCACATACCGTTCAAGAATTCCAGTTCAAACCATTACCCCGACGTGCTCAAGCTGATGGATGAGTTCAAGGAAGCCCACCTGATGATAGGCCATACCCACTACACCCAGAACTACATCTACACCAACACCCATAAGGGTAAAGGAGGTCTCCCCCTCTATGAGCATATCCACGGCTCTGCCTGCGGCGCATGGTGGACAAAGGAATGCAGTTCCACGGTGAGCGGAGAACCTTCGGGATACACCGTTTATGACATTGAGGGTGCCCATATCAAAGACTGGTTCTTCAAGGGCACCAACAAAGATAAAGACTTCCAGCTGCGCGTATTCGACGGCAACGAGATATACTACTCGAGCGGTTATCCTATCAACTGGTACACCGCTTCGCAGAAAGTCGGCACCTATTCCTTCGTGGTCAAAGGCAATTCGGCGCTCAAGAACTGCTTCGTGGCGCAGGTTTTCAACGACGACGACTCCAACTGGTCAGTTGCCCTGTACAAAAAGAGTACGGGCGCCAAGATAGGCGAATTCAAACGCCTGGCCAACGGAACGTGCTCCAATGCAGCAATGTCCGCCCACTATTACAACAAGAAAGGCAAGACTTCCGACAGCTACCGTTCCTGGACTGCCAGCCACTACTGGTACTACAAGCCCGCGTCAGGCAATCCCGCCACCGAGAGCGACTGGGAAGTAGTAGCTACGCAGACCATCCCCGGCGGGAAGGTATCGCACACTTACAAGTGCTCCACGCTAACCGCCGAGAAGAACCTGGAAAAGGAGTTCCACTTCTGATTGTCAGTATTTTATAATACGCCTGAGAGTGGCAAGAGCGCTGCTGTCGGGATGAACCTTTTCAGCGCGGGAAATCCAATTCCCGCGCTCGTCGTATTCATAACTGTAGTAGCGCTCGGGGAATTGTTCCAGATCGGGTACCCACATCATCTCCCCCGTAGATGTAAGGGTCGTGCCGCGGCTGCGCACCGGAAGCGCCTTGGAGTTGTATTCGATCTCCACGTCGATGTCGGCGCTCTTGATGCGGGTGAATTTATCTTCCGTCAGGAAAGCCACGTCGGCGCTCCCGAGATAGTCGCCCTCGGCCGAATAGCTCTTCTCGACGTATGTCTTTCCGGAGTATTCTTTGTTGGAAACGAATGACAACTCCCCTTCGGCATAGTAATCGGTCTTCACTATGTGCCGGCCGTCGTTTTCGTGCACCCACTTGCTAACTTCCTGATTATTCATGCCGTACATACGGCACTCGCTGATGAAGCGGCCCTTGTAATCGTATTCATAGCGGGCTTCATCTTCGTTATCGGCATTCAGGCCGCTTATCTGAGTCACCTGATGCTTGCCGTTGTAAGTGTAGGTCTCAAGGTAGCGGAACGACTTGTCAAAATTGTAGGTAATTACCGAGTCGGCCTGGCCGAGGGAGTTGAATACCACACGGTATGGCAGTTCAAGGGTATCGGACTGCAGTACTATCTCTTTGGCTTTACAATTAAGGGCATACTTTTCAAGGTCGGTTTTAACCGGAGTGCAGGCGCAAAGTATAAGCGCCGCGGCGACTGTGAATTTGATTTTCATAACACAAAGTTATCAAAATTGTACTAACTTTGTAAGAACCAAACTCCACCAAAATGAAAAAATCATTATTTCTGATGATGGCTCTGCTGAGCTGGGGCGCCCTTTCCGCCCAGACCCAGCCCGAGAATTCCGACGACCGCGTAGCCTGCTACCGCATGATGAGCGGCGTCCGCAAAGTGATTTCCATCCCCGACATTGACGGTTACAAGACCTTCAAATGTGACTTCCACACCCATACCGTTTATGCCGACGCCCATGTCTCGCCGGAAGGGCGTGTCCAGGAAGACTGGTACGACGGACTGGATGTGATGGCTATGACCGAGCACGTAGGTGTACACAAGACCGGTATCGACATGCCCGACCGTAACGTTCCCATAGTCAAGGCCAAAGCCGAGGGGGCCAAATTCGGTATGATTGTCATTCCTGGTGTAGAAATAACCCGCGCCAAGCCCTTCGGCCATATGAATTTCCTCTTCGTCAAAGATGCCAACGTGTTCAGCGAAGACCGCTATCTGACCGACAAGGACGGCGAGTATCTTACAGACGAGCTCGGGCGTAAGATCAACAACGATGAGACCTTGCAGGACGATATCGCAGCTGCGCTTGAGCAGGACTGCTTTATACAGTGGAACCATCCCGGCTGGCCCGACCGCAAATGCGATATGTATGACATCCATAAGGATATGCTCGCAAAAGGCCAGATACACGCCGTTGAGATTTGCAACCATCAGGAATGGTATCCAAAGGTCCTCGACTGGTTTGACGAGTACCACATCCCTATGACCGCCAATACCGACCAGCATAGTCCCATCGATTATAACTACGGACACGTAATCCGCCCCATGACATTGGTATTTGCCAAGGAATATACCATGGAATCGATACGGGAGGCTATGTTCGCCGGACGCATGGTAGCATTCTGGGACCAGACCCTCGCAGGCGATGCCACCTGGCTCGAGCAGCTGGTTCATCACTCTCTCCAAGTCAGGGTAATCGATGCTGCCAAAGGTAGGATAGAAGTCACCAACATTTCAGACATCCGTTTCGAGACCATGTACGGTACGCACATGAATCCCGTGATCCTCTACCCGCGCAGCGCCATCATCATGACGGTCAAGAAAGGTCAGAAAATCGAGTTCCTCAACTGCTACACCGGCCGTCAGCACTTACACACCAACCTCTGGTAACCGCTGCTGATTATCAGCACATTATAAAACTTGACCTGGTACAAAAGCACCAGGTCAAGTTTTATAAGTTATTGACTGTCAATTAATAGAGTTCGTCAACGGGCTCCTTGAAGTCTTCGGCTGCAGGTGCGGGAGCATTGTTGCGGGGGCCGTTCCTGTGCTGGCGGTCGTCGCGGCGGGGACGCTCGTCACGGCGCTCCCTGCGCTCGCCGCCCTCGCGGCGGGGACGGTCACCATCGCGGTGCTCCTTGCGTTCTCCACCCTCGCGGCGGGGACCGCGCTCGCCGCCGTTGCCGCGGCCACCGTTGCCCTTAGGCTCTACATAGCCCTCGGGTTTTTCGGTGAGGGCGCGCATCGAAAGGCGCATCTTGCCGCTCTTGGCATCGTACTCGAGGAGCTTCACGTCAACCTCGTCGCCAACTGCGAGCACATCCTCCACCTTGTCGGTCTTGGACCAGGCGATCTCGCTTACGTGCAGGAGGCCTTCCTTGCCGGGAAGGATCTCGATGAAGGCACCGAAGTCCAGGATGCTCACCACCTTGCCGTGATAGACCTGTCCGGCCTCGGGCACGGCGCAGATACCCTTGATCCAGTCAAGAGCCTTCTTCATAGCGTCCTTGTCGGTAGCGGCCACGTCCACGACACCCTCGGTAAGGCTGGTTCCGGGGATGGGAACCTCCTCGATAGCGATGGTGGTACCGGTTTCCTTCTGAATCTTCTGGATGGTCTCTCCGCCCTTGCCGATAACGGCGCCGATGAACTCGGCGGGAATGCGGATCTGCTCGATGCGGGGGACGAAAGGCTTGTAGTCTTCGCGGGGCTCGGCAATGGTCTTGAGCATCTCGCCCATAATGTGGAGGCGTCCCTGGCGTGCCTGCTCAAGGGCTTTCTCAAGCACCTCGTAGCTCAGGCCGTCCACCTTGATGTCCATCTGGGTGGCGGTGATGCCGTCGGCAGTACCGGTGACCTTGAAGTCCATATCGCCGAGGTGATCCTCGTCACCGAGAATGTCGGTAAGGATGGCGTAGCGGTCGTTGGGGCGCTCGGCGTCGGTGATAAGGCCCATAGCCACACCGGCAACGGGCTTGCGGATCTTCACGCCTGCATCCATAAGTGCGAGGCAGCCGCCGCACACCGAAGCCATAGAAGAAGAACCGTTGGACTCAAGAATATCGGACACCACGCGTACGGCGTAGGGATTCTCGGGAGCCATAGGGATGACGGGCTTGAGGGCCCTCATAGCCAGGTTGCCGTGACCAATCTCACGCCTTCCCACACCCCTCTGGGGCTTGGCCTCGCCGGTGGCGAAAGGAGGGAAATTGTAGTGGAGCACGAACTGCTGGTCGCCCTGGATGAGCACCTCGTCCATCTCTTTCATATCGAGCTTGGTACCGAGGGTCACGCTGGCCAGCGACTGGGTCTCGCCGCGGGTGAAGATGGCGCTTCCGTGGGCGCAGGGCAGATAATCAACCTCGCACCAGATGGGGCGCACCTGGTTGCACACACGTCCGTCGAGGCGCACTCCCTCGTCGAGTATCATATTGCGCATAGCCTCTTTCTCCACGTCGTGGTAGTAACGGGCCACCATTGCGGTCTTGATGGCGTATGCCTCTTTCTCTTCCTCGGTATGAGGCTCGGGGATAGTGGCCAGGAACTCGTCCTGGATGGCCAGGAAGCCGTCTTCCCTCTCGTGCTTGGGCTTTGCGCTCTTGGCAAGGGCGTAGCACTTGTCGTAGCAGAAATCGCGAACGGCCTTGCGCAGGTCCTCGTCATTCTCGTCGTGGGGATAATCTCGCTTTACGGCATCGGTGCCGAGTTCTGCCATAAGCTCCTTCTGGACGCGGCAGTGCTTCTTGATCTCCTCGTGGGCGAACTTGATGGCCTCGAGCATATCGTGCTCGCTGACCTCTTTCATCTCGCCCTCAACCATCATTATGTTCTCCTCGGTAGCGGCCACCATAAGTTCCAGGTCGGCGCGCTCCATATCGGCGAATCCGGGATTGATGACGAACTGGCCGTCGATGCGGCAAACGCGCACCTCACCGATGGGGCCTCCGAACGGAAGGTCGGAAGTGGCAAGGGCTGCAGAAGCTGCGAGTCCGGCGAGTGCGTCGGGCTGGGTGTCTTTGTCGGCGCTGATAAGGCTAACCTGCACAAAAACCTCCAGATGGAAATCATCCGGCCATAGGGGACGGATGGGCCTGTCGATAAGACGGGCTATAAGAACCTCGTAATCGGAGGGTTTGCTTTCACGCTTGAGAAAACCTCCGGGGAAACGCCCGGCGGCATAGTACTTCTCTCTGTAATCTACTGTGAGGGGCATAAAGTCGGTTCCCTCTTTGACTTCCTTGGCAGCGCACACGGTGGCGAGAAGCATAGTGCCACCCATCTTTACAACTGCCGAACCGTCGGCCTGCTTGGCCAGTTTGCCGGTCTCGATTTCAATCACGCGGCCGTCCGCGAGAGTGATCTTTTTGTTGATAATGTTCATTACTGTTTCCTATTACGTCTTTTAAAAAAGGATGGCTCCCCCATTGGGAGCCACCCCGTGTTTTCCTATTGTGATTATCGACGAAGACCAAGCTTCTTGACGATATCCCTGTATCTCTCGATGTCAACCTTCTGGAGGTAGTCCAGAACCTGACGGCGCTTACCGACGAGGCGGAGAAGGGAACGACGCGTTACAACGTCTTTCTTGTTCTTCTTCACGTGCTCGGTAAGATGAGCGATACGGTAGGAAAATAGAGCAACTTGACTCTCAGGAGAGCCGGTGTCAGTATTAGACTTCCCGTACTTCGCGAAAATCTCTTGCTTCTTCTCTGGCATTAAATATTCAGCCATCGTGCAAAAAATTTTAAGTGATTAATTGATTACGCTTATGCCACCGTGGCAAAAAGCCTGCAAATATAAACATTTTTCTTTATTTTTACATATATTTGTGATATGAAAAAGTTGTTTTTAGTCCTTTTACTCAGCGTCTGCGCCACTCTGGCTGCAGAAGCCTGGGCCGGCCTGGGGCATAAAACCGTAATCGCCGTCGCCCAGCGTCATCTCACTTCCAAAACCCAAGAGAACATCGCCAGGTATTTCGATTACGACCTCAAACAAGATGCTACCTGGATGGATGCCCACCGCAGGGACGACGACATCGGATACACCACTGCCTGGCACGTGTACAGCGTAGATGGGAACCACAACTACGACCCCAATCCCCGCCTGGCGAAGGGCGACGCGATCCACGCGCTCCAGGTTGTGGACTACAACCTCCGTCACTACAAGGAGCTGAGCGATTCCGCCGTGATTATGAACGTCAGGATGCTCATCCACTTCGTGGGAGATATGCACTGCCCTGTGCACTGCTATTTCCCCGGAGCCAAGAACAACTGGCCCTGCAAGCTCAACGGGGAGGAGATAAAGTCTTTCCACACGCTGTACGACGCTATGCCCTCGCGCCTCTGGCCGGACTTAAGCCCCGACGAACTTGCCGCGCAGCTGGACAACTGCGGCGCCTGCAAGCGCAATAAGATAGCCAAGGGCACTCCCGTAGAATGGGCGCGCGCCACCGGCGACCGCTGTGCGGTCATTTACGAAATCAACCCCCAGCAGACCAAGGATCTGGACCCGGATACAGCCGAGAAGTCCCGCGAGCTGGTTTCGCTCCAGCTGCGCGACGCCGGCTACCGCCTCGCCCGCCTGCTGAATTTCTACTTCGGAAAGTAAACGCCAGCGGGGCCATCAGTCCCTTCTTATTTTATCTATTGTAGGAAGGTTCCTGATTTTCAATAGTACGTTATAGCGGTCGAGGGCCTCACCCACGCAGTCTTCCCAGGAGCGGACTATGGTCTTGGAGGCCTGGACGCCCACCCGGTGCACTCTCTGGGGATCGGCTATGAGCCGGCGGAGGAGTGCCTCCATATCGGCGGGGTCGTTCTTTACCAGGAAGCCGTTCTCGCCGTCGGTCAGGGCGGTGGAAGCCGTGGAGCCCTGAGCCATCACGGACGGGGTGTAGAGGGAGGCCGCCTCGCGGACCACCAGGCCGGCGGTGTCGTACAGCGACGGGAAAAGGAAGAGGTCCGACGCGGCATAATACCTGGTCAGCAGCTGCCTGTCGGTAACGGAGCCCACGAAGGTAACCTTGCCCTCGAGGCCGCGCTCGCTCACCAGGTCCTTCATCTCCTGCTCGGCGTATCCGGTGCCGATGAAGAACATCTTGAAAGGCACGTCGCCCATCCGGGCCAGAGACTCGATTATCAGGCGGGGGTTCTTCTCCCAGATGTGCTGTCCCACAAAGAGCATCACAAACTCCTCGGGCTTGATTCCCAGCTGCTTACGTGCATCCACGAAGAACTTCTCGGGATAGTCGGCCACCAGGTCGGAGCCATTGTCCATCACTTCCACATTGCCCTTGTATCCGTACTCACGTATGACGTCTATCACCGATTCCTGGGGGACCCACACAAGGTCGGCGCGCTCATAGAATTCGACTATGTATTTGACGATACTGTCCACCACCGGCTTGGGAAGCACTCGGGCAAAATCGTCCCTGTACTTGGAATGGAATGTGGCCACCAGGGGTATGCCCTGATGCCTTGCCAGACGGCGGGCCGCCACGCCGGTCGAGAACGGACAGTGAGCGTGCAGTATCTTGAAGCGTATCTTGGAGATGTTCACCAGGAAGCGAGGGTCGGCCTCGGCGATGCCGGTTACGTACGGATGCCGCTGGGGCACCGGCACGCTGAGGAAATCTATAACCTCGTAATCCAGCTTGGAGTAATCCGCGCCGGGAACATTGGGCGTGATGACTTTGACGCCTCCGGCCATCTTCTGAAGCCATTTGGCATAATTCTCCATACACACCGACACCCCGTCCATAACGGGAGGGAAACAATCACAAAAGAGGCCAACATTGGCCTCTTCTCTTTGAAATAAACGATCCGTCAAATCCATCTTATTCTTCCTCCGCACTCTCAACACTCTCAGCTTCAGCCTCTTGCACGGGGGCATCGGGGACTTCTTCAACCTGCTCTACCGGAGCTTTCTCATTGTGGAAAGGCAGGCCTATGCATTTAAGATTATCGGTAAAGAACAGCGCACAGAAAGCAATCACAAGTGCAAGCAGCACCCAGCGCAGAATCCTCCACCACAGCGGCGCCTTGGGCTTGTAAGGATCTTCCAGCTTCATCTTGGGATACTTGGCGATGCTGGTAAGCGTGCGTCCGAAGGGAATGTTAACTATCACATTGGAGTTGATGGCCCAGCCGTTGGCATTGAGCACGGGACCAAGGTTGCGGCGGCGCAGCTTGCCCCAGGCGATGAAACACGAAGGACCGGAAATGAGCAGCATAATACCGAGGATGATGAGAAGGAATCCCCACCAGGGCAGCTTGGCTATACCGGCGATGATGCCGGCTATGGCTGCTCCCAGCAAGCCGATAGCCATACCTACGGCAGCAAAAATACCTGCAAACTTGCCGATATCGAAAGGCTGCTTCTTGGCCGCCGTATCGGCAGGAGCCGCGGTAGCGCCGCTCTGGAGGCCCTCCATAGCCTTGGCGTCCTTTTCGGCGGCAGACTTGTTGACCAAACCCGTAATCCAGTTCCAGAACTTGACGTAAGGTGCCCAGAACGCCTGCTTGATGCTCAACGGGTTCTCCACCACGCGAACGATGGTGGCGTCGTAATCGAGCCCGTCGCGGTCGTAGAACACGGCGTTGGTGCCCGGGCGCAGGTTACGCGTCTTGCCGTCGGTCATCACGGCCACTATGTTCATCGACTTGCCGGTAGTCTTGGAGGTACACGCGCAGTAAAGCAGGAACATTCCGCTCAGGCCGGCCATATCGGCGTGCTTGCCCATATCTTCGACCCTCACGCAGAGGCGGCAGCAGCGCTCGTCGATATACAGCTTACCGGCCTCGAAAACAGCCATCTGCTTCTGGTCGGGAGAATAGAAGTCGCTGAATATCACATAGTTCTTAAGGAGCTTGTAGAAGTCGCGCACAAGGTGGGTGAGCTTGTTCACCTCGTCTATGGAGTTGGCCTCGTCTTCGAGGGCCTTGTCCGAGGCCACCAGTTCCAGAAGGGCGGCCTTGTCGTCGGCGGCGAGCAGCTTGCTGACCTCATCGAGCCCAAGGGCCTCCACTTCCGCTCCCTTCTTGGCGTCTTTCCAGGCGGTGTAGGGAGCGAACTTGGCGCAGATGGCATTCCAGCCGGCCTCGTCTATACCTTCCTCGGCCTCCAGCCCCACAAGCTTGCGCATAGCCGTCACCTTGTCTTTCCAGGCGGGGTTGATACCATCGAAGCGCAGCAGGCCGTCTTTGGCGGGACGAGCCA
>JAGCCX010000039.1 GCA_017651465.1 Bacteroidales bacterium
AGTAGTTGTTTTGTGCCCGATTAATAGGGCTGATAAAATTAATCATTGTCCTAAATAAATTTGACATTAAACATATTCTCCTGTCAACTTATTTCAGGACAAGTCACATCTGGCGGCAGGCTGCCGGCGGCACCGTTCGCTTCGCTCTATCCAGCCCCTCCCGGCGTCTACTACGTCAAGGTCGCAAGGCTTATGGAAGAGCATAATAAACTCCGCCCCTTGATTATCAGCTACTTACCAAAACTGACCTGGTGCGCTTTTACCAGGTCGAAATGGGTAAGTGGTTGATAATGAGGGGCTGGCTGTCCTGCTTTAGCACTGCCATAAAGGCGCTCTGCGGCACTTGCACGGTGCCTATCCCGCAGGGCGTGGGCTTGTATCCGTCGGGCCCCTCCCTCTACAAGCGAGGGTGCTTACGGTTCCGAAACAGTACCGCCGCCTCCTGGCCGCTGCCATGGCGTTGTCTATGTCGGAGGTATCCCAGCGGCTGGCGGGGTCTCCGACGTTTTAGGCGGTTTTCGTTGGAGGTGTCCCAGCGGCTGGCGGAGTCTCCGACGTTTTAGGCGGTTTTCGTTGGAGGTGTCCCAGCGGTTGGCGGGGTCTCAGACGTTTGGAGGTAATAAAAAAGGTGGCCGGATTGTGCCGGTCACCTTTAGATGTTCAGAGTGTTGATGCCTAGATCCTGTCGCGAATCAGGAAATAATACACCAGCAGGCCGATCCAGCTGAATGCAAGCACTGCGATGGCAAGAACGATTTTCCAAAGAAGGTTGAGCTTGGGCTTCTTGAAAATGTCGATTACGCACCAGATGGCGGCAATCAAACCTACGATGTAAACGATTTTTGCAATCATAACTGTAATTATTTAAAATAGTGTTGGTTCTTCAAAAAGTAGTTCGATCGGCTCGTCTTCAGTTTCCGGAATCCTTATTTCTGTTCCGGGTTTGATGGCGGGAGCGGGTTTCCTGGAAGCTTTTCCGCCGGATTTTTTGGTGGAAGGGGCTTTTTTCTTGGGGGCTTCCGGGGCGGGCATGCTGGGAAGCTGCTGCAAAACTAAGGTCTCCGCTTCGGCAGGCTCAGCGGCCGGGGCTTTCGCCGCGGTGGACTTGGCGGCCTTAGCGGCTGGCGCTTTCACCTCAGCAGGCTTGGCGGCCTTGGCAGGCTCGGCGGCCGGGGCTTTCACCTCGGTAGGCTTGGCGGCCTCGGTGACCGGACCTTTCGCTTCGAATGGCTCAACGACCGGTGCGGCCTCCGCCTTGGCAGGTTCAGCGACCTCAGCGACTTCGGCGACCGGTGCGGCCTCCGCCTTGGCAGGTTCAGCGACCTCAGCGACCTCGGCGTCCGGAGCCTCCGCCTTGGCAGGTTCAGCGACCTCGACAGCCTCTACAGCCTCAGCGACCGCCTCCGCCTCCGCCTCAACAGCTTCTACAGCCTCAGCGTCCGGAGCGACCTCGTCGTCCTCGGGCAGATGCAGGGGCTCGCCGAAGCGGACGCTCTTGACCTCACCCCTCTCGACCACTTTCTTGCCCTTGGCGCCGTAGCCTTTCTTGCCTATCCACTGCTCGGCGTCGATCAGCTCGGGAGCCTTGTCGGAGAGCTTCCAGATGACTTCGTAGCGCGGGTGTTTGTCGTCGGTGAGCGCCACCAGGTAGGATTTGCTGCCCTCGGCTATGAAACTCAGGGGCGTATTGTCGCTCACTACGAAGGAGAACCTCTTGACGTAGAACGACTTGACTCCGGCATCCCAGTACAGGGCGGTGAAGGTCTTGTCGGGGTCGAACTTCTCTATGCGGAGCACGTCTCCCTGGTAGCGGTTCACAAGGTCGAACGAAGTGGTGTAGAAGGTGCCGTTCTTGAACACGGCGAGCACTTTGTCGTTCTCGCTGAACTCGCCCAGATACAGGCCGTGACCCTCGTCGTTGAGCTTCTGGATGTCGGTATCGTACCAGATCTGCTTGCCGGCTATGGTGCTGACTCCCTTGCTCTTGAGGCTCACGTTGCGGATGACGTTCTTGCTCACCAGGTTGCCGCGGGCCGTCTTGCTCTTGATGCCGAGGGTTGAGAAATCGTACTCGAACGTTGTCTTCTTGAGCTTGGGTTTGGGACGCAGCTGCACCCGCACGGTTTCGGCTTCGCCGTTGTGGTTGGCGGTGAACCAGATAATCTGGGAGCCCTCGATGCCGGTGGTGATGTCGTATTCTTTGTCGCGGGTGACCGAGGTCACGGCAAAACGCTTGGCGTAGTAGATGGATGTCTTGCCCTCGCGGTAGATGACGTTGTAGATGGTGCGGCTGTCTCCGCGGTTGAACACGCCCACGTAGAGCAGGTCCTTACCGAAGAATGCCTTGTCGCTGACCTTGGTGACTATGTACTTGCCATCGCGGCGGATGACTATTATTTCCGACAGGTCGGAGCAGTCGCAGATGAACTCTCCGCCGTCGTCCCTCTTGAGCCCGATACCTACGAAGCCCTCGGCGAGATTGGCGCTGAGCTTGGCGTTGTTGTTAACAACGCGGGTGGCGGTAATGGTCTCGAAGTCGGTGAGTTCGGTGCGGCGGGGATAGTCTTTGCCGTACTTCTTTTTGAGTCCCTTGAACCAGTCGATGGTAAAGCGGTCGATGTGGGCGATGTTGTCGCGCACCTTGGACATCTCTTCTTCCACGCCCTTGATGTGCTCTTCGACGGCCTTTACGTCGAACTTCGAGATTTTGCGCACGGGCTTGTCCACCAGGCGGTCGATATCTTCCATAACCACAGGACGCCGGAGCGAAGGCTCGTAGGTCTTCATTACCTCCAGGGTCTCCTGTTTCTGCTCCTCCCAGCTGGACTGGTCTTTTTCGAGTATCTTGTATATGCGGTTTTCGAAGTAAATCTTTTCCAGCGAACTGTAATGCCAGTCTTTCTCGAGTTCTTCAAGGCGAATTCCGAGCTGCTGAAGCAGGATCTCCCGGGTGTGGAGGGTGCTGTAGCGAAGGATTTCGCTCACCGAGAGGAACTGGGGCTTGTTGTCCACGATCACGCAGGCGTTGGGCGCCAGGTTGCACTCGCAGTCGGTGAAGGCGTAGAGGGCGTCGATAGTCTTGTCGGGCGATACGTCTCCGGGCAGATGGATGAGGATCTCCACCTTGTCGGTGGTCATATCCACTATCTTCTTGATTTTGATCTTGCCCTTCTCCTTGGCCCTGAGTATGGACTCGATAAGGTCTTTGGTGTACTTGCCGTAGGGAATCTCGGTGATGGCGATGGTGCTCTTGTCGATTTTATCGATTTTGGCGCGCACCTTCACGCGGCCGCCCCGCTGTCCGTCGAGGTACTTGGAGCAGTCGGCCGAACCTCCGGTGGGGAAGTCGGGGTAGAGCGCGAAGCTCTTGCCCTCGAGTATCGCTATGGAAGCGTCGATGAGCTCGTTGAAGTTGTGGGGAAGGATTTTGGAGGCAAGGCCTACGCCGATGCCGTCGGTGCCCTGGGCTAGCAGCAGCGGGAAGCGCACGGGAAGCTCCGTCGGCTCGTCGTTGCGGCCGTCGTAAGACTTCATTGTGCGGGTGACCTTGGGGTCGAAGAGCACTTCCTTGGCGAACTTGCTCAGGCGGGCCTCGATGTATCGGGGAGCGGCGTTGGCGTCACCCGTGAGGATGTTACCCCAGTTTCCCTGGCAATCGACGGTGAAGCCTTTCTGGCCCAGGGTGACTAGGGCGCCGAGTATGGACTGGTCGCCGTGCGGGTGGAACTGCATTGCCTGTCCCACAATGTTGGCCACTTTGGTGTAAGAGCCGTCGTCCATACGGTACATAGCGTGCAGGACGCGGCGCTGTACCGGTTTGAGACCGTCGGCGATGTGGGGGACCGCACGGTGCAGGATTACGTACGAAGCGTAATCGAGGTACCAGTCCTTGAACATTCCGGAGAGCTTGAACTTGCGTGAGTCGCTTTCCAGAAGACGGTCGTACTTGCCGCTGGACTCAGCATCCTCGGACACCTCGATATCGTCGTCTTCGATGATTTCTTCTGTTACCTTATTCTCGTCTTCCATCTGTCAATCTTCGTAGCCGAAGCGGCGTAATTCTCGTTTGTTCTCCCTCCAGTCGGGATCGACTTTAACAAAAATGGACAGGAATACTTTCTTCTGGAAAAAGTCTTCCATATCGATTCTGGCCTGGGTGCCAACTTTCTTGAGAGCGGCTCCCTTCTTGCCTATGATGATGCCTTTCTGCGACTCGCGCATCACGTATATGACGGCGTCGATGTCGTAGCGTTCCTCTCCCTCGCGGAAGGCCTCGATGCCCACCTCGCAGCTATAGGGAATCTCTTCCTGGTAGTTAAGGAAGATCTTCTCGCGTATGATCTCGGAGGCGAAGAAACGCAAGTTCTTGTCGGTAAAGGCGTCTTTGTCAAACCAGGGCGGGCATACGGGCAGCTGCTCAACCACCGCATCAAGTATGCTGTCGAGGTTGAAGCGCTCCTTGGCGCTTGCGGGAATGATGCGGGCGTTGGGGAGCTGTTCCTTCCACCAGGCGGAAAGCGCCAGAACCTTTTCCTGCGTGCTGATATCTATCTTGTTGATGACTACGATTACAGGGCATTCGATGCGCCGGAGTTTGCTCACGTACTCCTCGTTCTTGTCCGGGGTCTCCACCGTGTCGGTGACATAAAGGATTATGTCGGCGTCACCCAGGGCTCCGTCCACAAAGTTCATCATATTCTGCTGAAGCCTGTAGCTGGGCCTCAGGATACCGGGAGTATCGGAGTAAACAATCTGCCAGTCCTCGCCGTTGACGATGCCCATTATACGGTGACGGGTAGTCTGGGCCTTGGCGGTGACTATGGAGAGCTTCTCGCCCACCAGCGCGTTCATCAGCGTAGATTTGCCTACATTGGGGTTGCCGATGATGTTGACGAATCCTGAACGGTGGTCCATTATACGTAGGCCCCCATTTTGAGCATATTCACTTCACTGTCCGACAGATAGCGCCACGCGCCCTTCTTGAGCCCCTTCTTGGTGAGGCCGGCGAAGTAAACTCTGTCAAGAGCCTTGACGGTGTATCCGAGCGACTCGAAGATGCGGCGCACGATGCGGTTCTTGCCGGAGTGGATCTCTATTCCGAGCTTGCTGTGGTCGTGCTCGTCCACATATTCCAGTTCGTCCGCCTGCACGAAGCCGTCTCCGAGGGTGAGACCTTGCACTATCTTGTCAAAGTCTTCCTGGCTCAGGCTGCGGTCGAGGGATACCTGGTAAATCTTCTTCTTGTCGTATGAGGGATGGGTAAGGCGCTCGGCAATCTCGCCGTCGTTGGTGAACATCAGCACTCCGGTAGTGGCCTTGTCCAGGCGGCCTACGGGGTAAACCCTTGTGGGGCAGTTCTTGATGAGGTCCATAACGGTCTTGTCGGCGTGAGGGTCGGAGGCGGAAGTAACATAGCCTTTGGGCTTGTTCATCACCAGATACACCTTGCTCTCGCCCTTTAGACGCTCGCCGTTGAAGCGCACATCGTCGTCGAATATGTTGACCTTGGTGCCAAGTTCGGTCACCACCTGTCCGTTAACCGTTACGCATCCGGCCTCGATGAACGTGTCCGCCTCGCGGCGGGAACAAACGCCCGAATTGGCCATAAAACGGTTGAGGCGGATTTCGTTCTTTACCACCTCGGGCTCATAGGCGGGACCGTCGTAAGGCTGGTCCACGCGGGGCCTGCGGTTGATCATTCGCTTGATACCCTCGTTGGCTGCGGGGCTGGGACCGCGCTTGCCGCCTTTGCGGGGCTTTGCGGGGCGGTCGCCATAAGGCCTCTGGGGGCGCTCGCCGTAGGGCTTGCCCTCACCGAAGGAGCGGCGTTCGCCGTACGGCTTACCCTCGCCATAGGGGCGGTTTTCGCCGTAAGGCTTGCCCTCGCCGTAAGCTCTATGCTCGCCGTAGGGTCTCTGGGGACGATCACCGTAAGGCCTTTGAGGGCGGTCACCATAGGCCTTGTGCTCACCGTAAGGCTTGCGCTCGCCATAGGGCTTGCCGTAGGGTTTGTGGTCGGAGAAACTGCGCCTCTCGCCGTAGGGGCGGGGGCTGCTCTCGGAAGAGAAATCTACTTTTTCGGTACGTACTGCACCTGCAGCTGTTTTCCGTGGTCTAAGTTTTCGGCCGTCTTTAGAAAAACCATCCATCATTTTAGGTTGAATATATAGGTTATTGTGCCCTCTTGTAAAGCCGGAGCACTGGAGCTCATATTGAAGCCTGTTTCGAGCGCCGCGTTGCGGGCAGCCGTCCATAAGGCCCTGTCGGTCACGGTGGTGCCGTCCGCTCCCGGAACGGCTTTCTGGACCTTCCCGTACTGGTCCACCCAGATCTTGACCACCACCTTGCCGCTTTCCTGCGATGTGTAAACCGGCTTCTTGAGGCCGGCCTTGTCCACGGTGCGGCCCTCCAGGTGGGCATTGGGTTTGCCGTCGGTGTTGCCGGTCTTGACATTGCCGGTAGGCTGGCCGGGCTTGAAGGTGGTCCCGGGCTCGGAAGCGCCGTGCTGGGCCGTGAGCGTGGTGTCTTTCTTGCCCATTCCGGGGAAGGTGGCCCTGGGGTCGAGCTTGGGCTCCTCGTCACGTTTGGGCTCGTTTACGGCCACATCCCCGTGGGTGTCGGGTTTGGTAGCAGGAGTCAGGTTGGGCTTCTTGCTCACGTTGGGCGACTCGCTGCGCTGGATCAGCTCGACTTTCTCGTCGGGATTGACATCTTCACCCCTGGGGTCACGCCCTTCATTCTGCTTTACCTCCACCTGTTCTTCTTCAAAATCGAGCAGGAATGTGTTTTCCACAGGCGGCGGATAGAGATACTTTATGCCCGTGAACGACACCAGCAGGGCGGCGCTGACGTGAACGGCCAGCGTCATTATGATGCCGGTCATTACAGCATTGCGCTGCCTTTCGCCTCGCTCTCGGAGATACTGTTTCATTCGGGTTGTGTGGCCAGGATTACTTTATAGTGATTACGTTTGGCGATATTCATCACCTGCACGATTTCCTTGATGGGAACGCTCTCGTCCGAGTAGATGGAGAAGGTGGGGTCCTCCTCGGTCTGGAGAAGCTCCACCAGCCCGTCTTCCACCTGCTCCAGGGGAACGGGAGTCTCGTTTCCGTTGATGTGGAAGGTGTACTGATCCTCACCCCAGTCCTTGATGGAGACGCTCACGGTGGCCTTGGCGCCAACCTGCCCGGTGCTCTTGGGAAGCAGGAGCTTGAGGGCGTTGGGATTCACCAGCGTGGAGGTCACCAGGAAGAATATGAGCAGGAGGAACACTATGTCGGTCATACTCGACATCGACATATTAGGGTCCGCCTTGGTGATTCGCTTGAGTGCCATTATTCCTCTTCTTTAACGCCCTGCGGATCTTCCAGCAGGTCCATGAACTCTATGGTGCTGCTCTCCATCTGGAATACCACGTTGGACACCTTGGAGGTGAGCCAGTTGTATCCGAAGTAAGCGATGATACCTACGATAAGACCTCCCACCGTGGTGATCATAGCGGTGTAGATACCGCTCGACAGGAGGGTGATGTCGATGTTGTTGCCGGCCTGCGACATATTGAAGAAGGCCTGCACCATACCCATCACGGTGCCGAGGAATCCGATCATCGGAGCGCCGCCGGCTATCATTGCCAGGTAGGGGAGACCTTTCTCGAGGCGGGCCACTTCAACGTTGCCCACGTTCTCGATGGCGGTCTGGATGTCCCCGAGGGGCTTGCCCATACGCTCGATACCGCTCTCCACCATACGGGCCACGGGAGTGTCGAACTTGGAACAAAGGGTCTTGGCGGACTTGATTTTACCGTCGTGGATGTAATCCTTGATGTCCATCATAAAGTCCTTGTCGATCTTGGAAGCCTGGCGGATCATCCACCATTTCTTGCCAAAAATGTAAATAGCCACCAGCGAAAGGGCCAGCAGCACAATCATAAGCCAGCCGCCCTTGACGGCCATGTCGATAAGGGAGAAGGACATTTCCTGCTGCACCGGAGCGGCCTGTACCGCGTCTACGATGTCGGCCTGAAGAAGATAGTTTAGCATATCAATAGAATCTTTAACTTACAAATATAAATAAAATTGCTGAATACGCATACGATGAGAGACTATTTAATAGGAAAGAAATGGTGTTGATGGCCCGGACGCAGCGAATAAATACCGTAAAATCTATAAACTCAGCGCCTTTATAATGATTCTATGTTATCTGCTACTATTATCTATCACTATTGTGCTATTCTTATTATTATTCTGTTAACGGATTAACTTATAAACAGTGTATGATTGAGAGGCCCGGGGTTAAGGACTCCCGGCCTCTTTTGATAAACGTAAAATGTAAAGGACTGGTAATCAGTTAAAACTATATTTGCCATAGTTCACAATGACTATAGCGATTTCTGTTCTGGCTGATTATCAAACAGATACAGTTTACGAACCCAAAGGCAATCAAATTACCGTTATGCTGCCGGAGGGGATCCAGCCCTGGCGGCCGTCGGCGAGCTCGATGTTCTGCCAGTCACCGACGGTCTCGAGGGTTTTGACCTTGGTGCCCTCGTGGAGCACGAACAGGCTAACTCCGCTGCCCGGGGAACTCTTGACCTCCGAGACTGCTGCGGTAACTATGGCGCTTTGATGACTGAGTCCCTCGCTGCGTTGCCAGAAGGCGAACCAGAAGCACATCAGGCAAAGAATCAAGGCAACAAGGCCGCTGAAGAAGCCCGCTTTACGCGCGCCGCCTCTTCCGAGCAGGAACAGTAGCAAGCACGCCAACACTGCTCCCAGAAGCACCAGCGTCAGAACTGCCCAGGCATTTGAAGGTAGCAGCCAGCAGAGTTTACGCGCCCAGCTTTTAAGGAAGAACTCCGGAATATCCTCAATGCGGTCCTGAATCTGCGTGCGGACAAAAGCTAAATTAACCCGGGCGTCCTCGTATGAAGGATCCACCTTAAGAGCCCTTTCGTACCACAGGATGGCGTGTGCCACATCGCCCCCCTTATAGAAGGCGTTGCCTATGTTGTAATACAGCGATGCGCTCTCCTGACCGGCCTGGGCAATCTGCATCCAGGAGTCGGCGGCATCTTGCCAGCGGGACTCGCTGTAGGCTGTCACGCCCTCGTTCCACAGCTGATCCGGCTGCACCTGGGCGCGGACTCCGAAAGGAAGCACCATCAGCAAGGCAAGCAGGGCTGCGGCAGCGCCGCCGCGCGATTTATGTTTCATAGATGAATCGATTTCGGAGATGACGCTCACCGCTCCCTCGTAATGGCTGTTCATGGCCTCATGCCCCTCGGAAGGGGCGTAGCGGGCAAACTCGCAGGCGTCGAGCAGTGCCGTAAAGCGTGCGGCCTGCTCTGAGGAAGCACCTCCCTCCACCAGCCTCTCGGCTATGTTTTCCTTGCTAAGGTCGGCGGCGGGCATGTTGAGCTTGTCGCTCACGAAGCCCAGCAGGGCCTTGTGAAGCTCCTCGTAGAATGCGGTGTAGAGGTCTTTGCGCAGGAATTCGCCGGCCTGCGAGAGGCGCTTGCGCGCCATCTTGGTGGCGGCCCTGTTCTTGCTGCCCACTACATCGGCCCTGCGCTCCGAGAGCTTGCGGGAGATAAAGTACACTGCCGCCGCCAGGGCGCACAGCAGCGCTGCAATGGCCCAGAAGAGCCCCGATCCGGCAAAGAAGTATCCGGCACGTGTGAGAGCGGGCTCCTTGGTGGCGATGAATCGTATGTCGCTACCCAGGTCGCGCACGTCCTTGCGGTTGGGGTTGACCACCAGCTGTCCGCCGCCGGCGGCGGGGGCGGTTTCTTCGCCCTTGGCTACCTTGATCGGCATCTCGGCGCTGCGCAGGGTGACGAATTTGCCGCCTGCAACGTCGTAATAGCTGTATTCTACCGGCCCTATGACGAATTCCCCGTGGCTGCGGGGGATGAACGGATACTCGAAGGTCTTGCTCCCGCCGCCCTCGCTGGTCTTTACGTCGTACACTTCAAAGTCGGGCGGGAAGTTGATCTTGGGTGCTTCCAGCAGCGATATGTTGCCCTTGCCGCTGATGGTTACCTTTAGCGCCGCCGCATCGTGGGTGCGGAGCGAGTCGCGGGTGAGCGATGCGTTCATACGGAAGGTGCCCACGCCGCCCCCGAACGAAGCGGGAGCCCCTGCGGGAATCTTGCTCACCTGGACCTTGATGGCGGGAGTGGTGACACGTTTGCGTATGGTGCGGTATTCGTCCTGGAAGAAGCTGTCGAAGATGCTGCCGGAGTTGCTGTTCTGGCTGCGAACGTTCACCAGGCACACCAGTTCGGCAGGGTCGATGACCACCTCTCCGGCCTGCTGGGGGATGAGGGTCCAGGAGCGCAGCACGGCGGCGTTGTAAATCTTGTCGCCTACGCTCTCGCGGTGAAATTCGATGTTGGTGGGAGCTTGCACTTCCTGGCTCCAGAAGCCGTTGAAAGTGGGGAAGCGGGCGTCTTCGAAGCCGCCGATATTGACCCGGTGATAGAGCTTGAGAGTGGCGCTTATGGTCTCGCCCACCACAGCCCTGGTCTTGCTTAAACTAAGGCGCAGGAATATGTCTTCGGAGGGAACCGTGCCGGCATTGACTCCGGGGCTACCGCCGCCTTGCTGGGCGTTTGAGGAAGAGCCTCCCTGCTGGGCCTGGCCGCCGCCTTGAGCAGCGGCGCCGTTGCTGACTACCTGTATGGATACGCGCTTGGAAGAGATGGTCTCGCCTTTGATTGTGGCGCTTGCCGCCGGCAGCTGGAAGGTGCCGGTGCTGCGGGGCATAAGTACGTAAGTATAAGTAGTTTGCGACGACTGTGTCTTCTTGCCGTTAATGATGCTGATGGAACTGGAAGTGCCCTTTTGGGGCCCCCATACGAGCTGGAAATCCTCGCCGGGCGACCACTGGAAATCGCTCACCTTGCCCTCGCCGTCGATGATGAAAGAAATATTGAACTGCTCGTCCAGGGCTACCAGGTTCTGCACGTTCACCTTAATGGTGTTCTGGGCGCAGAGCGAGGCGGCGGTGGCAATCAACAACAGTATGGAAGTGTAAATTCGTTTCATAACTACCAATTCTTTTCTTTCTGGCGGGACTTAAGCGCTTCGGCTTTCTCCTTTTTCACCTTGTCCTGGGTTTCTTTTTCCTTGGCCTGGATTGCCTGGAGCATTTGCTGGGCCTGCTGGGGCGAAATCTTCTGCTCCTGCTCCTGCTGATCCTGGTTCTGGTCTTGCTGGTCCTGATTCTGATCCTGATTTTGCTGCTGGTCCTGATTCTGGTCCTGCTGATCCTGCTGCTGATCCTGGTTCTGATCGTTATTCTGCTGGTCCTGGTTCTGCTGGTCTCCGCCGCCACCGTTCTGCTGGTTCTGGAGCATCAGTTTGGCATAGATGTAATTCTCTTTGGCGTCGAGGTCGTCGGGAGTGAGCAGCAGGGCCTCGCGGAAAGCCTTGACGGCGGTGGCGTAGTCTTTCTTCTGGAGCGCCACATCTCCGCTGTTGTAGTGCCATCGAGCTGCATTTTCGGTGGACGGGGCAATGTCCTTTACCCTCTCCAGGGCCTTTCCCGCTCCCTCCCAGTCTTGCTGGCGGTACAGGGCGGAGCCCAGGTTGTAATTGCCCGCCACCGACAGGGAATCTTTGACCACAGCTTTGCGGTAGTCGATCTCAGCCTCCTTGAAAGCTTCTTTCTTGAACTTGCGGTTGCCGGCGCGAACTTCCCTCCGGTCGGTTTGGGCGCCCAGGGTGAAGCTCAGCGAGAGCAAGAGCAACAATGTGTGTATCAGGTACTTCATTCGAACAATCTCCTTTTGTGACGGCGTTCGCCTATGAGCATTTCAAGCACCAGCAGAGCCAGTGCGGCGGCAAAGAAATACATAAACAGCTCGTCGTACTCTTCGAACACCACAGAATTGTACTTCTCGGCCTCCATCTTCTTGATGTCGTCAATAATGGGGTTGAGGCCGAATTCTTCGTTGCCGGCGTGCACGTAGGCTCCGTGCCCAGCGTCGGCTATCTGCTTGAGGGTGGCCTCGTCGAGGCGGCTCACGACGATATCGCCGTTCTTGTCTTTAAGAAGCTCACCGTTGATGGGTATGGGCTGGCCGCGGAGCGATCCCACGCCGACGGTGTAAATCTTGATGCCGAGCTCCGCGACCTGGCGTGCCGCATCTACGGCGTCGTCCTCGTGGTTCTCGCCGTCGGTAATGACTATTATGGCGCGGCTCTTCTCGCTCTGGGCGCTGAAGCTCTTGGCGGCGGTAAGGATCGCATCGCCTATCGCGGTGCCCTGCACGGGTACGGACCCCGTGTCGATACTGCCGAGGAACATTTTGGCCGACACGTAGTCGGTGGTAATGGGCAGCTGCACGAACGAGGTTCCGGCAAAGATGATCAGGCCTATCCTGTCGCCCTGGAGCTTATCTACAACGCGGGAGATGGCCAGTTTGGCCCTGTCCAGGCGCGAGGGCGAATAGTCCTGGGAGAGCATTGAGTTGGACACGTCCAGGCAGATCATTATTTCCGCGCCCTTGGCTTCGTGCTCCTTGAGCTTTGCTCCCATCTGGGGGCGCGCAATGCCTATCACGAAGCAGAGGAATGCCAGGTCCCACAGGATGATGCGTATCCAGCCTTTCGCGCCCGACCAGGAAGGCATAAGCGAGCGCACCAGGGCCTCGTCGCCGAAGCGCTTGATGCGCCTGCGCCTCAAGGCACGCAGGATTCCGTACACCACGGGGATGAGCGGAACGAGCAGCAGCAGCCACAAGAATTTGTGAGAAGCAAATATCAACATCACGGCATCCTCCTTATCAGCAATCGGATAACAAGCTCGAGCAGCAGGCACACAAGGGCCCACAGAGCGTATTTTCCGAACAATTCTTTATACACGGGGAAACTGTCGATGGTGGTGCGGGCCTTCTCCATTTTGTTGATTTCCGAGTAGATCTCCGACAGCTTGGTGTTGTCGGTGGCGCGGAAATAGCGCCCGCCGGTGAGGTCAGCGATGCTTTTGAGCAGGTCTTCGTCAATCTCCACCTTCATCTGCTGCACGTCCATTCCCCAGGGCGTGATCACAGGGTAGGGAGCCATACCGTTGGCACCCACACCGATGGTGTAAACCCTTACGCCGTAGGTCTTTGCGATTTCGGCTGCAGTCTGCGGCGACACTTCTCCGGAGTTGTTCACGCCGTCGGTGAGCAGTATCACCACGCGGCTCTTGGCGTCGGAATCCTTCATCCTGGCCACTGCCGTTGCAAGTCCGTTGCCTATGGCCGTGCCGTCTTCGATAAGTCCGGTCTGCACCTCCTTCATAAGGTTGATGAGGGTGGCGCGGTCGGTGGTAAGCGGGCACTGGGTGTAGCTCTCTCCGGCAAATACCACTATGGCCATACGGTCCGAGGGCCGCTGGGCGATAAACTCTATGGCGATGTCTTTGGCGGCGCTGATACGGTCGGGATTGAAATCACGCGCCAGCATACTGGTCGAAACGTCCATCGCCAGGGTGATGTCGATGCCCTCCGTGTCTATTTTTTCTATTTCGGTGCTTGAGCGCGGGCGCGCAATGGCCACTATGATGAGGCACAACGCTGCCAGGCGCAGCAGGAAAGGCAGGTGGCGAAGTACGGCAAGCGGGGAAGTGCCTCCCTGAAGCCAGGGAGCGGCTTTCGACACCCTCAAATGCGGACGGCGCTCCTTAAGCTCCATCCATAGATAGTGGAGCAGGAGCAGCGCCGGAACGACCAGCAGCCAGAGCAGTTTGGGATACTCGAAATACATCAGTCATCCGCGGCCTCCTGCCCGCCGGTTTCTTTTTCAAGGTCGGTTTGATATGTGGTGGTCACGAAGCGCACCGCCAGGGGCAGCGCCGCCGCGTTTTCCTGATCGGATGCTATGTGCTTTGCAAACTTCACAAAGTCCGCCCGCTCAAAGAGTTCCTTGAGCGAAGAGTACATCTCGGGAGTGATGTCTTTGTCGCTCTTGAGGGCATCGAAGAGCTCGGCCGTGGTCATCTCGGGAGCGTCCACTCCGAAGCGCTCGTCCATATAGAACTTTAGAGCGTCGGTGATGCCCGAATAGAAGGCCTTCTGCTTGTCGGGAGCCCAGTACTTGTCGGAGCGGTATTTGTCGAGTTCGCGCAGTGCCACTATATATGCCGGGTCTTTGGGCTTGAGGGCTTCCGCCTTGCGTTTGGAGGCCCTTACCAGGAGCCATACGACAAGGGCGATGAGGGCGGCGCACAGCAGTCCTCCGCCAATCCAGGGCAGCAGTTCCTTGAAGGTAACGGGGTAGAGGATTTGCCCCTTTATGTCGTGAATCTCAAAGGTGGCGGTATCGACGGGCATAGTCTTTACGTCCATCTCCAAACCTTTGAAAATGAGCGTGTCCGATTCAAAGATCACCGGCACGTCGGGCAGTGCGTAGTGCCCTTCCTCGAAAGGAACCATTACTATGGAAGCCTTGAGCGCGAAGGGCTTGCGCAGGAGCTTTGCGGCGGCCTTGGCGTTGCGCGAGCGCACGGCCTTGCCGTTGACCAGGGTGTCCAGCTGCCAGCCGCCCAGGATGGTGAGCGTGTCGTTGGATGCGGGCGTAAAGTCGGGCAGGGCTACTCTCTGCCCCGCCTTTACGTTATCGATGGTCACTCCGTATCTGAGCTGATCGGCAATGAGGATGGAATCCCGCTTCTGGAGCTGCTGCAAAGTGGCATCTCCCTGGGGAACAACGTCCAGCAAGGCCGTCAGTATAAGTATCAACAGTTTCATTTATGGTGGAATAGCGCCATCAGGCCTTTGACATAGTCCTGGTCGGTGGCGATGTCTATACTGTCTATCTGGTATTTGTTGTACAGTTTTTCTTCTTTCTGGCCGAGGGTGGCGAACCACTGCTCATAGGCCTTGCGCACCTTGGGGGAGTCGGTGTCGATCCAGGCCGAACGGCCGCTCTCGGCGTCTTTTATGTGTACGAGACCCACCGGTACGATGGAGCGTTCACGCGGGTCGTGGACCTTGATGATGGACAGCTCGTGCCTTCCGGCGGCAACCTTGAGGGCATCTTCATAGCGGGGCGAACCGCTCTCGTCCACGTCGAGCATATCGCTGAGTATGAATGCGGTACACTTCTTCTTGATGGCGTTGGCAAGGAAGCGCAGGGCGCCGCCTATGTCCGTTCCGTCCGACTGCGGCTCCAACTGGAGCATCTCGCGTATGATGTGCAGCAAGTGGCTGCGCCCCTTTCCGGGCGGGATGAACTTCTCTATCCGGTCGCTGAAGAACAGGGCTCCCACCTTGTCGTTGTTGAGTATGGCGCTGAAGCTCAGCACCGCGGCAATCTCGGCAAGGGTTTCGCGCTTGGTCTGCGATGCGGTGCCGAACAGGCCCGAACGGCTCACATCCACCAGCAGCACCACCGTGAGTTCGCGCTCTTCTTCGAAGACCTTCACGTACGGGCTGCGAAGCCTCGCGGTCACGTTCCAGTCCATACTCCGCACATCGTCTCCCCACTGGTACTCACGCACTTCGCTGAATGCCATACCGCGTCCTTTGAAGGCGGAATGGTATTCACCTGCGAAGATCTGGTGCGAGAGAGCCTTGGTCTTGATCTCGATCTTGCGGACCTTCTTGAGCAATTCAGTCGCGTTGTCCATTACGGTACTATGACTGCGTTGATGACCTTTTCGATAATCTGTTCGGTGGTGACGTTCTCGGCCTCGGCCTCGTAGGTGAGTCCGATACGGTGGCGCAGGACCTCGTAGCACACGGCCCTCACGTCTTCGGGGATCACATAGCCCCTGCGCTTGATGAACGCGTAGGCCTTGGCGGCAAGGCTCAGCGAGATGCTGGCACGCGGCGAGCCGCCGAATGCAATGAGGCTCTCGAGTTCCTTGAGGCCATACTCGGCGGGAGTGCGGGTGGCAAACACTATGTCAACTATGTAGCGTTCGATTTTCTCGTCCATATACACCTCGCGGACGATCTTGCGGGCGCGGATTATGTCTTCAGGCGATACCACGGCGTTGGGCTCGGGGAACTGGCCGCCGTTGTTCATACGGACTATGAGTTTTTCTTCTTCTTTGCGGGGATAGTTCACTATGCACTTGAGCATAAAACGGTCCACCTGGGCCTCGGGCAGGGGATAGGTGCCTTCCTGCTCGACGGGGTTTTGGGTGGCCATCACCAGGAAGGGCTCGGGCAGAGGATAGGTCTGGTCGCCCAGGGTGACCTGGCGCTCCTGCATAGCTTCCAGCAGGGCCGACTGCACCTTGGCCGGGGCACGGTTGATCTCGTCGGCGAGGACGAAGTTGGCGAAGATGGGGCCCTTGTGAACCTCGAACTCCTCTTTCTTCTGGGAGTAGATGAGGGTTCCGGTTACGTCGGCGGGCAGCAGGTCGGGGGTGAACTGGATGCGGCTGAACTTGGCATTGATAGCCTTGGACAATGTGCTTATGGCCAAGGTTTTGGCAAGACCGGGCATACCTTCAAGCAGTATGTGTCCGTCGGCCAGGAGGGCTATCATCAGGTTTTCTACGAGCTGCTTCTGGCCTACGATGACCTTGCCCATTTCGAGAGAGAGGATATCAACGAATTCGCTTTCTTTCTGTATGCGGTCGTTGAGTTCCTTGATGTTTACACTTTCCATATTGTTTGGTTTATTAGCGCAATGGTTTAGCGCGCGGGTTATCCTGCGCGCGTCATTCTGCCTGCAAAAAATGTGCCCGTGTTAAGGCGTCAATAGCGGATGTCGGTAAGGAAAAGGGCGTGCCCGGGGACGGATTCGCCGGCGTTTGACCTTAGGCTCACTTTGCCTGCGGGCGGGGTGCTTCCGGGGGCCGGAGCATCGAGGATGAGCGAGGCAAAATCCTGCTCTGAGCGGCGCGAGCGGCCTGTTTCTAGCAGGGTGCCTACTATGGCCCGGACCATATTGCGGAGGAACCTGTCGGCCTCGATGGTGAATCGCCAGTAGATAACACCATTGCCGAAGTTTGCTGCCGGTCTGGAGCCTGCTCCGGCAGCATTTTCCCAAAGTTTTTTTGCTGCCGGAGCAGGCTCCAGACCGGCAGCATTCTCAAAGCTGCAGAGCTCCGGCGAGTAAGGCTCCCAGAGGGCTTTGTAAACTGTGCAGACGGAGGTTTTGTTGTCGCCGCCGGACTTTTCGAAGCAGCTGAAATCGTGCTTTCCCAGGAGCAGCGCCGCCGCCCTGTTCATAGCGTCGAAATCGACGTCGGGATAGCCGAAATAGAACGAGCGGCTCTCGAGGAACGGGTCTTTGCGCCTGTGGAGGAAGTATTGATACTGGCGGCACACGGCACCAAAGCGGGCGTGAAAATCGGCGGCGACAGGGGTTATGCCTTGAATTGCGATAGCCTTGGGGAGTATGGCGTTGAGCTTGTAAGTCAATTGCTTACAGTCAACTGCGCCCTCTCTCTCCACGCCCTCGGGCACCTGGCCTTCGAAGTCGAAATGGGCCACGTAACGGCTCGCGCTTACTCCGGTGTCGGTGCGTCCCGCTCCCACCACTGTTATGCTTGAGCGAAGCAGGGTGGAAAGAGCCTTTTCGAGCTCTTCCTGCACTGAGGGGGCGGAAGCCTGAATCTGCCAGCCGCAGAAAGGCGCGCCGTCGTAACTGAGGTCTATCCGGTATCGCATCGTATCAATTCTTGACTTTGGGAGGGGCCTGGGTCGATGCGATGATGCCCTTGGCAAGTTCTATCCTCTGCAGGGCGAACGCGCGCAGGTCCTCCCACCGGTAGTAATAAGGAGTGCCGCAGTCGGCGATGGGCAGCGCCAGGTCGCGCTCGTTGTACATCATCCGCACCAGCACTTCGCCACGGCAGTTGCGGTAGAATACGAACTGCACGTTCAGCGACATAGGAAAGTCGTACGAGCGGAATACATCTTTGACCTCGGCGGCATTGCCCGCGGGCTTGTTGTAGCCGTCGATATCCAGCAGTACGAACAGCGACATTATGATGATATCGTGCCCGAAACGCAGCCTGGCGGCATATTCGCCGGTGCTGATGTCGTTGTCGGCCTTGTCGATTATCTCCTGCATCGTGCGCCAGACGAAAGCCCACTGGCGCCCTTTCTGCCACAGGGTGTCGGCTCCTTTGGAGCAGTAGAAGCGGTAGTTGTAGCACTCGAACAGCCTGCAGAGCTCCTCGTAGGGGATGAACTCAATCAGGTTGTTCTCGACCTTCTCGTTGCACTGGAGATTGACGGCTATGGCGTACAAGTCGCGTTCGAGTTTGCGGGCGCCTCCGAACTCTTCGAGTATCGACAGATCTTTCAGCAGCGGGGCGAAAACCAATTCGGGCTTCTGCTGCTGCGCGCACATCTCGAGGAAGCTTTTCTGCCAGTAAGCGTACTTGTTGTTGTAGCCCTCGTCGGTGGGCTGAACATCGGGGTTGGAGAGGCTGAACGGGTTGAGGTAGCCCATAGTGGCGCCGCTCGCCTGCAAATCGATCTGCAGACGGGGATTGTCGTGCTGCAGCTGCTCGGCGAACGCCGACATAGTGAGTATGCACCTCGGAACGATGGTCGATACGGCATCCACCCGGGCGTTCTTGCGGAATACCCTGGGGTAGTTCCGGTACATATTGTGGGCTATCTTGTGCTGCTGCTCGCGTCCCAGCCCGGTAAGGTCACCGCCGCGGTCCTTAACTACCTCGTAGGTAGGACCATAACGCTTGAGGAACTCCTCTCCGCGTTCGGTCAGCAGGCCCCTCTGGCCGGCGGCGCTGAAGAGGGCCATTATGGAATCGTAGTCGCTGTCGGAGGAGTGGTTGCGGGCTCCGTGCCGTCCGTAGTGGCTTATGTAGAATGCTTTGAATCCCTTGGGAGCGGCGGCATGGGCGGGTATCCCGTCGTGCTTGTACATATAGAATACCGTGCCTGCGCGGTTCGGGTCCTGGCGAATCTCTTCGAACGCGTTTCTGCTCTGGCCTGAAAGGGCTGCGGAAAGGCAGCAGAGGGAGAGCAAGAGCGCTAATTTCTTCATCATCTTTACTTAATTTAGCAATCGCGAAAATAGCAATTATTTTTGATTATCTTTGTGTCTGTATGAGACATTCATTTTTCTGTGCGGCCTTGTGGGTCGTGGTTTTGCTGGGGGCTCCGCTCTTTGGGCAGGAGGCCTCGCAGCGCACCGTAATCAAAAGTACCGTGGTCGGCTCTGATAAGGGCAAAATGTTGAACTGCAACGATATAACCCGCAGGGTCACCACTCCGGGGCAGAAGTATTTCGGCTGGACCGAGGGCTCCGTCATTACGGACAAGCCGGTACGCCGGCAATACCGTGTTCCGGTGCTTCCCAAGTCGTCGAATCCCGAGGTAATCTACGGCAAGGTGCCTTCCCGTAACGAGTTCGGAATAGGCGCCGGGTGGTATCCTTCGCCCGACGGCAGCCTGCTGGCAGTGTACCGCGTGGACGAAACAGCCGTCACCTCTTTCCCCCTGCTGGACGTGCGGCCCCGCGCCGGCAGCCTTAAATCTATCAAGTACCCTATGAACGGTATGCCCTCGGAGCACGTATCTTTGTGTGTGTGCGATACCTTGGGCAACGTCCTCAATACCTTGCAGGTTAATGAGTTCGATGACGAGCGCTATATTGCCGGCGTGAGCTGGACTCCCAACTCCGGGGGGATACTCGTGCAGGTGCTTGACCGCGCCCAGCACAACCTCAAGATGCAGCTTTACAATGCTTCGACCGGGGCCTTGGAAGGCACTCTGTTCGAAGAGCATAACGATGCGTGGGTGGAGCCGCGCGACGGGGTATGGTTCATTAAAGGGACGGAGTTCTTCATCTATCGTACCGACAACAGGGACGGCTACCGGCAGCTCTATCTATGCGACCTGCAGGGCGGCATCAGGCGCCTTACAAGTTGCAGCGCCGATGTGTCTTATGTGGCTAACGACGGCGAGTGGGTGTACTATACATCTTCAGAAGTGTCTCCGGTGGAGAACCATCTTTTCAGGCTGCGCTTGACCAATCTCAAGGCGGGGCGTAAACCGCAGAAACTGGCCAAGATACGTATAGGCAAAAGCCAGCAGCTGACATCCGGGAGCGGCAGCCACCGCGTTCAGATGAGCGGCGACCTGACTCATTTCATCGACCGTTGGAGCGCCGTCGATGTGCTCCCGCGTACCGAGCTGCGCCGCTCTGACGGTACTCTTGAGAAGGTGCTGCACGAGGCATCCGACCCTATGGAGGCTTACCGCGGCGTGAGCGTGGAGATGGGAACGGTTCCTTCGGCCGACCCCGCTTTCGTCAATTACTACCGCCTCGTCAAGCCTGCCGGGTTCGATCCCTCAAAGAAGTATCCGCTCATAGTGTATGTGTACGGAGGTCCTCATTCCCAAATGGTTACCGACAGCTGGCTGGCCGGATACAGGCCGTGGGAGCTGCTTATGGCCCAGAAGGGATACGTGCTTTACGTGCAGGACAACCGCGGTACCGACAACCGCGGGGCCGCCTTCGAGAAGGCGATTAACCGCCGCTGCGGGCAGGAAGAGATGGCCGACCAGATCAAGGGCCTGGAGCAGCTGATTGCCGAGGGCTGGGTGGATACGGAACGCATAGGGGTGCTGGGATGGAGCTACGGCGGATTTATGACCATTACGCTCAAGACTTCGAGGCCCGACTTGTTCAAGGTCGCTGCTGCAGGAGGTCCGGTGATTGACTGGAAGTGGTATGAGGTTATGTACGGCGAGCGCTATATGGATAATCCCGAAACCAATCCTGAGGGATTCGCTCTTACTTCGTTGGTTGACAAGGCGCCGCGGGTGAGCGGACGGCTGCTTATCTGCCAGGGTATGGAGGATGGTACCGTGCTGCCTATCAATTCGTTGAGTTTTATTCAGTCGTGTGTGGAGCACAATGTGCTTGCCGATTATTTCCCTTACCCCTGCAGCGAGCATAACGTGGTGGGGGCGTGGCGGGAGCAGCTGTATTTGAAGGTTACGGATTATTTCGATACTTATCTTTAACGGTTTTCCGGGTGCGTTTGATGACGGTGGAGGATAAATACACTGAGACTGTAGAACGTTTGTTCGAGAGGCACCGCAGCGTTCAGACGGCGGGCTTCAGTTCCGATGCTTATAAGCCCGGGCTGGGGCAGATGTTCGATTATGCGGGGTTTCTGGGTGATCCGCAGTTGAGGTGGCGTGGGGTGCACGTGGCGGGGACTAACGGTAAGGGGTCGGTGTGTTCGATGCTTGCAGCCGCTTTTGCGGCAGGGGGGGTGAAGACCGGGCTTTATACTTCTCCTCATTTGGTGGATTTTCGGGAACGGATTAAGGTGCTGGCAGCTTTGGCCCAGGCAGCGGAGACCGGGAGCGGGGAGCTTCGCTTCGCTCATCCCTCCCAGCCTGCCGGCTGGGCCCCTCCCGTTCACGTAGCCACGGGCGGCTACGGCTCCCCGTCCCGGTCTCCGCTGCCCCAAGCAGAAGCATCTGAATCTCCACCCGATAACGTAGCCACGGGCGGCTACGGCTCCCCGTCCCGGTCTCCGCTGCCTCAAGCAGAAGCATCTGAATCTTCACTCGATAACGCAGCTACGGACTGCCACGGCTCACCGTCCGGAGCTCCTCTGCCGGAGGCCGAGATGATTCCACGGGAGGAGGTTTGTGATTTTCTGGAGCATTACGACCGGGAGGGACTGTCTTTTTTTGAAGTTACTACCGGCCTGGCTTTCAAGTGGTTTGCCGATAGCGGGGTTGATGTGGCGGTGATTGAAACGGGCCTTGGCGGGAGGCTTGACAGTACCAATATCATTACGCCTGTCATCAGCATCATAACCTCCATCGGCCTTGATCACTGCGCTCTCTTGGGAAGCACCCGCGCGGAGATAGCGGCCGAGAAGGCAGGGATTTTTAAACCGGGTGTACCCGCTCTTGTGTGGGGCCGCGACCCGGAAACTCAGCCGGTGTTTGAAAATGCGGCCGCAGAGGCCGGCTGTCCGCTCTACTATGCCGAGGATTTCCCCGTCCCGGAGGATTTCCCTCCTCTCGATCTCACCGGTCCTTGCCAGGATGTTAACCTTCGTACCGTCCTCGCTGCCCTTACCATACTTGGGGCCTCCCCCCTCCGCCCCGAGGTAAGGCGGGCCATAGCGGCAGCGGCAAGAATCACGGGGTTGCGGGGCCGCTGGGAGATAGTACTCCGCGAGCCCCTGACTATCTGTGACATAGCTCATAACCCTCCGGCCCTGGAGGTCAATATGGTGCGCCTCGCCTCCCTGCGCGGTGCCCCAAAGTGCCCCCTTCTGATAGTGTTCGGGGCTATGGCCGATAAAGACGAGGACTCGGTGGCCGCACTCCTCCCGCAAGATGCCGAATACTATCTGGTCAGGCCGGCTACGCCGAGGGCTATGAAAGAGAGCGATTTGGCACTGAAATTGAAAAGAAAACGCTTTTTGGTACAGTCATCCGTAGCCGCGGGCGTTCAAGCCGCCCTGGATAGGGCAAAACTGTTGCCGGACCCTATAATTTACATAGGCGGAAGCACTTACGTGGTGTCGGAAGCCATTTCATATTTAGAGAGCGTATGAAACGATTGACCATCACAATTGCACTAATTCTTTCATCTCTGATGTCATTTTCCCAAACTAAAGACTCCGACGGGCATACCCTTGTAAGCCTGTGGAAAACTTATTACAAAGCCGAAGATGCCGACAAGCCTCAGGATCAGGCCAAGGCCCTCGAAGCCATCAAGCAAGAGGCTGTGCGCAGGCATCTTGCCTGGGATTTCTACGATGCTGCTTCCCGCTACGTGCAGGTAAAGAGCAGCATTAACTGGAAAGACCGCGAGAAGTTGAACACTGCTTTCGAGAGCGAAATCGACTCTCTTGCAGAGCCGGTGGTGGTGTTCTATCACCGTCACTATTATATGGGCAGCAAAGCCGCCGCTTTTTTGGACAAGAACAAGGAGGCCCTTCTCGCGTCGCACAACCCCGAGTTCTATTCCCGCGACCGGAACGTGACCGGAACTGTTTTCTCTAGCGCGCTGCTGCCGTTGCTCAAGAACGACTACGAGTATGCTCTCTGGAGTATGTATATCAAGGGGGAGGCTTGCCCTCTCAAGGAATACTACGGCAACAGCTACCCTTGCGCGGCATTTGCCGAATTCCATTCCATCAATAGTTGGAACTCGGAAACCAATTACAACAATTGGGGCAAGTTCGCCGAGAAATATAAAGACAAGGCGGTGTCGCTCCTTGCCCGGGAATGCCGCCTGAACCACGAATTCTGGAAACTGCACAACGAAGACGGTTCCACTTCCGAAGACTTCAAGGCCCTCAGGGCCAAGTGCAGCAAGTTCGAGTCCGACCGCAAATCCTTTACCGGCTCGGAAAAAGCCATTGCCGACTGCTGCAAGAGAGTAAAGGATATCATCGAAGACCTCGATGCAGTCAATATCAGCAGTGATATTAAAAACAGTGTGATCTCGCTGGACCTTCGCAATGTCAGCTCTCTGAAGTTCAGCATCGAGAACAAATACTCCGTCAATCTCACCAACAAGACAGGCTCCTATTATGTGATAGACAAGATCGAGCACAAATTGCCCGACTTTGACGACGGTGAGTACGATTATACGTGCAAGACAGGCGCCTATGAGCATATGGGGCGCTGGTGCAAATACACCCTCTCGGTGTCGATGCGCGCTGATTCCCAGGGGTACGGTGTGTACGTGGCCGATTTCTTAAGCGGAAAGCCCATTCCCGAATGTGACTTCTATATCTACGACGCCGACCGTGTGCTGATCACTAAGGTGGAAGGAGTGAAGATGGACGGCTACACCCGTCTCCCCGAGGAAATAGGCAAGTACATAACCGACGACTACAAGCACTACTATTTCCGTGCAGGCTTCAATGAAGGAGGCCGCCAGCGCTGGACCCAGTACATCAGTATGCACTCGCCCAACCCTGGAGCGGTCCGTCCCATAGTCAACAAGAAAGTAACCCGTGCTGTACTCCTCACCGACCGCGGCGCCTACAATCCCGGCGAGACGGTGAATTTCAAGGCGGTGCTCTACAACGGCACCTACGAGTATTCTCTCTGCCCTGAGGGAACCGCAGTCAAGGCTACCCTGATCGACACGCAGGGCAAGGAGGTTTCTTCCCTCGACCTCAAGACCAACGCCTTCGGATCCGTGTCGGGTTCTTTCGCCCTCGACGGAGTGACACGCGGCGGAATGTACAGGGTGCGTATCGAGACCGACGACGAGTTCCTGACCAACAGGGAGATAAGGGTCGATGAGTTTGTCCTGCCCACTTTTGAACTGATTTGGGACGCCGATCCGGCGCTGTATCTGCCGGGCGACGTGGTGCACGTGTCCGGAAAGGTAAAAGCCTACTCGGGACATTCGCTCGCCAGCGCCAAACTCTATTACAGCGTATCCTGGACCAAACCGTCGATCGAGGACAAAGAGCTTCCTCTTTCGGCTGACGGTTCTTTCTCGTTCGAGTTCCCCAGCCGGTCGTCTTCCGGCGATACCTATGGCATAAACGTCAAGATAGTGGATGCCACCGGCGAGACTCTGACTTTCAATACCTGGCGTATCGTTCACGGATCTCTTCCCCTGAGTGTCAGCCTGTTGAACAAGACTCCCGGCCAATTCTCGGTTGCCGGAGACACCCGCGTCAACTGGAGCTCGCGCGACTGGATTATCCGCGACGACTTTGCCCGGCTGCGCTTCAGCACCGACGAGCAGGTGCGCAAGGGCTTGGAAATCAGGTACCAGATCAAATACGGCGATAAAGTGGTGGCAAGCGGCACGGCCGACTCCCAGCAGACCTTGGACGTAAGCCTCAAGGGCCAGCCTTCGGGACTCTACGAGCTTGAGGCCACCGTCACCGCCAATGACATCGATGGCAAGCAGAAGAAGACCAAGGTAGAATACACCTTCATCAAGGCGGGAGACGACGACACCGCCCTGAATATGCACGTGAGCAGTTTCTTCAAGGAGCTTCCCGGCGACCAGATAGCCCTGCAGGTAGGCGCTACCGAAGGCCCCATATGGGCGGTAGTAGAGCTGTTCGGCAGCGGTAACGTGTTGCTGGAGCATCAGATAGTCCACCTCAGCGGCGAGTTCGGCCGCGACGGCTCCCTTTATACCATACGATACGACCGCAAGCCCGAGTATCCCGAGACTCTGTCGCTGCACGTGCTGTTTTTCCGTGACGGCTCCCGCTACGAATACAACCGCGTCATCAAGCTGCCGTTCATCCGCAAGGAACTTCCCCTGAGTTTCACCCGCTTTATCGACAAGGCGCGCCCGGGGGAGGAGTGCCACTTCATCATCCAGACCAATCCGTCCATCGAATGTGCCGCTGCCATCTTTGACAAGGCCACCGAGACCATTCAGAATAACGTTTGGAACCGTGTCGATCCGATGCGCCGCCCGGAAGCAAGCGTGAGTTATTACTCCGAGTGCGGATTGGACGGCTCCCGGATGTACTACAGGGTTATGGAAGATGCCATGGCCACAGGAGGACGTGCTGTCAGCAGGGCCGCAAAGTCACCGATGCAAATGAACGAAGCAATGGTGGTGGAAGAGAGCGCCATGCTCGCTGATTACGATGCCGTTGAACCGCAGGCCCAGGCTCAGGCCCCCGACGTGCACGTGAGGGACAATCTGTCCGCCACAATGGCGTGGGAACCCTTGCTCCGCTCCAATGCCGACGGTGTAATTGACTTTATTTGCAAAGGCTCCGACCGCCTGAGTACGTATTATGTACAGCTCTTTGCCCACGGCGAGGGTATGCAGAATGCGGTACTGCGCAAGGAAATGCAGGTTACGATACCCGTCAAGGTGGCCCTGGTGGAGCCCCAGTTCCTGTATGAGGGAGACCGGTACACGGCTCTTGCCACCGTTTCCAACAATCTTGAGAAAGAGGTCAGGGGACGGGTAGCCATCCGGTTCTACGACGGAAAAGATTACAAGACCGCCCGTGTGCTCGGAACCAGGCAATCGACGATCAGCATCCCCGCCGGCGGCTCCGTACCGTTCGAGGCCCCGTTCGAAGTGCCCGGCGGTGTGTCCGACCTTGGCATTATGGTGAACTTCGTGTCCGACAATACCGAGCACGGTTCCGATGCCGTGTTTGTGAGCGCGCCTGTGCAGGTTCCTCTCCAGACCATCACGGAGGCCCATTCCGCCGTGCTGCTCGCCGGTGCCGACAGGGAAGCTCTCATCGCCTCGCTGAGGAGTATGTTCGTGAATATCGACGGCTCTCTTCTCGAACCGGTTGAGCGCAACATCCTTCAGATGATAAAAGAGGCCATCCCCGACAAGGTCGAGCCCGAGTCGAACAACGTGCTGAGCCTTACCGAAGCATATTACTGCAACGTAATCGCCCGCAAGCTGGGTGCTCCGGGCGTATCCGATGAGGCTCTCAAGGATATGCTGGGCAAGATTGCGGCCTGTCAGAACCCCAGCGGCGGCATCTCGTGGTTCGAAGGAATGAGCTCCTCGCCCGTGGTCACCGCAGCCGTGCTGCAGCGCATTGCGGCTATGCCCGAGGAGGACCTGAGCGCCATCGATGTGGCGGCGGCCGTTCAGTATCTCGACAAAGAATACTTTGGCGAGGATGAGCGTCCCTGGTGGTGCGGCGGCATCTCGCTGCCCCTCTACCTGCAGACCCGCGCCCTTTATCCTCAGGTAGCGTTCAACTCTCCCGGAGGCAAGTTGTTCCGCCAGTTCAAGAAAGAGACCAAGGCCTATCTGGTGCCCCGCTCCGAGAGAGGTCTTAACGGACAGATTCTTGCCAAGGCACGGCGCCTGCGCACCCTGCAGAGCCTCGCCCTGCTGCCGGGGGGAGACAAACTCGCCAAGTCGTGGGGCATAAAACTCCGCAAGAAAGTGCTCCGTTCGCTGGATGCCGACGTGGAGTCGCTGCTCCAGTATGCGGTCGATCACCGCAGCGGCGGGTGCTATTATCCCAATGCGGTAATGCCTTGGCGCGGCCTGATGGAGAGCGAGCTCTACGCCCATTCGCTCATCTGCGACCTCTTCACTTCTGCCGCCGAAGGCCGTTCCGACGCATCCTGGGCCGCTCCCGCCCTCAAAACCGCCGAGGGCATACGCCTCTGGATTATGATCCAGAAGGAAACCCAGCAGTGGGATAAGGACGCCGCCTATCTGGAGGCCATCGCATCGGTGCTCAGAGGCACCCCCGAGACCCTCCAGACCAAGGTGATAGCCCTGAGCGGCGAGTGCACCAAGCCTTTCCCCGACATCAAGGCTTCGGGCAACGGATTTACAGTCAAAAGGGAGTTCTTTGTCAATGGAAAGATGCTCAGCGACGGCGACCCCGTCAAGGTGGGCGACCGCATAGTTGCAAACTACCGCATCTGGAACGAGGAGAACCGCAGCTTCGTGAGGCTGACCGCTCCACGTCCCGCATCGATGCGCCCCATCAACCAGTTGTCCGGCCATTACGGCTGGTGGCTCTCGCCCCTGAGGATAGGTGGCTGGAGCTTCTCGCCCCAGGGTTACCGCAACGTGCTCTCCGACAAGACCGAATACTGGTTCGACTCCTATCCCGAAGAGAAGACCACCATCACAGAAGAGTTCTTCGTGACACAGGAAGGCGCCTTCCAGACACCTGCAGTAGAGATCGAGTCGCTTTACGCTCCTCACTATAGGGCCAATGATGAGGGCAGGAGTGCGCTTGTGTCGGGAAAATGATTATATTTGCGTGATGATTAGCGCGCTCCACTCTAAATACATCATAGACGGAATCCCGCGGGAGCTTACTCCTGCCGGGATTTTGTCGTCTGTAATGGAGCGCGTGCCGGGGCCGGAAAACGGGTCTGACGTCATTATAGACGAGTCTTTCGATCCTGCGCCAGTCCCCATCGTACTCGATTCGTCGCGTGTGGAGGATTATCTGCACAAGATTTCCGGCATCCAGGCTCAGGTGAGCGTGCCTTTTGCCGCTCCGAGCACCAGGGCCAGGGTGGCCGCCGCCCTCATCGACACCACGTGGCGCAGCGGCAATTTTAAGCTGGACGACCTGCATCTTACAGCCAAGTGGGCCTTCGACCCCGACAAAGTGGGGGATATGGCGGCGTTTTATGCTTCCGTTGAGGCCGCTGCCGATTATATCGACACTATGCGCTTGAACCTCAGGCGCATAAGCCTGGAGCGGGGGCCGTTCGACGTCCGCTTCGCCACTCCCTTCTCCGGCGCTCCGCTGCTGGTGGACGACTGCCTGCATCCCGACCCGCAGAGCTGGGTGATGTATCTGCCGTTCGACACCTCGGACTTCCGGCTGGGCGGCTCGCTCCTTTCGCAGGCCCTGGGCCTCAAAGGGGGGATGGCCCCGCAGGTCGAAGATGCCGACTACCTGATGGACTGCTTCGAGGTAGTGCGCGAGTTCGCCGAAGACGGAGTGCTGCTCAGCGCCGCCACGGTATCGGAAGGCGGCCTGTACTCCACTCTCCAGCGTATGTCCTCGGAGGGGACCGGCGTCCACGCCGACGTGTCCGGCATTATGCGCGCCTGCTCTGAAAAAGACCCCGTGCGGATACTCTTCGGCGAGGTTCCCGGGGCCGTAATCCAGATCCGCGACGCCGATTTCGACTATGTCGATGCGGAATTCCTTTTGCAGGACGTGGCATTTTTCCCTCTCGGGCATCCGGCTTCCGATTCCCGGGTCCACCTCGAATACTCCACGATATCAGGTATACAGACCATACTCGAATCCCTTATGCAAAACGCCGAGGGCGAAGACTGAAACATAATAATCAATGGGCAAATCAAAGATATACGTGCTCGACACGAATGTCATCCTGCACGACCACAAAGCCATCTGGAAGTTCAAAGACAACGACCTGGTAATCCCTACTGCCGTCATCGAAGAGGCCGACAAGTTCAAAAAGGGTAACGACACCCTTTCGTACCACGCCCGCGGTTTTATGCGCGAGCTTGACCTGATAAGCGACGGCCACTCTTTCGGCAAGAAGGGAATCCCCATCGGCAAGGGCCTGGGCCGCATCAAAGTGGAACCCAACCATCCTTTCCCTCCCGAGCTCTCCGAGCTGTTCAAAGACGATACCCAGGACCACCGCATACTTGCCACGGCTATATGGGTGAGGGACAATAATCCCGGCACCTTCGTGGCGTTGGTGACCAAAGACGTGAACCTGCGTCTTAAATCCAAGGCCGCAGGAATGGCCGTACAGGACTACCTGTCGGACAAGATCGAAGAAGATAAACTCGAGAACCGCCAGAGGGAGGTGCTGCGTATGAGCCTGCGCTCCGACCTGATGCAGGCTCTCTGCTACGGCCCCGAAACCTCCATCGACTGGAAGGACGTTCAGGAGCTCAAGCCGGAGCCCAACCAGCTCTTCCGTTTTGAATGGGAGAGCGGCTCGGACGAGACGGCCTGCGCCCGCTTCGACGCCGACCGGGGCAGGATCGTGTTGGTCAAATCGCGCGAGGCATACGGAATCAGGCCGCGCAACGACGAGCAAAAAATGGCCCTGGACGCCTGCCTGAACCCGAAAGTGTCGCTGGTTGCGCTTACCGGCGGCGCGGGTACCGGCAAAACCCTCCTGGCCCTAGCATCGGCCCTGGAGCAGGAGCGCGACTATGAGCAGATAATACTCTCGCGGCCCACCGTTATTCTGGGCAATCAGGATATAGGCTTCCTGCCCGGCGACCAGAAGAGCAAGATGAGCCCCTTCCTCCAGCCCCTGATGGACAATCTGAACGTTATCAAGGAGCAGTTCCGCCCCGGCTCGCGGGAGGCGCAGCGCATTGAGGCGATGCTTACTATGGAAAAGCTTGTCATAGAGCCGCTTGCATATATCAGGGGCCGCTCGCTCGGCAAATGCTTCTTCATCATCGACGAAGCCCAGAACCTGACACCCCACGAAATCAAGACCATTATCACCCGCGCAGGCGAGGGCACCAAGATGGTGTTTACCGGCGACGTGTTCCAGATCGACCAGCCTTACCTCGACCAATGGACCAACGGTTTGAGCCACATAGCCGAGAAGCTCTCCGGCCAGAAGCTCTTCGAACACGTGTTCCTGCGCAAGGGCGAGCGTTCGGCTCTCTCCGACCTGGCAGCCAAGCTGTTATAGCCTTCGGGAGCGTTTGGACGAAACTTATATTTTTATTAAACGGAAATAATTGCTACATTCGCGGATTGAAATTTTTGAAATTACCACAGAATATGTTTGAAAACAAGAAAAGAGTATATCGCTTTGGCGGAAAGACCGCAGAGGGCGACGGTACTATGAGGGAACTCCTCGGAGGAAAAGGCGCCAACCTGGCGGAAATGAGCAAACTCGGAATGCCTGTACCTGCAGGCTTTACCATCACCACAGAATGCTGCGCTGAGTATTATGAACTCGGCGGCGGTTACACCGAGCAGCTCAAGAATGACGTAGCTTCCGCTCTTGAAGCGACCGAGAAGCAGATGGGCAAGAAATTCGGCGATCCCGAAGATCCCCTCCTGGTCAGCTGCCGCTCCGGTGCACGCAGCTCTATGCCCGGTATGATGGATACCATCCTCAATATCGGCCTTTGCTCCGCCACCCTGCCCGGTATGATCAAGAAAACCGGCAACCCCCGTTTCGTTTACGATGCATACAGGCGTCTGATAATGATGTACTCGGATGTGGTTATGGAGAAGGCCGAGGGTATCGAGCCCGAGGACGGCCAGGGCATCCGCCAGCAGCTCGACCGTATGATGGAAGAGCTCAAAGAGGCCCGCGGCTACAAGGCCGACACCGAAATCACCGCCGACGAACTCAAAGACCTCTGCGACAAGTTCAAGGTCAAAGTCAAGGAAGTCCTTGGCGTCGAGTTCCCCGATACTGCCGAGGCCCAGCTCTGGGGCTCCATCGGCGGCGTGTTCAAGTCCTGGAACGGCAAGAGGGCCATCGCCTACCGCCGCATCGAGAAGATTCCCGATGACTGGGGCACCGCAGTGAACGTACAGTCTATGGTATTCGGCAATATGGGAGAGACTTCCGCCACCGGCGTAGCATTCTCCCGCAACCCTGCCACCGGCGACAATAAATTCTACGGAGAGTGGCTCATCAACGCCCAGGGCGAGGACGTGGTGGCGGGCATCCGCACCCCCAACCCCCTGAACGAGGCCACCAAGACCGAACAGAACAAGCATCTCCAGTCGCTGGAGGCCGCTATGCCCGAGGTTTATGTGGAACTCGACGCCATCCGCAAGAGGCTCGAGGACCACTTCCACGATATGCAGGACATCGAGTTCACCATTCAGGAGGGTCACCTCTGGATGCTTCAGTGCCGTATCGGCAAGCGTACCGGTATAGCCGCCCTCCAGATGGCTATGGATATGCTTTCCGAGGGTATGATCGATGAGAAAGAGGCGGTTATGAGGGTATCTCCCGCACAGCTCGACGAGATTCTCCACCCCATCCTCGATCCCGCATCGGAAAAGAAGGCCGAAGTTATTGCCAAGGGTCTTCCCGCATCGCCGGGCGGAGCCGTGGGTACTATAGTATTCACCTCCGAGGCCGCAATGGAAGCAGCTGCTGCAGGCAAGAAGGTCATCCTCATCCGCGAGGAGACTTCTCCCGAGGATATCGAGGGTATGCGTGCTTCGGCCGGTATCCTTACCACCCGCGGCGGTATGACCTCTCACGCCGCTCTCGTGGCGCGTGGCTGGGGCAAGTGCTGCATCGTGGGCTGCGAGTCTATGAAGATCAACCTCGCCGGCAAGAGCGTGAGTTTCGGCGGCGTTACCTATAAAGAGGGTGACTGGTTCTCCCTGAACGGCTCCAAGGGCTATGTGTACGCCACCAGGCTCGACACGATGGACGCCAGCGAGAATCCTCTGTTCATCCGCTTTATGGAGATCGTGGACAAGTTCCGCCGTCTTGGCATCCGCACCAACGCCGACACTCCGGAAGACGCCGCCCGTGCACTGGCATTCGGCGCCGAGGGCATCGGCCTGTTCCGTATTGAGCATATGTTCTACGGCAAGAATTCCGAGACCCCTCTCTCCAAGCTCCGCAAGATGATCCTCAGCGACACTAACGAGGAGCGCAAGGCCGCCCTCTCCGAGCTCGAACCGTTTATGAAGGCCTCTGTCAAGAGCACCCTCAAGATAATGAACGGCAAGCCGGTCGTGTTCCGTCTGCTCGATCCCCCTCTGCACGAGTTCGTTCCCAAGGGAGCCGAGAAAGAGAAGGAACTTGCAGCCGAACTTGGCATTTCCGTAGCCGACGTCGAAAAGCGTGGCGAGAACCTCCACGAGGTCAACCCTATGATGGGTCACCGCGGTGTACGTCTGCACGTCACCTATCCTCTTATAGCCGAGACTCAGTACAGGGCTATTTTCACCGCCCAGGCCGAGCTCCAGCAGGAGGGTCTGCACCCCATCCCCGAGATTATGATCCCCGTTACCGTGTCGGAGCGCGAGCTTCGTTTCCAGAAAGCCATCTGCGAGAAGATACGCGAGCAGGTAGAGCAATCCACCGGTGAGGCGCTGGTTTACAAGTTCGGAACTATGATCGAAATACCTCGCGCCGCCCTTACCGCCGACCGTATGGCCCGCACCGCCGAGTTCTTCAGCTTCGGTACCAACGACCTTACCCAGATGACCTTCGGCTTCAGCCGTGACGACGTGGGTACCTTTATGGGCGACTACCTTGGCAACAAGATCCTCGACAGCGATCCTTTCCAGACCATCGACGTGAAGGCCGTGGGCAAGCTCGTCGAGCTCGGTATCCGCGGCGGACGCAGCAAGAGGCCCGACCTCAAGTGCGGTGTTTGCGGCGAGCACGGTGGCGATCCCGACTCGGTGCACTTCTTCAACAAGATCGGTGTGGACTATGTAAGCTGCTCACCTTTCCGCGTGCCTATCGCCCGTCTTTCGGCGGCCCAGGCAGCGATCAAGCAGAGCGCATAGTTCTTTGATTCAAGATTCTCAACCCGCGCCGGAGTTTTTGCTCTGGCGCGGTTTTTGGGAAAAGTAAGGCGATATGAAAAAGATCCTGACCATTTTGCTCGTCCTGGCGGCTGCGGTAACTTTGTCCGCAGCGCCCCTTCACGCGCAGCGTAAAGCTGATGAACCGCAGATTGACTTTCAGCATCGCTATATGACGGATATGCACCTCAAGATGGGGCTGTCCAAGCTAAAGACTTTCAACAAACTGCTTCCCAACTCCCTGCGCCGCGAGATAGGGGACGAGTACTATCCGGCCATAAGGCGGCAGCTAAAAACCGCCGACAAATGCCAGTTCAAGGAGGGCGAGGCGGAGGTTGAACGCCTCTCCGACGGAAAAGTCAAGCTCAAGCTGATATTCCCCAATTTCTATATGACCATCAGCAATGTAACCTGGGAGCAGCTTGACGTGATATTCTCCGAATACTTCTAATTTAACCTCGACATATGAAAAAACTATTCTCTCTCTTGCTGTCCGTCGCGCTCCTGGGTCTCGCAGTGGCTTGTACGCCCTCGCCCGTGCCCGACGACGGTCAAGAGCAGGGGCAGGAGCAAACCGACACTCCCGACGAGCCTGAGACTCCTGAAACCCCTGAAACCCCTGAAACCCCTGAAACCCCTGAAACTCCCGAGACACCCGAAACCCCCGAGACTCCGGAAACCCCGGAGCCGGTTAGTTTCCGCCTGATGTCGTTCAATATACTTCAATCCACATCCGAGACTGCCGGGCGAGAGTGGGCGAGCGTGCGCAAGGCGGCGTGCATCAAGATGTTCAAGGACATCAAACCGGATATCGTTTGCGTCCAGGAGGCCCGCAAGACCCAGTGCGCCGACCTGGCGACCGCCCTGACTCAGTATTCACAGATCAAATACCCCAAGGACGGTATCGAGTCTAACGGAGGGCAGCGCAACCTCATAATGTACAACAATCTCAAGTTCCTGGTAGTCGAATGGGGCAAATTCTGGTTCAGCGAGGACGGGACGGCAAATGGAGGCCGCTGGGGCGACGACGCCACCACCCAGAAGATGACGATCTACGTGCATTTCCGGGAAATGGCCACCGGACGGGAGTTCTGGGTGTACGACACGCACTTCTTCGCCAAGTGCAACCTTGAGACTTCGCGCCCGCATTGCGTGGAGATGAGCCTGGCAAGCATCAAGGAGAAAGTGGGCGACGAGGGCGTGGTGTTCTTCTGCGGCGACCTTAACCTGCAACCCGACGATCCTGTGCTCAAGCCTATGTTCGACTATATGAAACACGCCGCTACCGACGCCGAAGAATCGGACGGTGTGGGGGCCATAACGTACAACGGCTTCCGCGAGACCAATCTCAAGGTGCTCGACCATATTTTCTACCGCAACGCCACCGCCCGCACCTACAAGGTGGTCAACAGCCAGACGGCGTACGGTACCAAGTGGATATCGGATCACTATCCTGTTTACGCTGACGTTGAATTCTAGAGTATATGTCCGACTTCTTTAAACGTGCGGGCCTTCCCAAAGGCCTTCTGTGGGGGTTTGTGGGTGTGCTCATCTTTATGATGGGCGACGGAGTGGAACAGACCTGGCTGAGCAAGTACATTACCGACCACGGCTTTAATTCCGCCGACCTGTTTGCCGTTTACGGCGTAACTGTGGCCATTTCGTCCTGGCTCTCCGGAGTCATTGCCGAGACCTTCGGCGTCAAGCGCACTATGCTGGCTGGCTTCATTATGTACGCCCTGGGCGTGGCCGGATTTGCCGGGATAGGAATGAGCCAGATGAATTTCCCCGTGCTTATGGCTACCTATGCGGTCAAGGGCCTGGGATACCCGCTGTTTGCCTATACCTTTATGGTATGGATCACTTACAGAGTGGAGCAGGATACGCTGAGTTCAGCGCAAGGCTGGTTCTGGTTTGTGTTTACCGGCGGCTTGAACGTGCTCGGAGCGTACTGGGGCATCTTCGCCTATACGCATCTTGGCGTGCAGGCTACGCTATGGTCGGCCATAGTGTTCGCGGTCGTGGGCGCCGTGTTCGCCCTTTGGGTGAACCGTTCTCCTTCCGACAACAAGTTCGTCTCCGCCGATGAGCCGCGGGGCGGGCGCATCAAAGCCCTGTTCAAAGGCCTGTCCATCCTGGGCCGTGAACCCAAGGTGCTGCTTGGCGGTATCGTGCGTATTATCAACACTACCTCGCAGTTCGCGTTCATCGTGTTCCTTCCGCTTTATATGTTCGAATACGGCCTCAGCGAGACGCAGTGGGCCTCTATCTGGGCTATTATATTCCTATTTAATATAATATTTAACCTGGTGTTCGGCATTGTAGGCGACAAGATCGGTTGGAACAGGACCATTACCTGGTTCGGATGTATCGGTTGCGCCGTGAGCGTCCTGCTCTTTTACTATTCGCCCCAGATTCTTAACCAGTACTGGTTTATCTTGCTGTGCGGCTCGCTATGGTGTATCTGCCTCGCAGGATTTGTGCCTCTGTCGGCTCTGGTGCCCTCGCTGGTCGAGTCCGACAAGGGCGCTGCGGTGAGCGTGCTGAACCTCGGGGCAGGAGCTTCGGCTTTTGTGGGACCGCTCTTGGTAAGGGCTCTTTCAAAGAGCGTAGGCTACGACGGAATAGCCTGGACTCTGGCCGGTTTATACCTCGTAAGTGCCCTCCTGATGCGTTTTATTGGCGATAGACGCGAAAAATAAAGCAAAAAAAGTTGCACAAGAAAAATATTCTATATAAATTTGCGCGTTAATATGTTTCGTGGACCAGAGGGTATTGTACCCGATTGGTCCGTGAAATATACAGGCAAGGTTACTAAACCCTAGAACAAAAATATTTTTTATAATTAACTTTTAAACAATTAATGTATGAAAAAAATCTTTAGATTCGCAATTGTGTGCGCCGTCGCAGGTGCTGCACTTTTGACTGGATGTACCAAAGATTTCACCTCTGAGATTGATCAGCTTCAGAAGGACCTTGACGCTCTCACCGAGAAGGTTAATGGCCTTGAGCAAGACATCAAGAACGGAGCGCTCATCACCGACGTTAAGACCTTCTCTGATGGTAACGGCGGTATTGAGGTTGTCCTGAGCAACGGTAAATCTTACAAGATTAACAACGGTGCAAAGGGCGCTGACGGACAGGATGCTGACGTTTGGGAAATCAAGAAGGTTGGTGACGACTACTTCTGGTTCAAGAACGGCAAGCAGACCGAGTTCAAAGCCAAGGGCGACAAGGGCGACAAGGGTGATCCCGGTGCTCCCGGTGCGCCCGGTGCTCCCGGCGAACCTGGTGCTCCCGGTGCTCCCGGTGCTCCCGGTGCTCCCGGTGAAACTGGCGCAACTGGCAACTATTGGAAGCCCGACGTGGACGCCAACAAGTGGGTTGAGTACACCAGCAAAGACGAGCCTACCGGCAAGACCATTGAGCCTATCTTCAAGGAAGGTGGCGCAGTGACCGCTGTCTGGAATGCCGAAGAAGGCACTCTCGAGTTCGCAAATGTCAAGGATGCTCCTGAGGGCAAACTTAAGTTCAATCTGAACACCCAGCTCAAGGGCCTCGCATTTGTCCCCAAAAGAATCTTCGACGGTCTCGGACTTATCTCCGTATGGGAAGTTTATGCACCTAAGGTTGGTAAGAAATTCCCCTTCATCGACAGGAAGAGCGAGGGTACTTTCCTTGCTACCGCACCGACCGAGGTTACTTATCGTCTGAACCCTCAGAATGTTGATCCTGCCAAGTATGACTGGAGCTTCATCAACCGCAAGGTTCTCACCGTCACCAAGGCTACCGCTGATGACAACGACCTCGTGTCCATCGTCACCGGTCCTGTCAGGGATGGCAAACTCTATGACTTCACCATCAAGCTCAACAAGGCTGCCACTGAGGCTCATTTCAGCAAGGATGATAAGGACTACAACGACATCGTAGCCCTCAAGGCTGTTGCCAAGGATCCCAGCACTGTTGACGCTGAGTTCGAGAACATCGTTTCCGACTACTCTTACATCGAGAAGCTTACCAACAAGGATTTCTACATCATCCACAAGGACGGTGAGTTCCTGTATCATGACAAGACCGCTGACAAGGACGTCACCTACACTTATGACAAGACAGATCCCAAGTACTATCGTTGGGAGAAGTATGTCGAGATGACCGATCCTTCCGATTTCAACGGTGCTAATACCGACGGAATCGATACTCCTGCACCTGGTGCTGGCAAAAACCCCAAGGCAATCTCTCTCCCTTACAACGGACAGGTAGACCTGCTCAACTATGTTGAGACCTATGCCCAGGAGTATGGTGACATCGCAGCTGAAATCGGCATCACTCCTACTTACACCTTTGAGTTTGCCGGCCAGAAGGATGGTTCTACCGATGTTGTTATCAACAGCGATCCTGACAAGGCTCCTTATCTTGTATCCGAAGTTGATAAGACCAACCAGAACAAGTTCCTCAAATTCTCCGACAATGGCAGTGGCCAGGATGGTAAGTCCAAGTCTCTCATCAGCGTCAATGATGAATTTGTCTATAACCTTTCCCCTGCTATCGGCCGTACTCCTCTTGTGTACGTTCAGGCTATTTATGATGGTAAAGTTCTCGCCGAGTGCTTGATCAAGATCGAGATCACTGCTGAGGCTGCTGAGCCTGTCAAGAACCTCGGTTGGGATGTCTTCCTGTGGCACGATGCTACCTTCAAGTTCGACAAGCTTACCGCTACTGCTACTGCAAAGGGTGAGAGCTGCGCGTTCTCGACTCCTCACGCTCTTGCTGCTGCTGAAGGACACGGAAATAAGGCTGACAAGGAGAAGTGTGACGATGGTCTGGTAGTTGGTTGGGACGAGGTTAACGTCTATGTCCTCAACGACGACTGCGTCAATATGTCTTACGAGATCTTCGGTACCGAGAAGTACGATCTTGCAAATCCTCAGCTTATCCTTGCAAAGGATGGTACGGGTGCAGGTATCGAGCCTAAGGATCTCCCTGCGAAGGAAGATGCTATCCTTGTAGGTCTTGCTGACATCAACACCTATTACAACAAGAATGCAACCGGTCTTGCTGTGACCAGCCAGAGCCCTGGTAACTGGAAGAACAACACCAACATTGTTGATCTCACCATCTCCAGCGACTTCGATCCTCTGAACGATTACGATGTCCACAATGTCTATGTTCTCTATCCTGCAAAGGATAACACCAAGAACATCGATGTGGTTGTCAAGTTCAGCTTCAAGATCCTGCCTCACGAGCACGATTGGACTATCCTCAAGAAGTACGACGACAAGAACTTCTGGATCCTCAACCCTGACTACATCCTTGGAACCCAGGATCTCCTTATCGAGGAGAAACCCGAGCTCACCGACTACTACGGAACCGAGCCTTACGTCACCTACGGTGGTGTGAGAGTGAAGGGTCTCGAGACCGATCTCCGTTCCGCATTCAACGAGCACTTCAAGGAGTATGCTAAGGTATGGCAGGATTGCAACGAGAATTCAAGCTACACCTTCACCATCGTTAACTACAAGGCTGATGTCGTTGACATCGTTCCTGATAGGACCAGCACTACTACTGTTGGTACCGATGCTGATGGCTATGCATTCGTGACTATCTCCGGCGCTGACCTCAAGGATATGGGCAAGGGTGACAAGGTAACTCCTTACATCTATGTCCGCAAGCCTGCTGGCCTGAACGTTGGACAGGATATTCTCGTCGAGGTTAAGGAAACTTGCACCGACATTGCAGACGGTCCTTCTATCTTCGGTTACTACTATGTTGTCTTCGAGGCCATCAAGCCTACCATTAAGTTCAACGAGGTTAAACTCGGCGACTTCAAGGATCAGAACGATTACGCTCTTATCTCTGAAATCGTGAAGGGTGTCTACGAGAGCGACGCTGCTGATGCAGTTGCACTGTTCGAGTGGGCTGAGGCTGAGACCGATGATACTGGTGCTGTCATCACTCCTGCCGGCTGGAAGCTCGGTCCTTCCGCAGCAACCTATGGCATCACCGATGCAACCAAGCTTACCTTCAAGCTCAACAGGCTCATCTTCGACAAGACTCCTAAGGATACTGAAGATTCGTTCAAGAACCGTCTCAGCCTCTTCGAGGCAGGTGATTCTATCGAGCCTTGGCCTATACCTCTCGGCAGTGTTGCTGAAGCTGGTATTAACTGGAGGAACGATGGTACCAACCTCGAGCAGGATAAGCTTGCTGGCTTCGAACTTGAGGTCCTCTACGACGGTGAGTCCCTGACCACTGGCGAAGGTGAGGTCACAGTTATGAAGACCCTCTCCAAGCCTCATCCGAACCACAAGGAAGATGGTTCCATCTGGGAAGACTAATCCTTGATTAACTCTTAATAATGGGGAGAGAGCTCTAACTCTCTCCCCATTTTTCTTATAATCACAATATTTAAACTTTTGTGAAAAGCTTCCATTATATGCGTTATCTTCGTCTTACCCTTTTTTGCTGTGTTTTAGCAACTTTCATTTCGTGTGAGAGTCGTAATGCCGTTCCTGAGTTACCTGAGCGACAGGAGGCTTCTCATCTTCTTTATGTTAGCTATGGCGGGGGACGGGACACGAAGACAATGTTTGGAGATTTCACTTCGTCCGGCTCTTTTGCTGAAATCTATTGGAGCCCTGAGGATTCTATTAAAGTATTCTCCGACACCGGGCAAGGGCAACAAGATTATAAATATATCACAGCTGAAGGTGGTAAAACGGCTGTGTTTAGTCGGGTAATCCAGGAACAACAGTCTGCTATCCCTATCTCTTCCGGTTCTTTTGGGCTTTATCCTTACCACCAGGATGCAACTGCTAATCTTGCATCTTCTATAATTGAAGCTTCTATTCCATCTGTTCAGCGTGCTTATGCCGATACATTTGACCCGAGTGCTCTTTTGTCTGCAGGAGTTGCTACGGCTGAAGATAAGATGGTTTTCTATAATATTTGTAGTGGGATTTGTTTTACTCTGCAGAGTTCCGACTATAGTCGCATTGTGTTTAAGGGAGCAAATTCCGAGTCAATTGCAGGTGCGGTATCTATCTCTATGGCCAAACCGGATTCTCCTTCTGTCGTGCCTGCTTCGCAAGGTGCAGAATCACAAATTGTGCTTGAAGCCCCTGACGGTGGCACTTTCGCCGCTGATTCACGGTATTATATAATGTTGCGTCCGGGTGATTTCACCAAGGGCTTCAGTATGGAGTTTTATGCTCCGAATTCACAACAGCCAGTTATTTGTACCTGCTCTTCCTTTGTCTCGTTCAAGCGTGGCGTTTTCGCTTTCGTTTCTGAGGTTGACAATCCCGATAAACTTGCTGCTATCCGTGATGCATCCAGCCTTGCCGATAGTAAAGGACCTGCTAATTGTTATATAATTTCAAAGGCAGGAACATATAAATTTCCTCTTGTTAGAGGAAATGACCCTAACGATGCTTTGACTGGGGTTAGCCGCGTTGGAATTCTCTGGGAAACCGATAATACTAACAGTGCGGTACAAGTTGGTAGTATCATTTCTGAGGCAAGGATAAACGGTTCTTTTGTTTTCCTTCATATGCCCCAGACACTTAAGAATGGTAATGCTTTGGTAGCCGCTTATCGCGGTAACGATATTATATGGAGTTGGCATATCTGGGTTTTGTCGGATTATAATCCAGATGCTGATGCTCAGACACTTAAAGGTAAGCTTTTGCCTATGATGGATAGAAATCTAGGCGCATTAAGTCGCACTCAGGGTCAATCGCTTACCAATGGCTTATTTTATCAGTGGGGCCGTAAAGACCCGTTCCCGGGAGCCGTAGAAGTTTCTGTGCCCGGTGATACTGGTGCGGGAACATTTATCTCAACAACTTCCGGTCCACTTAAGACAGCATTGAGTACTGATATTAATTCCACAGTTGAGTATTCGATAGCCCATCCCGATGTGTATATTACTTCTGTCAACGGATGTTGGCTTATTGATGCTGTCAATTCCCTTTGGGGCGTAACGTCCAAGGGCTCGGTTGAAACGGCTGTAAAGTCGATATACGATCCTTGCCCTCCTGGTTGGAAGGTCCCTCGTGCACGAGTAATGTCCGGCACGCTGCACGTTGTAGAAGAGGAGGCTTGGGCAAGTGTCCCTTATACCCAATCTAGTCAAGGTGTAAGGCTTGAAACAGAAAGTGGAGAGAAAGCGTGGTATCCAAATAATGGCTACATTTCGCGGGATGGCGTTCTTCTTATGGTCGGACAGTATTCTTGTTACTGGTCGTGTAATCCATATGCTGGTGGACAAGCCTTTGGCCTGCAAATGAGTAAAGATATGGCGGGCAACCTTACTTATAACCCTATTCAGTATGGAAAGCTTACTGGCGAAGGCCATTCTGTGCGTTGCATTAAAGATAATTAAATGAAGATAGCATGAACAAAAGTTTTAAAGCGATTATAGTTTTTTGTCTGGCAGCCTTTATTTGTGCCTGTGAGAAAGAACCTATACACGTAGAGCGTCTTATCCTTGATAAAGAAGCTCTTACCCTTGCGGAGTCTGAGACGCAAAAACTTATTGCTACGGCCTCACCGGCAAATGCCGAAGATAAAAAAGTCGTTTGGTCTTCTTCCGATTCATCTGTCGCTACAGTTACACAGGACGGTATAGTTACTGGCATTGCTCCCGGTACGGCTTCAATAAAGGCCACATCCGACGACAGAGGCATTACAGCCGTATGTATTGTAACTGTTGTTTCCCGTGTGGTAACTGGTTTGACCATCGACCCGGCGGAACTTACATTGAAAGAACTTGAAAAAGCTGTCCTTAATGTTACTATTACCCCTGATAATGCCAAGGAAAAGTCCATTGAATGGACAAGTTCCGACCCGGAGGTAGCATCGGTCAGCTATGGCGTTGTGTACGCCCTCAAGGCCGGCGAAGCCACCATTACTGCCAAAAGCGTAGAGGGAGACCGTTCGGCGACTTGCAAGGTCACCGTTATCTGCCCGGTTAAGGGTGTTAAATTCAGCGATCACGCAGTTACTCTTAAGGTTGGCAAATCCACTACACTTGAAGCTGAGGTTTACCCCTCAAGGGCTGATGACAAGTCACTCACCTGGACTACTGACAATACCTCTGTCGCTACTGTTACTAACTCGGGCGTTGTGACCGGCGTTGCTTCGGGTACGGCCATAATTACTGTCAGGACCACCGACGGTGATTTCACCGACGAGTGTACTGTCGCTGTCGAGAGTGATGTGGAAGAGATTAGCCTCAACCGCACTGGGCTTCTTGAACTGGTGGTGGATGAAACCTTTGATTTCGTGGCTTCCATTAAGCCGGAAGGTGCTACCAATCCTTCGGTCAGATGGTCCAGTTCCAATCCTAATGTGGCGAGTATCGATGATAAGGGCCACGTGGTCGCCCTCCACGCCGGAGAGACTGTTATCTGTGCTACTTCTCAAGACGGCGGCTATCACGCTTTTTGTACCGTTAAGGTTCGTAACAAGGTAGATAAGATTGTTGTGAGTCCCGACAAGATTACTCTGTTGGTGGGTGGTAAAGGACAGACTCTCACATATACTACTTCCCCTGCCGATGCTGGTCACGTGGATATTGTTTGGAGTTCTTCTAAGGAAACTGTTGCGACTGTAGACCCCAATGGCAATGTTACGCCTGTAGGTAAAGGCACCGCCAAGATTTGGGCATCTACTTCGAATGGTGATGTTTACGGCGGTTGCGACGTTACTGTTCAGCAGCCTGTTACATCAGTCAGTGTCGATCCTGCATCTGCGGAAATGTGGACAGGGGAGAGTAAAGATTTTACCTTGACACTTCTGCCTGAAGATGCAAGCAACTTGAATTACAAGGTTATTGTAGCAAGCGGAAAGGACATTATCAGTACTACCCAAAAAGGTAATATTGTTACCGTTAAAGCTTTAAAGGTAGGAGATGCAAAGATTCAGTTCGTTCCTGAACTCCCTTCATCTTCCGAAATAAAGGCCGAGTGCGAGATTAATGTTAAAGCTCACGTCAGTTCAGTTTCTATAAAAGGTGGAGACGTTAGCATCGATGTGGGTAAGACCGTAGAATTGGAGGCTATAGTATCTCCCAGTGATGCTTATGACAAATCTGTCACTTGGTCGGTTGACAAGAGTGAAATTGCAACTATCGACGATAACGGCAAAGTGACAGCTGTCGCTCCCGGTACTGCTACAGTAACCGTTAAAACTACTGACAGTGGCAAGACGGCCACGTGTACAATTACTGTCAATCAACCGGTTGAATCTGTGTCTTTGAACAAGGCGACCCTCACCCTTACAGAAGGGACGTTTGAGACTCTGGTAGCAACAGCATTTCCGGAAAGTGCCGACCAGAGTTTTATCTGGAGTTCTAACGCTACAAGTATTGCATCCGTCGATGACCAAGGAAAGGTGACTGCTATTAAGGCTGGAACGGCGGTTATAACCGCGACTTCGAAGTCAAATACCACTAAAAAAGCCATCTGTACTGTTACTGTTAAGTCTGCGGTTGTTCTTGTCAGCTCTATTACTCTCGATCGTAAGAAGCTTCAACTTGAAGAGGGCCAAATGTTCACTCTCGAGGCTACCGTACTGCCTGAAAATGCAGCCAATAAGACAGTAATCTGGTCATCTTCCGATAACTCTATTGCAACCGTCGCATACGGCGTGGTTGTGGCCAAGGCGGTGGGTACTTGCGTTGTAACTTGCCAGTCTCAAGGTAATCCGAGCGTCTCCGCTACTTGTGAGGTTGAAGTTTCCAAGGCTACTGTGGCGGTATCTTCAATCACATTGTCACCTAGTACTTTAACCCTTTCTTTCGGTTCTTCTCAATCCCTCACGGCCACGGTTTCTCCCGCCGACGCGACCGACCCCAGTATTACTTGGACAACTAGCGATGCAACCGTTGCTACTGTCTCTACTTCCGGCAGGGTCACCGCTCTGCGGAAGGAGGGAACCGCAGTTATTACTGCCACTTCGGTGTCCGATCCCACTATTTCCGCCACCTGTACGGTAACTGTAAAGCCCGAGATTGTTAAACCGGATGGTGTTAAGGTTGATCCTCGTAACTTGTCTTTATATGTTGGCCAGACCAGGATTTTGAAAGCCTACGTAACGCCACAGACAGTTCTTAACCCTAATAAGAAAGATGCCACGGACTTGACGGTTATCTGGCAGGCCGCAGGAGGAGCGGTTGTTTCAGTAAGACCTGATGGAGGAGTTTATACTTATAATAACCCCGATGATCCTACCGACCCGCTTAACGGTGTAAAGATGTCGAACGGAGTTGTTACTGGTCTCCAGGCAGGTTCCACAAACGTGACCATATTCACTAGCGGGAAAGAGTATCAAACAACAGCATACATCAGAGTCTTGTGGAATGCTGTCCAGAGGATTGAATTGTCAGAGCAAGAAATAACGCTCAAGGAGGGAGAGACATACGATCTTACAGCCACACCAATAGGCACTGCCGATCCTGAAGAGTGCCCGGAGCCGTCTAATCCCAGAGTTGCGTGGAGCAGTGGCGATTCGAGAATCGCAACGGTTAATAGTAACGGACGGGTGACCGCAGTCAAAGCTGGTGAAGTCAGTATCACAGTTGAATCTGCCGATCATTATCAAAACCAAACCATAACCGCTGTATGCCGTGTTAGAGTAATTAGTAGTGCTGATGGCAACCACGAAGGCGTAGGTTTCGCTGACTGGAACTACTAATTGTGATTGCTCATAATGCTATTTAAATATCGTTAGATCTTTGTTTCTAAAGAATCGTAAATAATTCTTTAAGAATCAGCAAAATCTTTCATCAGCTATTGGTTTGACCGCGGCTCTTAGGTAGTTTAGCGCAAAAAATCGAAGCTATGAAAGATTTTTGCTTTATGGGTTTTATAGCCCTGTTGGTTACCGGCTTACTTTATTCCTGCGTTACTGGCGATATTGAACCTGATCCGTTAGAATCTGTAGAGCCTGAAATTCAATTTCAAGAGCCTCCTCTAGTTGAACCTGATAAGCCTGACGGGTCGGTTCTCCGCGCCAGTTTTGCAGGCGGCAGAGCTACCAAAACCGACTTCGGCCGGTTTACAACATCTGCTTCTTATGCCGAGATATATTGGAGCGAGAACGATAGTATCAATGTTTTTTATCCGGTTCAGAGTTATGCCGAGAGCTGCAAGTATGTTACTGCGCAGTCCGGTCCTGTAGCCGATTTTGTTAACCAGTCCCAGGTGGCTCCATCCGGATCGTCTTTTTTGGGGCTGTATCCATATACTCGTTCAGCCAGTGCTGACATCAGTAGATCTACTATCCAGACAATTCTGCCATCGTCTCAGCTTGCCTATCCTGGCAAGTTCGATCCTGCCGCTCTTCTTGCGGTAGCTTCTTCTCAATCTGCAGACGAAATGGCTTTCTATAATGTATGCAGCGGACTTTGCTTTACGCTTAAAGAGGGCGGCAAATACTCCCGTATAGATTTCCGAGGTGGTAGTAATGAAGAAGTTGCAGGTGCTATCAGCATCTCCCTTTCCAATCCTACGGCGCCCGTGGCAAGTTCGGCTTCTCAAGGCTCCTCGACTAAGGTTGAAATCAGACCCGCAGAGGGCGATACCTTTGCTGCGGGTACACAGTATTATATTATGCTCAAGCCCTTTGAATTCAAGAACGGCTTCAGCCTTGACTTCTACACTCCCGGAGCCAGCAAGGCTACTCTTACGTGTACTTGTCCTTCTTTTGTTGTGTTCGGCAGAGGAGAATTAGTCCGTATTACCGAAGTTGACTCTCCTGGCAAGCTCTCCCGTATCCGTGACGGAATCGACCTTGCCGAAGACGGAGAGACCGCTAACTGCTATGTGGTTTCGAAGGCAGGCTCATATAAGTTCCCCCTTGTTATGGGAAATGACCCTGAACTCACGCTCAGTGACATCAGCAAAGTGACCGTGCTCTGGGAGACAGACAATACTTCATCTACCCAGCGTGTGGGCAGTATCGTTAGGGATGTCTCCTGTAACAGCAATTTTGTGTACTTCAATACTCCTTCTACCCTTAAGAACGGCAACGCTGTAATTGCCGCCTGGCGCAGAGTCGAGGGTAAGGATACGATAGTCTGGAGCTGGCATATCTGGGTGTGCAAAGACTATGATCCCGATCAGAGTGCACAGACCCTCAGGCGCAAATCGAAACCTATGTTGGACCGCAACCTAGGGGCATTGAGCAGCAGTGCTACAAGCCCTCTTTCCAACGGATTCTTCTATCAGTGGGGCCGCAAAGATCCGTTCCCCGGAGCAATCGAGAGCTATGTGGCCGCTGACGGAGGGGCAGGCACCTATATGTCTACCACCGCCGGTGCACTGAAGCTTGAGCCCGCTGTCAATTCAACACGCACTGTCACAGTTGATTATGCGATTGCACATCCGGACGTGTTTATTACTTCGACAGATGGTTACTGGCTTCCTGCTTCTATAAATGTGCTCTGGGGCGTTGACAGCAAATATCAGGACGGGAAGATTACAGAGAGGGTTTATAAATCGCTTTACGACCCTTGTCCTCCTAGTTGAAAGGTTCCCAGGGCACGAGTTATGAACGGTACCCAACACGTTGTGTCCCAGGAGACTTGGTCGGGTTACGAACCTGCTGAATACCGCTGGGAGGCTTACGGACGCGGCATTTATCTTCCTGCTACTCAGGGCGAGGCTTGGTATCCTAACAATGGCTATATCACCAAGGAAGGAAGAGTAATAATGGTAGGGCAGTATTGCTGCTACTGGTCTTGTGACCCGTACAGCGGCGGTTTGTCGTTTGCAATGCAGCTCCTCAAGGATATGGGTGGTAGATTGTTGTTTAATCCTATCCAGTACGGGAAAGTTACCGGAGAGGGCCACTCGGTGCGATGTATTAAAGCTGATTAACAATATAGCAAAAACAACCGAAGCTATGAAAGATTTTTGCTTTGTTAGAAATATTACTATCTTTGTAAAGCTATAAAGCCGGAGCGCAGTGAAATATTCAGAGATTCACCGTAAGCTCCGAAGGGCCGGATGCTTTATAGTAAAAAACGGTAAGAAACATCCTATATGGAAGAGCCCTATTACCGGACAGTTTTTTGAAACAAGTTACCACGAGTCGGAAGAGGCTAAGCCGGGGACGAAAAACGACATAGCCAAACGCTCGGGCGTGGCGCTGTAATTCATTCATTATGAGTAAAGTGGCTATTATTGAAAGAGGTGCTGACGGGAAGTTCTCCATTTATATAGAGGACAAAAACTATCCTTATGGTATTATTGGTACCGGAGCTACTGTCAAGGAGGCTATGGAGGACTTTAAGTCGGGCTACCAGGAGATGAAAGAGTTCATCGAGAGTAGCGGCCAGCCGTTTGAAGAAGCCGATTTTGTATTTAAATACGATGTACCATCTTTTTTGCAGGAATATGCCTTCGCCTTCAGCCTGGCCGGATTGGAAAGGATAACCGGGATTAATCAAAAACAG
>JAGCCX010000040.1 GCA_017651465.1 Bacteroidales bacterium
CTGGATGCTGGTAACAGCGGTGAAGGAGAGCTGCCAGAGGCAGGCAAGTGCGAGCAGGATAGCTACGAGTCTGATTGCTCCTTTGCTTTGCATAACTATGGTTAATAATAATTAATATCCAAAAATAGTTTGCAAAGGTAGCATTTTTCTTTGAACAAACTAATCTTTGGATACAATTTTCTTTTAGGCGTGAAGTGCTTTTAGCTGATTACAGCTCACGATTTTACACCTTAAGGAACACTTTCTTCTTGTAAAGGAAGAAAAGGAAGAGCCACTCAAGGGCGATAAAACCCACGTACCACACTATTTTTGCCCACACGGGACCCATAAAAGAGCAAAGTCCCGCGAGGAAGAAGTCGGTAGCGTGCCTGAAGTCGATGATGCGCGGCGCCATATAGATGGTGATGGAGTTCATACCGATAACAGCGAGGGGGAAACTCCATTTCTTCCAACCCTTTACATCGATGATCCAGTAGAACAGGGCGAACATCGCCAGCGAGTAAGCGGCCACGACCAGCACGAACGAACTGCTCCAGAGTTTCTTGTTCAGCGGGAACCATTTTGCCCACACAAGACCGATAACCAGAAATACCGCCGCCGCAGCGACCATCCACAGGACTTTCTTGTTCTCGCTGAGATCTTTTTTGCGTACCCATTCACCGGTGAACATACCCAGCAGTGCGGTAACTATGGCAGGAACCGTGCTTAAGAGGCCTTCGGGATCAAAAACGCCACCGTCGCCCTTGTAGAGATGTCCGGGGAAGAGGCACCGGTCCACATATCCGACCAGATTGCCCTCGAAGGAGAACGGGTCGGCGCCCGCCGGGGCGTCAGGTGCGGGGACAAAGCGCAGAAGGAGCCAGTAGCCCACAAGCAGCACCACCGAAATCACGCCGCGTGCCGACGGCTTGAAATTGATGAACAGCAGTGCGGCGAACATCCACGCCAGACCGATTCGTGCCAGGACGCTCCAGAAGCGCAAGTCGCTCCACTGGAACTTTAGAATCCCGTTGCAAAGCAGGCCGAATAGTACCAGAATCAGCCCGCGCCGCACTATTTTCCAGTAAATCTGCCAACGTTTCTTCCCCTTTTCCTGCATCTTGGAATAAGAAAACGGAAAAGAGATACCGGCGATAAACAAGAAGAGCGGGAAGATTGTGTCGTGGTGCCTCAGTCCGTGCCACTCCACGTGTCCCATCTGCTGGGCCAGCCAACATTGTTCCCCTCCAGGAAACAGGCGGCAGATCCAAACGATCAGCGAGGCAAAGCCAATGATAAACAGCATATCGAAGCCCCTGAGGGCGTCGAGGCTCGCAAGTCGTTTATTCTCCATAGCTACAGGTTACGCAGGAGGTTGTTCAGATTCACCCTCTTGTCGATGAGGGCGCGGAGGTCTTCGATCTTCACGCGTTCCTGGGCCATAGTGTCGCGCTCGCGCACGGTCACGCAGCCGTCTTCGAGGCTCTGATGGTCCACGGTGATGCAGAACGGAGTGCCGATGGCATCCTGCCTGCGGTAGCGCTTGCCTATGGAGTCCTTCTCCTCGTACTGGCAGTTGAAGTCGTACTTGAGTTCGTCCATCACCTTCTGGGCCAGTTCGGGCAGGCCGTCTTTCTTGACCAGCGGCAGCACTGCGGCCTTGACGGGAGCGAGAGGGGCGGGGATGCTCAGCACCACGCGGGTTTCGCCGTTCTCGAGTTTCTCCTCCTTGAGGGAGTGGCTCAGCACGGCGAGCACCATACGGTCCACGCCGATGGAGGTCTCCACCACGTACGGAGTGTATGCGGCGCCCTCTTCGGGGTCGAAGTACTCGATCTTGCGGCCCGAGAACTTCTGGTGGTTGCCCAGGTCCCAGTTGGTGCGGCTGTGGATACCCTCCAACTCCTTGAATCCGAAGGGGAAGTTGAATTCGATGTCGGTGGCGGCGTTGGCGTAGTGAGCCAGCTTCTCGTGGTCGTGGAAGCGGTAGTTCTCGGCGCCCATACCGATGTTGACGTGCCACTTCATACGCTGCTCCTTCCACTTGGCAAACCACTCCAGCTCGGTGCCGGGCTTGATGAAGAACTGCATCTCCATCTGCTCGAACTCCCTCATTCGGAAGATGAACTGGCGGGCCACTATCTCGTTGCGGAAGGCCTTGCCTATCTGGGCGATTCCGAAAGGAATCTTCATTCGTCCGGTCTTCTGGACGTTGAGGTAGTTGACAAAGATGCCCTGGGCGGTTTCGGGACGCAGGTAAATGGTGTTGGCGCCCTCGGAGGTGCTGCCCATCGAGGTCGAGAACATCAGGTTGAACTGCCTCACGTCGGTCCAGTTGCAGGTGCCGCTGATGGGGCACACTATGCCGCAGTCCACTATAATCTGCTTGTATTCAGCGAGATTGTTCTCGTTCTCGGCCTTTACGTAGCGGGAGTGGACCTCGTCGTAGCGGGCTTTCTCGCGCAGGACGTTAGGGTTGGTGGCGCGGAACTGCTCCTCGTTGAACGCCTCGCCGAAGCGCTTGCGGCCCTTCTCCACCTCTTTGTTCATCTTTTCCTCGATCTTGCTGAGGTAGTCCTCGATGAGAACGTCGGCGCGGTAGCGCTTCTTGGAGTCTTTGTTGTCGATGAGGGGGTCGTTGAACGCTCCCACGTGACCGGAGGCCTCCCAGATGCGGGGATGCATAAAGATGCAGGAGTCGATGCCCACGATATTCTCGTTGAGGCGGGTCATCGCGTTCCACCAGTACTGCTTTATGTTGTTCTTGAGCTCGACGCCCATCTGGCCATAGTCGTACACGGCGGCGAGTCCGTCGTAGATTTCGCTGGAGGGGAAAATAAATCCGTATTCCTTACAGTGTGCTACAAGCACTTTGAAAAGTTCGTCCTGTGTCATAATCGTTTATTGTTTTGTTCTGTCGGTGGCGGCGCGGATGCAGACCGTCGCTTCGCGACCCCTCCCGCAAGCGGGCCCCTCCCTCTTACGGAGCCGAGGGTGGCTACGGGTCTGCATCCGCACCGCCGCCGACTATCCATTATATCGTCCCGAGTCTTTAAGCATTCCGGTAATATCGGTGTTGAGGGCGGTAGCGCCGTTCAGCTCCGCCATGTTGCGGTGGAAACGCCAGCGCCAGTGGTGGTTGGGGTCCGCCGGCTGGTTGATGCGTTCGTTTTCGTAATCTTTGCGCCTCAAGTTTCCGTCCAGTGCCACCCAGTCCTGCAGCGGGAATATGGCGAGCATAGGCGCCGAATTCAGGTGGTTCCAGAGGGCGCGCCTCACCTCCCAGGGCTCCATATCGCGTCCGTGCTCCTCGGCAAACTGCATACGCAGGGTAGCCATATCGTGGCTCGAAGAAGCGCACACGGCAAGCGCGGGCCAGGGGCGTCCCTTGTCCATATTCGACATCTCCAGCGAGAGAATGCTTTCGTGCTCCATCACGCCGGGCACGCAGTCGGGCACCATTCCAAGGTCCTCGCCGCAGGCTAGCATACCGGTGGCGTCCAGGAGTTCGGGGAGCTTGCGCTCGGCGTTCCTGCGCCAGAGATCATCGTTGCGATGATAGAAAAAGTCGGTGAAGATGGCCTCGAAGCGCTCTTTCTGCTCGGGGGTAAGTCCTTGAGTCTGAGGAAGAATGCGGGGCTGGACACAGCCGCTGTTGCGGGGGTCGTCAAGAAACAGGCCCTCGAGCGGCAGGCCGGCGGCTTCGATTTCTTCTTTGGTGTAAGGAAGCGCCGGATTGAAGTGGCCCATCGAGCCGCTGCTGTATTCCAGGGGAATTTCCCAGATACGGAAGAATCCCAGGATGTGGTCGATGCGGAAAGCGTCGAAGTACTCGCTCATCTTTCTCAGGCGGCTCTTCCACCAGGCGTAACCGTCGCGCGCCATTTCTTCCCAGTTGTAAGTAGGGAAGCCCCAGTTCTGGCCCTCGGCGCTGAAGAAGTCCGGCGGGGCGCCGGCGCTGGAGTCGAGGTTGAACAGTTGTGGATGGTAGAAGGCGTCGGCGCTGTCGGCGCTCACTCCGATGGGGAGGTCGCCTTTGAAGTGCACGCCCTTGCTGCGGGCGTATTTGGCCTCGTCGGCAAATTGCTTGTCGAGCTGCCACTGAATCCAGCGCCAGTAGTCGGGCTCGTTGGAGTCTCTCTGGGCGCAGAACTCGGCATATTCGTCAAGCCAGTATGCGTTGACCTTGCAGAAATGCTTGTATGCGGCTTTTCCGGAGTCCGCTGCGCCGTGGTCTTCCCAGGCCTTGCGGATGCGGCTCATCTTCTCTTTGAACACCCTCGGGTAGTCCAGCTCGGGCAGGGCGTTAAGCTCCTTTTGAGCCTTCTTGAACGCGGCATCCTGCTTCACGCCTATTTCCTGCAGGCGCAGGTACAGGGGGTGCAGCGCGAACGAAGATATGGGGCTGTAGGGGTAGGAGTCTTTCCACTCGCCGCGGCGCGTGGTATCGCCCACCGGAAGCAGCTGGATGATGCTTTGCCCGGTGGCGGCGGCCCAGTCGGTGAGGGCCCGCAGGTCTCTGAAATCGCCTATACCGAAGTCATCCTCGCTGCGGAGCGAGAATACCGGAATGGCGGTGCCGGCGCCGCGGAAGCCCGGGCGGTCGAATTCGGCGGCGCTGTGCTTGCGCACGAAGGGGCATCCCGGCAGGGGACAGTCGTTCCAGTGGTCGTCGATGGCGGGCGCGGGCGAGGCGCTGTGGTGCTCCCACTCGCTGCGGGCGATGAGGGCGTCGCGCAGGACCACGTAATAGTAGTCTTTAAGCGCTGCGGCCGAGGCGTTGAGGGTGACGGTCCACAGGCCGCCCTCGTTCCAGGTCATTGGGTATTTTTTGTCCTGAAGGACCAGGCTGAGGCTCTCGCCCCAGACGGTGTTGTAGTGTATCGAAAATGTGGTTTTCACTATAGATGGTAATAGCTTCCAAGTATGGCCGCAAACCAGCTGGGCGGCAATATTGCCTTAAGGAACACCGACAGGCGCTGCTCAAGGGTGGATATTATGTAGTGGTAGTTCGGGTTGCGTTTGCGCACGATGCAGCTTATCTTTCCGGCAAGATACTCGGGCTTCAGGCCACCCGTCTCGTCTTTCTCGATGCTCTGCAGCGAGCGGGCGTAGGAAGGGTATGCCTTGTGGGCCTCGGGATCATCGACACTGTTGCGGCTGGCGGTGAAGGAGGTGGCAAAGTCGCCGGGCTCTATCACTACAACCTTGATTCCCAGCTTCTTAACCTCGAGCCTGAGGGCTTCGCAGTAGCCTTCGATGGCGAATTTGCTGGCAGAATACAGGCCCTGGAAGGGGAGTCCCATAAGGCCGCCGATGGAGCTGAAGCAAATGATTTTGCCGCTTCCTTGCTTGCGCATTGCGGGGAGCACCCAGTGGAGGCAGCGCACCATTCCCATCCAGTTGGTATCCATCTGCTGTTGCGCCTGTTCGAGGGTGCAGAACTCCAGCGGGCCGCCTATGCCCATACCGGCATTGTTGATGAAAACATCTATCCTGCCCTGCTCGTCAAGCACTTGCTGCACGGCAGCGCGGCAGTCCTGTTCGCTTGCTACATCGGCTTTGATATACCGGACTCCCGGGATTTGGGGGCAGTCGCGGCGGTGGGTGCCGTACACGGTGTGGCCGTCGGCATTGAGCCTTTCGGCCATTGCCTTGCCGAATCCGGAAGTTATGCCGGTGATGAGGATAATCATATGATTTCCAGCTGCTTGAATATTGCGGTGAGTTTCTCCACGGCCTCGTCCACCTGCTCGATGCTATGGGTGGCCATAAGGGCGAAGCGGATAAGCACGTCTTTCTCGGGCACTGCCGGGGCGATGACGGGGGTGATGAACACTCCGGCCTCGTAGGCCAGCTTGACCACGGTCATTGCCTTGATGGTATCCCTTACGAACAGGGGGATGATGGGCGACTGGGTGTGGCCGATGTCGAATCCGGCATCCTTGAAGGCCTTTTGGGCGTGAGAAGTGAGCTCCCAGAGGTGCTCTCTGCGCTCAGGCTCTTCGATCATTATGTCCAGGGCCTTGCTTGCCGCGGCTACGGCTGCGGGAGTCATAGAGGCGCTGAATATGAGGGTGCGGGAGTTGTGCTTGAGGTAGTTGATGACCTCGTGGTCGCCGGCGATGAATCCGCCAAGGGAGCCGAAGCTCTTGGAGAAGGTGCCCATTATGAGGTCAACCTTGTCGGTGAGGCCGAAATGGCTGGCGGTGCCGGAGCCGTTTTCGCCCACTACTCCAAGGCCGTGGGCATCGTCTATCATAAGGGAGGCGTTGTATTTCTCGCAGAGTTCCACAAGCTTGGGGACGGGGGCAAGGTCGCCTTCCATTGAATAGACTCCGTCGACGACTATGAGTTTGTTGGCGCTGCGGGGAGTGAGCCAGAGCTTCTTCTCGAGGTCGGCCATATCGTTGTGGCGGAATTTACGTACCTCGCTGAAACTCAGGCGGCTGCCGTCGATTATACAGGCGTGGTCAAGAGAGTCCAGGAAGATGAATCCGCCCCTGAAGCCCAAGCAGCCCACGACTCCTAGGTTGACCTGGAATCCGGTGCTGTATGTTACGGCTTCCTGCTTGCCCACGAAGCGGGCGAGTTTCTCTTCGAGCTCCTGGTGAATATCTAGGGTTCCGTTGAGGAAACGGCTGCCGGAGCAGCTCGTACCGTATTTCTTAATGGCTTCGATTGCGGCTTCTTTAAGGCGCGGATCGTCGGAGAGTCCGAGGTAGGAGTTGGAACCGAACATCAATACTTTAGACCCGTCGGCCATTGTGACCAAGGGATCCTGACCTGAAGAGATGGGACGGTAATAAGGGTACACGCCCTTGGCTTTCACCTCGTCCGCCAAAGTGTATTTGGCGCAGGTCTTGTTCAATAATTTTTCCATTTGCGGTTTTGGTATTTACACTTTAACTCGCAAATATATAAAAATAGATTGAAAAACTGATTCTTTGGCTTGGTTTTGCTAAATTGGAGATAGCTTCTCCCGCTGTTGCTGCGGGTTGCTGCCGGAGGAAGCTCCTCCGACTGCAGGCAAGCACCCCTGCGGCGGAAAACCTAATTTTCCGCAGTCCGGACTTAATCTAAAGTGGTAAAATGTACGGTTATGCTTCTTGGCCAGCCGGCGAGGGTGGCGTATTTGTCCCAGGTTTTGCCAAGACCTTTGTTCCAGCTGACGGTCAGAGGCAATCCTCCAAGATAAAGGTCAGGGTATTCCTCGGGATTAACCTCCGGGTGTAAGTCATTGGAACTTACGGTAAAAAGAGGGTCTTCCGGGCCGCTTCCGTATAAAACCAGACCGGTTGGAATAATGCCATAATGATAGTGGAATGAGTCTGTTTCTGTTTTATACGGCCAGGCCATCAGTCCCACATTAATATCGCAGGACATATCATCGTACAAGGTAAGCCCTACCGACATATTTGGCTGGAACGGCTCATTCCATCCTTCGATGCTTTTCTCTACCACGTACCGGCCGAACCATCCGCCTATGCAATTGGCAGCATTGTCGGTGTCGGCCTGCTGCCGAGAGCATGATACAGCAAGAAC
>JAGCCX010000041.1 GCA_017651465.1 Bacteroidales bacterium
ACAAATGAAAGCTGTACTTGACAATCTCATCGAACGTTATCCTGCCCTGGCCTGCTGCCGGGAGCAGATAGAAAAAGCTGCCGATATCCTGGTGGAATGTTACCGGAATGACGGCAAGCTTCTGACAGCCGGAAACGGGGGGAGCGCCGCCGACGCCGAACACATAGTGGGAGAGATGATGAAGACTTTCTGTTACCAGAAGACGCTTCCCGAAGGCTACGCCGAAGCGCTTTATGCCACCGACCCCGAGATGGGCGGCGTTCTTGCCAGCCATCTCCAGGGAGCGCTTCCCGCCATCGCCCTGGACGGCCACATCTCCCTGAGCACCGCTTATATGAATGACTGTGAACCGCTGCTGTGCTTTGCCCAGCAAGTTGCCGGATATGGTCGCGAGGGAGATGTGCTGATGGGTATAAGTACCTCCGGCAACAGCCGCAACGTGCTTTATGCCGCAGTTGCGGCCAAGGCCCGCGGAATGAAAGTAATAGGCCTTACAGGCGGGCGGGAGAATCGGCTTGAGAAATTCGCCGATGTTTGCATCAAGGTGCCCGAAACCCAAACTTACAAGGTTCAGGAACTGCACCTTCCTGTGTATCATTGCATCTGCCTTATGGTAGAGAAGTATTTCTACGGAAAGTAAGCACGGAGTATCCGGTTTGATGGAAGTTATTATCCTGGCTGGAGGTTTAGGGACGCGCCTCAGGAGCGTGGTGAGCGGGTTGCCCAAGTGTATGGCGCCCGTTGACGGCAAGCCTTTTTTGTGGTACCTGCTCGAGTACCTCAGGCTATTTAGCGTTACGCATGTTGTCCTTAGCGTGGGGTATCTGCGTGAGGCCGTGCAGGACTGGGTGGAGCAGCACAAAGAGGAGTATCCTTTCCGCTTCAGTTTTGCCGTAGAGGAGGAGCCCCTTGGCACTGGCGGAGGAATAGCGCTGGCCTCGTCTTTGGTTCACGGCCCCGAGGCGGTGGTTCTGAACGGTGACACTTTTTTTGACGCCGACCTGGACGAACTGCTTGAACTGCGCCGCAGCAGCGGCCGCCCAATTGCTTTAGCTCTAAAGAAAATGCGCTCCTTCGACCGCTATGGTACGGTGGAACTCTCTTCTGAAGGATTGGTGACAGGTTTCCGCGAAAAGCAGTATTGCCCCGAAGGACTTATCAACGGAGGCGTTTACGCCCTTAATCTGGGGGCCGGTTTGTTTGACGGGCTGGGAGGAAAGTTTTCTTTTGAAAATGATGTGCTGGAGCCCTGCTGCAGGATGGAGAAAATCTGCGGAGTGGAGCAAAGCGGCTTTTTCCTGGATATAGGCATTCCCGCCGATTACGCCCTGGCGGGGGAGAGGCCGCAGTTGCTGCATCATCCGCGTAGCCTACAGGAAATAGTGCAAGCGGCCGGGGAATTCGACACTTTGCTGCTCGACCGCGACGGGGTTATCAACCGACTGCATCCCGACGACTATATCAAAAACCCTGATGAGTTTGAATGGCTGCCCGGCGTCAAGGAGGCCCTGCGTGAGGCCGCCCTTAAGTTCCGGGGCATATACATAGTCTCCAATCAGCGCGGGGTCGGGAAGGGTATTATGAGCCGTGCTGCACTTGATTCGCTGCATTCCTGGATGCTTCAGGAGATTGCGGCCGCGGGCGGGCGCATCGACGGCCTCTATATCTGCACCGCTCTCTCCGAAGACGACCCTTACCGAAAGCCGCAGACAGGAATGTTCGAAGACCTTATGCGCGACCATCCGGAGATTGACCCTGATACGACCCTTATGATTGGCGACAGTCCCTCCGACCGCCTGTTCGCCCGGCGTTGCCGTATTTCTTATTGTATGGTAAGAGAAGCTTGAGGCGGCAGTCAGGGATTGAATAATCAGAATTATTTTATATATTTGTTCCGATGCTGGAAGATATTAAATCAAACATTGAGAAGCTGATCTCCCTCTACGAAACGGAGAAGCAGCGAGCCGACGCCCTGCAGGCCCAGTTGGAGCAGAGCCGCGAGACCATTGCCGCCTACAAAGAGAAGGTCACCGACCTGGACGGCCAGATTGACAATCTCCGTCTTCAGTATGCCTTTTCCGGGGCGGGCGATCCCGTGCTTGCCAAAGAACGCATTACCAAACTAATACGCGAAATCGACCGCTGTATCAAACTTCTCGAGAAATAGCTATGGCACAGAATATAAAACTTAAGATAGCCGGCATAGAGTATCCTATGGTTGCCAATTCTCCCGAGATGGAAGAAACGATGCGTACCGCCGCAGACGAGATAAACCGCAAGTTCAACTCTTACGATCTCAAGTATCCGGACAAAACCACCCTGGACAAACTGATAATCGTAACCCTTAATGAAACGGTAAACCGCATCGCCTGCCAGAAAAAAATGCAGCAGCTGGGCACCGAAGCCAAAGCCCTGCAGGAAGATGTGGAGGCATATCTTGCCAAATTGAAATAACGCTAAGCCGTCAGGCCCAAGAGGAGAAAACATCAAGTTTTTAACTTACCGGGTAAGCTCGGACCGGTGAAGGCAGGCCCGCCTCTGCAGCGGGATCCCCGAAACGGACCGGCCCCCAAATCATTCGAGCCAGACAATTTTCTGACTATTCGGCTGACGGCTTTTTTTATACCAAAAGACCGGCCTCATAATGGGGCCGGTCTTTCGCATTTATGTACGAGTCAATTTACGGCTGACTGATTTCAAGTACAGGGCTCATGTCACTACCTTTGAAACGGATTGTTCCCGTGGTAGGTACAGTTAATACCTTGCTTCCGTTAGCCTGCATAAGTGAGGTGGCCCTTACACGGAACTGAAGTTGGTCATTAACGGGATTCTTTGTCGTGTAATTGATTTCGAAAGGACAATTGTCGGTGTTCATGCACTCTATGGTGTATTCTACATCTGTCCCCTCAACAGTTGTCTTCTGCACTTCTGCGGCAGGTACCCAGCTGCCTCCGTCATTAACCTCGGCAATCCAGTGTTTGATGCCACCGGCGGAAGCCCTTATGGTGCCGGTGAAGTGAACGGTTGAACCTGCTTTGTATGTTCCTTCGAAATCGACGGTGAACAGCCAGTAATCGCCAATCCAAGGACCTTTCATATACGGCTCACCGGTACCTCCGATGTTGCGTGAGAAGGCTTTGTTGGTGTCAATACTTGTCTTGTCGACATTAACATATGTGATGCGTCCTTTGCCTCCTTCATTTGCGTCAATGTATTTGCCTCCGTCACCTTCTGAAGGATCGTTATCTCCAAGATAGCCGTCACTTTCACTGAATTTGCTCTCGTCACAGGCGAAAGTAGGACCATATACTTTGTAGTGGTCTTTATCCAGTTGCCATTTGGCCATAGATGATGCAGGGGCTTCAACATCTCCGCCACCACCACCGCTTCCGCTGCCTTCAGCGGGCACGACGAGGATGTTGTCCAGGTACCAGCGGTTCTGTTTGCGGTCAGGGTTGCTGATGGCAGGGTCAGCATTAGTAGGACGGATGATAATCCTGCTGCTACTGTCAATGCCGTTCAGCCTCAGTGATGCATGCTGCCACTCAATATTGCTTTTACCATCCTCCGTGGACTGTGCGGATTCGATTTCGGGGCTGATTGCGTTGCTGCTTGCATCGCAAGTTCCGTTACCCATAATCTCTACGGTAAGTGTCATGAGGTCGGCTTTGAAAGCGGTTGTGACCTGCCAGCACCAGTCGAAGCTGAGTTCAACATCGGCAGTTCCGGAAATCTCGCTCATGGCGGGAAGGATTATACCTGAGTTGTAGCTGGTCTTACCGAACTTAAGGTAATTCTTCTGCAGATAAAGCGTACGGTTGTTTCCACTGTCGGGCGTACCGTCGGACCAATCCTGTCCGGCCCACCCCCAGATGTAACCGTAGCCGCGCTTGACCATCTCGTCGGTAAATCCGGCACATGTTGAAGCGGTGAAAACGTTGGGCGCTGTGGTGGAAGGATCGTTGTCCTTGACAGCGTCGCCTGCTCCTGATGCCGTTGTCCAAGGCTCAAGCCACTCGAAGTCATCGGTAAAATAAATAATCTGGTCAAGACCATTGTCCTGTGCTGCGGTCAGGAGCATGCTGATTTTGTTCCCGCTGATACCAGTAATATAACCGGTAAGAGTAGCTTTGTGGCCGACAAGTGCGGCAAGACTGATTTCCGCAGGAGCAGTGGGAGCGATGCTCTTGCTTGCTCCTTCCACCTTTAGTGCGGAACCGTCATATACGCCGGAAACAGATGAGTAAAGGGGAGCGCCGGCTTCAATAGCATCTATTGTCGCTGTGATATCGTTAGCTGCTGGATAGGCAGGATCGGAGTGCGAATCCACCTTGAAGTTTTCGATATCGTTGACAACAGGCTGTCCGTCTTTTGTCTCCTTCACGCCATTGAAGCTGATAATATCACCAATGGTAACTTTTTGCTTGAGCGGTATGAAGATGTTGGCTTTGCCGTCGGAGAGAACGGCATTGCTGCCGTCGGATGCCATCACTTGAGCGCCGCTGAAGTTTACGAACTGTCCGTCTTTAACTCCGGCAAGGTTACTTACAGTTGCGTCAACAGCCCCGCGATATTTGTCACCGGCCTGTACGACTATAATGTATGAGTAACTTATCAGCCTTTTGCCGTGTATGGCAATTGTGTCGCGGCGAGGCATAAGAATGCCGCTGCCGTCCTTGTTGTCGGCGGCGGTTACCGTAACGCCTTCAACTGTGCCTGAGCCGGAAGTCTGGGAGAGAGTAATCCAGTCGGGAGTGTCTGCAGTCCAGTCACCGTCAGAATAAACTGTAATGCTCTGTGGCTGTGCTCCAACGGCTTCGAATTGCAGCACGGAAGAGCTGGCTATAACTGCCTTGGCTACAGGATCCTTCTCCGTGGGTGTGCAAGAAACGCCCGCGCCAATCAATAGAGCCAGAAATGCGATAGAAAGAATTCTTTTCATGTTCATAGCATTCTAAGTCGTTAGAAACTAAGACCGTCATTCCAGCCGGGGTTCTGGACCAATTTATGGTTAAGAGAACGGTCATCAATAGGAATAGGATAGAAGTAGTCCCTGCTTTCATCGAACTTTATGTCTCCAATGTCGGTAAAAGCTTTATACGGTTCAACGTAGCCCTTTTCTCCTTCGGAAAGGTTGATATCCGTGCCGAGCTTGAAGATATAAGTGGCTGTATTCTTGTCCGGGGCAATATCGCTTGAACTGTAAAATACCACGTCCATTTTGCCGTCACCGTCCAGGTCGAAGGGTCCCTTGCCAGGGAAATAAACACCGTATATGGGCTGCTCAAGGCACTTGCCGCATTTCCAGCGGATAAGGTCAGTGTAGCGGAAGCTCTCCTGTGCCAGCTCAACTGCACGTTCACGGCGGATTTCAAGAATGACGCCCTTGTTTGCTCCGCTTACATTAGTGTAGCCCCATTTTTCGGAGGACAAGAACGGGTCGGGATTGGCGTTGGCCTGGGCCATATCCATATCGGGCATGCCCACACGCTTGCGAATCTTATTGATGGACATATCCAAGTCGGCTTGAGTGAGTGTTCCCAATTCGGCCTTAGCCTCAGCATAATTGAGATACACCTCAGCCAGCCTGTATACAGGCATGTCGTTGTAAGACCTGTCAAACTTGTCATTTGAGGCATTCCCTTCCGGCATGAGCCACTTAGCGGTATGATAACCTGTGAGGGTAATGCCGGGATCGACTCCCAGGGCATTCTGGGAATAACTGTAAACTTTGCTCTTTTCAACGAGCCTGTAATGCTTGGGGATGCGTATGGTCTGTGCCATACGGGGGTCGCGGTCTTTAACTTCATCGCTGAATTGCATCGTCTCCCAGCCTTGTTTATCAGTAAAACGAGTACCATCCTTCATCAAATATGAACAGGCCAGTTTGCGTGTCATACTGATACGCCCCTGAGAGTTCATCAGAGCCATTGCGGTGGCATTATGCCACTGTTCAAGGGAGTTGTCAAAATTGATTGCCAGGATGAACTCGTCGTTGTTAGCCTCATATTCGGAGAATAGTACGGCGTAGTCCAACTCGGGATGACCTGTCGTGTAGAGCTTGTGGGGGCTCTGAGTCATAATCACGTTGGCTGCTTCAGCACTCTGCTCAAGATACCACTTCCAGTCTTTCCAATCCGAAGTGTCCCAGTTACCCTTGTTAAGGGTAGCATAATCGGGATGATACTTACGGAAAGTACCTTCAAACAGGCAGAACTGGGCTTTGAGTGCGTATGCGGCCCATTTGGTTACGCGGAAGTGCAACCCGGTGGGGTAAGCAGAAGGAAGATGCTCGCATGCGAAATCAACGTCTTTAATCATATTCTGCATAACCAGCTCACGTGAATCACGAGGTGCGTAGAGAGTAAGGGAGTCGTCGGACTGGATCTCATGGTCAATCCATGGAACATCGCCAAAGCGTTTTACTTTGTCGAAATAATTGTAGGCACGGAAAAAGCGGCACACGGCTGCATATTGATCCTTAGCTACCTGATCCTCGCAGTTGGTTTCCATATACGCAAGAGCGAGGTTAAGTTTTCGAAGGTCTCCCCAGCTCCAGCCACTGCCGGAACGGGGAACGATCCTGTTGCTTCCTCCCTTTATGACATCGGAAGGCGTGGTTTTTATGTAATGGTCACTTTGTTCGTTGTATGGCTCCTTGGGCAGAAGGTTGTTGTACAACGAGTTTGTGAATAACTGCAGTTCGGTCTCAGACTTGAAATAGGTTTCCGGGGTCATTTTGTCTTTAGGGAACCTATCGAGAATGTCGTCACAGGCAGTGAGCCCGATAATGGCAGTTGCAAGAAGTACTATATACTTTTTCATATCAATGTTCATTTATCGGTTTCACACATCAGAATGTAATATCAATACCAAACATGAAGGATTTCTGCCACGGGTAAAATGCACGGTTGTAGCTTCCGTCGCGGTTAAGGGCTCCTTCAGGATCGATGTAAATTGAATGCTTCTTAAGAGGGGACCAGTATTGCAGGTTCTCTCCGCTGAAGTACACACGGACTTTTTCCAGTCCGATTACGCGCGTAGCTTTCTGGGGTACGGTGTAGCCAATAGAAAGATTCTTTAAACGCAAGTATCTTACGTTTTGCAGGTATCTGGTATTGGCATGGTAGAGTTGTCCCTTGCTGTTATATGCAAGATAAGCTACGGCTCGGGGGAAGTATGCGTCGGTATTGTCATAGTCCCAGCACTTGTCCAGGAAGTTCTGGGGAAGGTAAGATGTCATTGGCTGCGAGAAGGGGCCCCAGAATGCGAAGGACCTGTACTCGGGATACCAATAGTGGTCACCCGTACCCTGGAAGAAGATGGAGAAGTCAAATCCTCTGTAGTCTGCACCAAGAGTGATACCATAAGACAAACGGGGCAGGCTGTTACCTATGATACGGCGGTCACCGGGGTCGTCCACAGAGTTTCCGCCTATTCCGATAATGCCGTCAGGCTCGTCGGAAATAACATTTCCGTCTGCGTCACGTGTCGTTTTGCCTCCGATATCCAGATACTTCAGGTCTCCTGCTTTCCATACTCCGCCGGGAATCTTGCCGTTGATGTAAGCCAAATTGACCAGGCTTGCATATTCGGCTGCTTCTTCGTCGGTCTGGAACAGGTCATCGGCCACGAATCCCCAAATCTCTCCAAGGTGCTGCCCTTCATAGTAATCTTTCGCAAAAGACTTGTCGGGATTGTTGTACTTGGTAATCCAGGAATCGTAGTTGCTTAATGTGCCGCGGATGCTGTATCCGAAAGGCGCGCCCCAAAGTTTGAAGGAATCTCTCCAGCTAAGCGAAAGCTCATATCCTTGAGTGCGAAGGTCGGCCGTGTTCTGTTTGGGCGGGTCGGCACCATATACATTAGGCAAAGGTACACCGTCTGTAAGCATGTTCTTGGTATCTCGGATGTAGGCCTCTGCGGTAAACTCCAAACGGTTATTAAACAGGGCGGCATCAAGACCGAGATTCCATTGCTCCGAGGTCTCCCATGTAAGGTCACCTGCATTAGGCGCGGATACATTGGTATACTTGGCTACAGTTGTAGATTCACCAAAGCTGAAGGTATTGAAATCGTGAGGATTGATTGTACGGATATACAGGTAGTTGCTCACGGCCTGGTTGCCAAGCGTACCAAATGAAGCACGGAGTTTGAGATTATTGACCGTAGTCTTGAGAGGCTTGAAGAATGGCTCTTCTGAAATTCGCCAACCGGCTGAAGCAGAAGGGAAGAAGCCCCAACGGTGACCGCGTGCGAAGCGTGAAGTTCCGTCATAACGGCCGGATACTTCAAACAGGTAACGACCTTTATAGTCGTAGTTGGCTCGCCCGAAGAAACCAAGCAGAGCATATTCGTTCTGGCCTCCGCTAACCGTCATCAAAGTGGAGCCGTCCTCCGCTGCACCCACAAGGTCGAAGTCGTTCAGGGTCTCGCTGAGAAGGTGCTGGCCGGTTCCTCCCACTGACTTGGAATCGAATGTCTCGTAGTTGCCGCCAGCCATCAACGTTACGTGGTGTGCGTCTCCGAATGTGTTTTCATAAGTGCCGTAAACATTGGCATTGTAGTAATTCGATACCGCCGTACCTTCCGTTAACTCATCAAGACCAGCTCCCTGATCGTAAAACTTGATAACATCGTCCGGATACTGGCGATACGGCAACTTTGTGCGTCGGGCGGTATCGCGGTTTGCCCGGAAGCGGTAGGTGAAGTTGGCGGTAAGAGTAAACTGCTTTACCGGCGTAATCTTGAGTTCAGTCATATTGCTGAATTCAGTCCTGCGGGTAAGGTTGATATCTTTGCCTTCTCCAAAAACGATATGACGTCCGTTACCAACTGCATAAGAGCCGTTAAGTACACCGTCGGCGGGAAGATAAACCCAGCTTCCGTCAGGATTCTTGAGGGGGAAGCAAGGCAAAGCGTGTGCGGCACTGTAAGCAATAGCGTTCTGAGTATTATCTACGCCGATGTAGTCGTATACAGAATTGTAGAATGCTGTATTATTGCTCAAGCGCATGTACTTGTTAATCGCAAAATCCACCTTTGAGCGGAGATTGACCTTGCTGAACACGTCGGGACGTTGCTTGATGATGCCGGTCTGACGGTCGTAACCACCGGAAACAAAGTACCGCATACTCTTGTTGCCGCCGGACAAGGAAATATTGTGCTGCTGCACAGGATGCTGGTCATTAAACAGGGAATGCCACCAGTCGGTGTTGGCGTAGTACCGCCACTGGTCTTTGCCATTGATGGTTTTGCGCACTACCCAGGGGCGTTCGGGATTCTCCACTTTGTCATTAACACGGGCAAGGAGTTCCATCATATCTTCATCGTTGTAGAGGATGTAGTTGGAACCTTCAGATGCCATACGGAACTTGTTGATAGTGTACACCGACCAGTAACCGGTGGTTTCATAATCGGTGGATGTCGTGGGCTCTTCCCAGCCAAAGCGGCCGCTGTAACGGACAGTGGCTTTACCGGAAGTTTCAGAGCCCTGCTTTGTGGTAACAAGTATTACTCCGTATGCTGCACGCGCACCGTAAACTGCTGCGGCGGCAGCATCTTTGATGACTGAGATAGATGCCACATCATTTGGATTGACGCGGTTAATATCTCCAACGGCACCATCCACAAGAACGAGCGGGTCGGCTCCGTTGATAGAAGTATAACCTCGGATGTTGAGCGAACCGGTGGTGCCTGGCACACCGGAAGAAGTGGTGATGTTGAGTCCGGGGACAGAACCTTGCAACATCGTTGATAGTGAGTGGGCCGAACGATTTTCAAGCTCTTTGGCCTCTACGGCAGTTACGGCACCGGTCAGGTTTACCTTTTTCTGCGTACCATATCCGATAACGACAGTCTCTTCCAGAAGCAGATCGTCGTCGGCCAAAGAAACATTAACTACGTTTTGCCCTGGCGCTACTGTAACATTTTGAGTTGCGTAGCCAAGACTTGAGAACACGAGAACCACTTCGCCGGCGGGAAGCTGGAGTGTCCAGCTTCCGTCTGCATTTGTGATAGTCCCGTTTGTCGTTCCCTCCTGGACGACACCCACGCCTGGCAGCGGCTGCTGCGAAGTGTCGAGTACCTTCCCGGAAACCGTACGGTTCTGTGCATGCAGACTTAGGCTAGCCAGCGTTAGAAGAACCGTCGCGGAAATAGCTTTGAGAATTCTCATGATGCTTTTTGGTTAACAGGTTAGTTGATAATTATTAATAAGATGAAAATTATTTATTTGTGTAGTCAGTTGTTTTAAACGCTTTAGGCCGGACCATTGTTTCCGAATAACTGCGTCCATTCTCATCAGTAACCGTCACTATTACAGTAGAATTAGCACTTGAAGCCGTAGCAAGGAAAAAATGATTCCAGGAAGTTGTGAGGAAACTCGGAGTTGAACTTGCGCTTGCGCTCTTGCATCGCGGGGCGGACAGAGCCACTATATGCAGCGGGTCATAGGCCATTATCTGGCTGACGTTAAGTTCGTGCCCGTTTTCCTTAATGCTGATTTTCCAATCCGGGCCGAAATCCCAGACATTTACGAGAATTGAATTAGCTTTGTAGCCTTGAATTTCATTGTATAAAGGCATAAAATCTTTATGATTATTACCAAGTCCGGGTGTTATAACGCTTTTAACTGAATTCATGTCGTATGCGCGGAACTGGTATGAATCATCATGTCCGGCAGCATGATAGATGTGCTTGAAGTTGGTGCCGTCAAACTCCCATACCCCATAACCGCCGGGAGCGCCGTCTTGTGAGAGGTGGATTCCCGGAGTGAGGTATCCCGACCACCACCAGGACGCACACACGGCTCCTACGTTGTGATCTTCAAATGCAGAAGAGTGTTTGTAATTGAATATGTTATGAGTATGACCGCTTAGGAAATGAACGTTGTAATCCTTTACCAAGTCAAGTAACTGCTCGGTATCTCCTTCACCGGCACTGTTGGACCCTGTAAGGTTTGTGCGCCATGTGGTCGCTGTTTTTGGCATGAAGACCGGTGCGTGAGAAGAAATGAACACAGGCGTAGATTTGCTGACATACGAGAGATCTTTTTTAAGCCAGTCCATCTGTTCTGCAGTCAGATTCCGCACATATTGACTACGGTAGTCTTTTCCGGTACCGTCATTATTTGCGCCTACATTATTATAGTCAATGTCGTCCAGTACAACAAAATGTATTTTGCCGAGATTGTAGGAATAGAAAGTAGGGGCTACGTCGCGTGTGTAGTGGAAAGCTTTGTTGAAATCTCCGACTGAATTCATGTCGTTGTCGTGATTCCCCATCGTATGGAAGAACAGAATATCTTTAAAACATGAGTTCATTGTGGATAAATACTGTGGGAACTCATAAGCTTTGCTATACCAATAAAGATCCCAGGTCATATCACCGAGGGTAAGCAGGTACCGTTTGCCCGGAGCGGCACTGATGTCGGCATTGAGCGTGCGGGCAAGTTCGTTGAATTGCTTGATGTCGTCGGTGCGGTTGGCAAGATGCATATCTCCGCATACGAAGAGGGTGAACCGGTAGTTGTCGGACTCGATAAGCTCAAAATCTTTACGTTCCGCTTTACTTATGTCTGAAGTCAGAGTGGCATGTATTTGAGGCAATATACCTTGAGAGGGGACTTCGTATCCGGAAGGTAAGATAATAAATACATATTGCCATTTCTTGCTGGACTTCATTTGGTAAATACCGTCCTGATTGGTTTTGACAAATACTTCTCCATCGGACAGCAACACATCCGGTACGCCTTTCCCGTTGCACTGCACGATACCATATACATTTGTGCCTTCTTCCGGCTCGATTGTAAGTGATTTCAGCAGCGTGAGCTGCATAGTGCCTATATAATAATTAACATCATTGCGGCAAATGTATACTTTGTAGTTGCCATTGGTCACTCCCTCGACGGGCTTGAATTCCAGCTGGAAACTGTCTGTGAGATTGATGATAGGGCAGCGGTAGTCTTTGTTTGCAGCGGAGCGGAGGACAACGAAGTCGCTGTCTTTTATGTTGGTTTTACCTTTCAGGCTGATAAAAATAGACTGCCCCTCCTCAATCTCAACAGGAGAGGGTACGGAAACGTTGGTAGTTATGATTTTATCAACCGGATCTTCGGGCTGCTTATCATCTTTACAGGATGAAACAAAACAGAAAAGCACAAATGCGCAAAGAAGAATACGAAACAGACGGATCTTCATAATTGGTTATTACGTTATAATAATATGTAAAGTTAATATCTTTTTTCTTTTTTTGCCAACATTTAAGATTAATATTGTTGCACTATGTGTCAGTTATGTGCTGACATAATTTTGCTTCTTCCTATTGCAGTTTTTGCTGAAAAATCATTAAATTTGTAGGTTCTAAATATAAAAATGATGATTTTGTACTATATCCTAGCAGCCATTGCAGGTGCAATTATTGCCCTGGCAATCTATATAGCGGCAAGCCGCATCGCCCTCAAGGGCCGGGCAGCCGCAATCATTGAAAAAGCAGAACTCGAAGGCGAGAATATCAAACAGCAAAAAATCCTTCAGGCAAAAGAGCGCTTCCTTCAACTCAAGAGCGAGCACGACCAGAAAGTTGGCCAGCGTAACAACGAACTTCGCGAGAGGGAAAACAACATCAAGACCCGTGAAATTCAGCTCAAAGAACAGGAAAAAGATCTCGGAAAACGTCAGCACGACCTTGATTCCCAGCGCGGACAGGTCAACGCCCAGAAGGCTGTACTCGAGTCCAAAATGGAAGAGGCTGAGCAGCTGCGCTCGCAGGCCAACCGTCAGCTCGAGACTATTGCCGGTATGAGTGCCCAGGAGGCCAAGAATATGCTCGTGGAGAATATGAAGGCAGAAGCCCGCACCGAAGCCCAGGCATATATCAACGAGACTATGGACGAGGCCAGGCTGAACGCTGCCAAAGAGGCTAAGCGTATTGTTATCAATACTATACAGCGCACCGCCACGGAGACTGCCATCGAAAATGCCGTTACCACTTTCCCTATCGACAACGACGAGGTGAAGGGCCGCATCATCGGTCGTGAAGGCCGTAATATCCGCGCCCTCGAGGCTGCGACCGGTGTGGAAATAGTGGTTGACGATACTCCCGACGCCATCCTTATCAGTGCATTCGACCCGGTGCGCCGCGAGGTCGCCCGCCTGTCGCTTCACCAGCTGGTGATCGACGGCCGCATCCATCCCGCCCGTATAGAGGAAGTCGTGGCCAAGGTCAGCAAGCAGCTCGAAGAAGAAATACTCGAGACCGGCAAGCGCACCTGCATCGACCTGGGTATCCACGGCCTTAACCTCGAGCTTGTGAGGATGATCGGCCGTATGAAGTATCGCAGCTCCTACGGACAGAACCTGCTGCAGCACTCACGTGAGGTTGCAAATATCTGTGCCATAATGGCCTCTGAGCTTGGTCTGAATCCCAAGATTGCCAAGCGTGCCGGCCTTCTGCACGATATAGGCAAGGTGTCGGAAGACGAGCCTGAACTCCCTCACGCCCTTCTTGGCGCCCGCCTGGCCGAGCAGTACAAGGAGCGTCCCGAGATCGTGAACTGTATCGGAGCACACCACGAGGAGATGGAGATGACAAGCATCTACGCTCCTCTCGTGTTGGTGGGTGACGCTATTTCGGGAGCACGTCCCGGTGCCCGCCGCGAGGTTATCGAGTCTTACATCAAGCGCCTTAAGGGTATGGAAGACCTGGCTGCTTCTTATCCCGGCGTTACCAAGTCATACGCCATCCAGGCCGGCCGCGAACTGCGTGTCATCGTTGGTGCAGATGAGGTCAGCGACGAGCAGGCTGCACGCCTCTCTACCGATATCGCCCAGCGTATCCAGGACGAAATGACTTATCCCGGACAGGTCAAGATTACGGTTATCCGTGAGACCCGCAGCGTAGCTATCGCCAAGTAAGTTCAGGCGTGGTCAAAAAGCACTGATCCCTCCGGAGCCCATAAAACATGGGAAAAGGGCTCCGGAGGGATCAGTGCTTTTTGACCGTCAGCGGATTGATATGACGAGTCCGCTGTCGGCCGTGGTGAGAATCTTTTTCATGAGGCGCTTTTCAAGGGCGACACATCCGCCGGTCCAGCTTTTGGCCCCTTTGCAGTGGATAAATATGGCCGACCCGAGTGGCCAGACGCATTCTTTGTTGAAGTCTGTTTCAAGGCCATAGTCGTATTCTGGCGAGATTTCCCACATATACTCTCCGCTTATGTCGGTCTGGTCGCCGTTGCCCCAGCCGCTCAGTTGGAGAATGCGGTTGTAGCAAGGCCCTTCCTCGTCGCAGGCTATCGTGCCCGGACGCACATCGATCCAGGGGAGGGCAGTGCCGGGATTGGGAAAGATGCCGAAAGCCCTTAGGGGGCGTAACTCCCCGACGGGAGTTTTGGCGTCGCCTTCCCGCGTTTTCCCAATGCCGTTTTTGCCGATAAATGCTTTGCAGCGGCCGCACAGTTTCCACCTTCCGTCGTCCTGCTTTAGATAATACCGGGCAAGGGCGTCCGAACCGCCCGTGTGCTCTACAATCAACAGCTGGCGGACGGTTGCGTCCGCGGCAAGACGTCGTTTAATACTGCTCCAGTCCATAATGATATTCTTTTTGCCCGGTTAAGTTGCTGCTGAGGGCAGACCGTCTGCGCCCACGCAGCCGTGAGTGGGAGGGGCCCGATTGCGGGAGGGATAGGCCGAAGGCCGTAGTCTGCCCTCAGCAGCAACTTAACCGTCATTTCTTTATAAACAATATTGCCATTAGCGGCAGGGCCAGAAGCGCCATCGTGGCGCTGACCGGCAGATAAATGCCGAAATTGACATATTGCACAACGAAATATGTAATCAGCAGCAACGCCACGCCCATACCGGACGAAATAAGATAATGCACCCGGATATCCTCCTTCTTACACATAATCCGGCTGAGATTAGGGACACCCAGGGAAATGAAACCAATAGGCCCGCAGATGCTTACGGCGCTTGTCACCAGGCACATAATGGCCAGCAGGCTGAGTGCCTTGTGAGGCTTGCTCAGCTCGATTTCGCTCCGGAAATGCCGGGTGAGGCGACCGCTGTCCAGCAGGGCTGCCGCGAGGCCCGTGGCAAACAGGCAGAGCGAGAAAATAATGTCGCCGGTGGTGACGCCCTCCAGCCTGAAATTGGCCGCACCCCAGAGGTAATACTGCTTAAGCAGGTCCCCGTTGGGGGCATTGGTCACCACGATAGTGCCCAGGGAGCCGATGAAAGTGCCGAACAGGATTCCGAATGTGATGAGGCTCTGGGTATTGACTCTCAGCGTGACAAAAAAGCACACAAGCGTACATATGAGCGTGCAGATGAAGCTTCCCACGGTGAGCGAGCACCAGCCCGACATCGTGGCGGCGGCAGCTCCCAGGCAAGCTGCGCTGCCGAGGCCCAGGGAATAAACGTCTCCCAGCTGGTTACGCCACAGATACTGCATCTGGATGCCACCCACGGGGAGGGCGATACCGGAGATAAGAACGTACAGCAGGCTCAGCAGCATATCCTATCCAAGAAACACATTCTGTTCGATGAGACTCTTTCGAAGGTCTGCGTAGTCCAGGGATGCAGGAGTGGTGTCATTGAGCAGGCATAGAGCCGCCGCCGTACCGGCTGCCTGGCCCAGGGCCATAGCCGGCGGCATAACGCGGATGGCTCCTGCGGCGGCGGAATCGGCGCTGATGCAACGTCCGGCCAGCAGCAGGCCGCCCACGCCCGCGGGGAGGAGGCAGCGGTAGGGGATGCCGTACATATCTTTTTGGATGGGCATATACAAACCGCCGGCAGGGCCTCCCATAGCACCGTGGACATCAATCGAATTGGCCGAAAGAAGTATGTTGTCCTCGGGAATGATTCCGTCGATGAGGTCTTGCACCGGCAAGACAAAGTCGCCGTGCACGTGACGCGACTCGCGTATGCCCATAGTGGAACCGGTACCCATAAGGGTGGCTTTTTCGCAGCCGGGTACGTACTTGTGGAAGAAGTTCATAAGTTCTTCCACCTGCCTGCGTCCTTCAACCTCGGCGGCCGTGAGGTTTTCGGCATCGGTGGCATCCACGCCGTGAATGCGGGTGCAGTTTATCACCCACTGGTCCTTCTCGACGCTGCGCCAGATATTGACACTCTTGCGGGCCAGGTCCCATTCGCCTGCCGCCTCGGCCTGTGCCACTCTCCAGTGTAGGCAGCGGTAGCTCACGCCGTTGACCCGGCGGAATTCCGGCAGGTGGGGAACCACGTCGGCTATAAGGCGGTCGGTATCGACATTGTTGATGCGGAAAAAGAGCGAGGCGGGCTGAACCCTTCCGTTTTCGGGATCTCCGAATACGCAGGGCGCCCCGGCGCGATATGCTACCGTACCGTCGCCCGTGGCGTCGATTACCATACGGGCGCGGGCAGCCTCAAGGCCGGAGGGAGTCAGCAGCACGGCTCCGCGTATGCTGTCGCCCTTCATTATGGGGCCGACAAAATTGGCGTGGAAGAGCACTTTTACGCCTGCTTCGGCGCAAAGGCGGTCATATACTTTTTTAAGGATTTCCGGATCGAATGGAGTGCAGTGGTCGTGACCCTCCGTGATCCAGGCGGTAAACTCGGTAGTGTGACGTATCTTCGAGGGGTGTATCGCGCCGCCCTCTTTAATCAGGCGGTCCACAATTTCTTCGAAAAGGCCGCGGATTATCTGCCTCTCGCCCTTTGCGTCGTAACAGGTCATAAACGGCCCTACAAGGCCTTTGGTGCCCATTCCGCCAAGGCAGTTGCCATTGTCTATGAGCAGTACTTTGAGCCCTTTGCGCGCCGCCGCCACCGCTGCGCACACCCCGGCAGGCCCGCCTCCGACGACCAGCAGGTCGGATTGGTATGATTCTTTGACATTGTCGAGCGCCGGGCAGTCTGTAAAACCGCCGTCCGCACAAGATGCTACTGACGGAAGCACTGCGGCTCCTGCAGCGGCAAGGCCTAAACGGCCCAGAAAAGAACGTCTATCCATTATTCGTAACTTTGTCCTACCAAGATACGAATAATTGTTTAGAATTGCTAAAATGCGCCTTCGAATTCGAGATCCAGGTCGTCTATGAGATTTTCGATTTCGGAGTAGTTCTCAATCCAGAGTTTAATTTCCTTTGACATAGCTCATTCGTTTTAAATCTGATGCAAAGGTAAGGCCCTGTTTTGACAACTCTTGACAACTTTAAAAAGATTTCCAAATTTGTTCGAAAAATCTTTTCAGCTCTTCCTCGTCCCTTATTATCTTACGCAACTCTTCCAGACGGGCGGCATTGGACGATTCGGGAATCCATAGCTTCAGATATCCTCCATCACCGTATTTTTCTTTCAGGTGCTCCAGGGTGCGCTGCCAGTGCCCTTCCTTGTCAAGGTCCGGGTAATGGTCAAGCCCGTACTGGATGGTGCGACGTATGATAGTCAGAGGCTCTATCAGCCTGTCCGCCTCGGCCACGATGCACCCGTAGATACTGCGCGGGGCAGTTGCCGACGAGGCCCTGTGGTCTTCGGCCGCCCGTGCCGCAGATTCCAGCCCTTCCGCTCCCAGCAGGGCCTTCAGAGTGGCGTCGGAGCGAATGATTCGGCCCGATTCCAGATGGTGAGTCTTGCGGTCGACGGCAAGTCCCAGGTCGTGACAAGCGGCTGCAGCATATACTATATTGATATCGACATCATAGAACGACGAAAGTTCGAGCGCCCGTTCAATTACTGCGCGGGCGTGGTCTTCGCGATGGGCGGAGTCGAATGATGCATAGCGGGGGATGATCACCCGCTCTACGTATGCTACAAGTGCCGGATTGATGTCGTTGGTCATTTTACACTCACTTTTGGTATGTCTCTCCATAGAGTCGTATAGTGGGGCGACTGGTGCTCGCGCGACATTTTGATGCGTCCGTCGCCCTGCACCCCGAACAGTATTGCCCCGCGTCCGAAATTGCGGTTGATGGCATCTATGCTCTCCGAGAGTTTTTCTTCTTTGGCCTCGGCTTTCTCGTCGGAGAACAGCGACTTGACATAGTCACACTCCTGTACGAGCCTGGTGATCACGACTCCGGCCTTCTTGTAGCCAAAACCGGCACGGAAGAGCTCACGAGTGGCTTTTACCGCTGCCGAAACTATGATACGGTGCTCGCTTGTGGCGTCGGCAAATACTTTCACGCTGGAGCTGAATGTCTGCGGCGCGTTCTCCTTGAATCGGTTGGTGAACGCAAATACCGCCATCTCGAGCGCCAGCGAGTGCTGTTCGCGGAGCTTTCGTACTACCCCCTCGGCAAAGTTAGCCACCTGCTCGCAAAGCAGGGGAGCATCGCTGATCTCTTTGGTAAAGCTGCGCGATACGCATATGCTCTGCCGGGGTTCGATCATATCTTCGAACTCGATGCTGGGAGTGCCTCTCAACTCGTTCCAGGTGCGCCATCCAGGCAGCGCGAACAAATTCCGCACGGCGGTCTCGGGCAGGCGGGTGTATTCCCACGCCGTCTTGATGTTCATCCCGGCAAGCTTGGCGGCGGAGCGCCTTCCGATACCCCAGACGTCACTGACGGGGAAGCGGCGCAGGACTTTTTCGATGTCCTCCGGGCGGTGCATAAAGCATCCTCCCCGCAACTTGGGATACTGCTTGCATAATTTGGATGCTATCTTGGCCAGGGTTTTTGTGGGAGCGATGCCTACCGACACCGGAATGGCGGTCATTTGCCGGCAACGCCGTGAAATCTCTTTTGCGAGGGCGTCGAAGTCGTCGATGCGCATTCCGCGAAAGTCCAGGAAGGCCTCGTCGATGGAATACTGCTCAACCGAAGGGGCGAAGCCGCGAAGTACCTCCTGCACCCTTGCCGACATATCTCCGTAGAGAGCAAAATTGGAACTGAAAACCGCCACGTCGTTCTTTTCGACGATGTCGCGTATCTTGAAATACGGGGCTCCCATCTTGATACCGAGTGCCTTGGCTTCGTTTGAGCGTGCAACCGCGCAGCCGTCATTGTTGCTGAGCACTATGACGGGCCGTCCGTTAAGGTCGGGGCGGAACACTCTCTCGCAGGAAGCGAAGAAGTTGTTGCAGTCGGCCAGGGCGAACATCGGTCAAGCTTTTTTAATGACCCAGGTCACCACACCCCAGATGAGGAAATCGTCGTCGGGACCGACCGGGATGGGCTTATAAGTGCTGTTCCGTTCATTACAGGGCAGCAGGAGGGCTCCGCGGGAGGATATCTGCACCCTCTTGACCGTGTATTCTCCGTCAATGAAACACACCGCCTTGCATCCGTCGTAGGGCTCTACAGCCCTGTCGACGATAATGATATCACCCTCGTCCATATCGGCATCCACCATCGACACTCCGTCGATACGGAAAAAGAATGTGGATGCGTTGTGCTTGACCAGAAGCTTGATGAGGTCAAGTTTCTCCCTCACTTCTTCGGCAGGCGAAGGAAAGCCCGCCTTGACACCTCCCAGCATAAGCGACTCGAGCGAGTCGTTGTCTTCTATTTTGTACGGATTCATTCAGCTATGTTTTGAACTGCTAAGATACAATTTTTTGGACCTAATTCCGCAAAAATCCTTATCTTGCACAAAAAAGCAGTATGGACGGAGCGGGCCGCACAATATGTATCCGAAAAGCGGGGATGGAAGATCTTCCGCTCATCCATAATATGGCCGAAGTGGTGTTCCGCCATACATATCGTGACATTCTCTCGGGGGAGCAGATGGAGTATATGATGGACTGGATGTATTCGCTGCCCAACCTCGAACGCCAGCTAAAGGAAGGGCACTCCTACTACGTCGCCGACATCGACGGGGAGCCGGCCGGATATGTTTCGATCCAGAGCCCTGAGACCCCGGGAGGCTCGCCGCTGGTGTTCCATCTTCAAAAGATCTACGTGATGCCCGGAATGCAAGGGCAAGGGCTTGGGCTGCTGCTTCTGGAGAAGGCCAAAGAGCACGTCAGGAGCCTTACCGGGGGCGCTCCCTGCCGGATAGAACTTAACGTGAACCGGGGCAACAAGGCCGTAGGCTTTTACGAGAGAATGGGGTTCAGGATACTCCGCCAGGGGGATTTCCCTATAGGCGGGGGTTTTTATATGAACGATTATATAATGGGGCTCGATATCTGAAATGGACCAGCCGAAACTCGAAAGGATGTTGCGCCTGATGAAGTATCTCTCGGGCAATGTCAATTACACCATAGCCGAACTGGGACGCAAGATGGATATGTCGCCCCGGACTGTATATCGCTATCTGGATACATTTAAAAGTGCCGGCTTTTCGGTGACCAAGCTCTACGGCGACGTGTACAAGCTTGCCGCTATGCCCCGCGAAACAATCGAAATCGACAAGTTGATATACTTTTCCGAAGAGGAGGCATACCTTGTGAATTCCCTTATAGATCAGCTTGTTCCAACCAATAGCCTCAAGTCTAACTTGAAGCAGAAACTCTCGGCTATCTACCGTTCGACAAACATTGCCGACTACGTAGCGGACAGGAGCAACGCCGCCCACGTGGAGGCCCTCGGCCGGGCGGCCCAGGACAAACTTAAGGCGCGTCTGAAGAATTATGAATCGGGTAATTCCCATACCATCAGGGACCGCCTCATCGAGCCCTTCGCCTTTACAGCCGACTATGCCGACGTATGGGCTTTCGACCTGGAGGACGGGCGCAACAAAACTTTCAAGATTTCGCGCATCGGCGGGGAAGTAGAGGTGCTAGACGAGCCTTGGGCTAACGAGGGAAGCCACCGGCGCAGCGGTATGGACATATTCCGCACCACAGGCGACGAGCCTGTGCATATCGTGCTCCGGATGAGCCTGCTTGCAAAGAACCTGCTGGAAGAAGAATATCCTATGGCGTCCAAATATATAAGCAAAGGACCCGGCTGCTGGATACTGGAGACCGATATCTACCAGATGCGCGGCGTGGCCCGCTTCGTTGCCGGGCTGATGGGCGAGATAAGCATCCTGGAGGGAGAGCCGCTTAAGGACTATATGAAAGAATACGGACAAAAATACTTTTGCAAATGAAAAGGCTCTTGATTATAACGGCCCTGGCCGGGCTTCTGGCGGCCTGCACAAGTCCTCAGCAGCCTCGTTCCCTCGAGTACGTAACACCCTCCCAGGCGGGTCTTGACTCCTCGAGGCTCTCGATGGTCGATACTGCCATACTTAACGCGATAGGGCGTAAAACCATCCCGGGAGCTGTGATATCGGTTGTGCGCGGCGACAAGATAGCATACCTCAAAACTTACGGTAACAGCCAGGTAGTCCCCGACACCGTGCAGATGACAACCGGCACTATATTCGACCTCGCTTCGGTATCAAAATGCGTCGGCACCACCCTGAGTTTTATGCAATTGGTGGAAGATAAACTCGTAGGTCTGGAAGACGATGTGCGGGACTATATCCCCGGATTCCTTCCTTTCAGGGACACTCTGATCGACGAGGACGTGCGCATTACCGTCCGCGACCTGCTCACCCACTCGTCCAGCCTCGACCCGTACGTGAATGTAGAGAGACTTTCCAGGCGCTACGGCGAGCCTTGTCCGGACTCGCTGATGCGGTATATATCCACAGAAGTGAACCGCAATTTCAAGCCCGGCACCGACTTTATGTACAGCTGCCTTAATTTTGTGACCCTCCAGAATATTCTCGAAAAAGTCACCGGCGAGCGCCTGTGCGACTATGCCCAGAGGGAAGTTTTCGACGCCCTGGGTCTGGAACATACTTGTTATCTGCCCGATGTCAAGCGTCCCGATTTGATGGACCTTATAGCCCCCACTACGGTGCAGCCGGATGGAAAGCCTCTCAAGGGTGTAGTCCACGACCCCCTGGCGCGCAGGCTCAACGGCGGCAATTCGGGCAATGCCGGAGTGTTCTCCAACGCCGAAGACCTGTCGGTGATCGCAGCTGCCGTGATGGGCGGGGGAGAGGTCAATGGAAGGCGTATCCTGGAGAGCGAAACCGTAAAGCTGATGTGTACCGTGCCTTACAAGAACGACCCGCGTATCGGCAGGGCGCTCGGCTGGGATATGTACAGCCCGCATTCAAGCTGCAAGGGCACGCTCACAAGCCAGCGCAGGACTCTCTGCCATACCGGCTATACCGGGCCGTCGATGGTAATCGACCTTGAAAACCAGCTTGCCATCATACTCCTGACACACCGCTGCCACCCCTACGATACAGGTTCCCTGAAGGAACTGCGTGCAGAGGTGGCAGATATAGTGGCGGGTGCCGTTATTCGTTGATAACGTGTATGTCCCGCTGAGGGAACGGAATGCTGATGCCGGCGTTGGTAAGCGCTTCGTAAATGACTTCCTTGGCTTTATCTACATAGGCGATGCGCTCGGCCACAAGTATGAACTGCTTGACGGCCACGTTGATGCTGCTCTCGTCGAAGGCGTCGAAGGTAACGTAGATTCCCTTCTTGGGATCCACTATTTCGCGCCCGTAGGAGTCTTTGGTACGCATTTGCTGCATAGCGTCCACGAGAACCTCCCTGACCTTGTTCATATCGCTTCCGTAGCTCACTCCGACTACGATCTTGACGAATTCGTAGGAATTGTTATGGGTAAGGTTGCTGAAGTTCTTGTTGAACAGCGAGGCATTCAGGAACGACAGCACCGCACCTTCGATCGTTTCGATCTGGGTGCTTTGGTAGCTGATTGCGGTAACCCGTCCTCTCACGCCGTCGCACTCGATCCAGTCGCCGACCCTCACGCGGCCCGACATCAACTGGATACCATACACGAAGTTGTTGATGATATCCTTGAGGGCGATACCGATACCGGCAGACAGACCACCGGCGATTATGGTGAGCGATGTGGTAGGAATCTTGAGCATCACTATAATCACTATCACGTAGATGATCCAGGTTATGGCGCTGATGATGCTCTTGCCCAGAGAGAGGTTGATCTCGTTCTTGCGCACGGTCTTGCGGCCGTTCTTCTTCATAAAGGTGGCGTACCTTATGTTCTGGTAGATACCGTATAACGCGTAATTCAGATAGCGGAATACGAAGTACAGGACGCAGGCGACCACAATTATGCGGAACGAAATTCTCAGCACCACGGCACCCTCGGAGTTGGTGAGGTTGACGAACGGGTGGGTATAGATAGTTTCGTACAGGTCGCTGAAATCGAATACGCCAAGTCCGAGCTTGATGCTGAACGGCACCGAAAGCAGCGCCAGGACGGGCAGGACGACCATCCTTACCAGATCGTAGAACCAGGTGGCCCCGAAGAGCATACTGTCCCTTTCGGCAGGGCTGACAAAAGTCAGATGCTTTTTATACGCTTCGATGCTGCGGGTAAGGTATTTTTCCCTGAACTGCTGGAGCAGGTGCGATACGGTAATGAGGGTAAGCACTGCCGACAGGAGGAAGAACCACCATATCATTATGAGCAGCGCTACGAAAATGTAGCCGGCCAAAGCAACTGCGAGCGCCACTCCGATGATGACGAGCGAGGCCCAGCCGGCCAGCCTGTCACTGGTATGCACCAGGTTGTGATGCCTCAGGCAGGCAATCAACTGCCAGATGAAGAACAGCAGGAGAACGGGAGGGAAGATGATGTTCATCATCGAGTTGGGCATAAACACTATGCGCAGTCCGATGACGATGACCGCCATTACCATCGTAGGCATATAGAGAAGCAGGCCGTTCTTGAGCTGATTGGGCTTCAGGCGTATCAGGAGAGCTGCGAGGATGGCGGCGAGAAGCCAGAGATAGGTTCTCATTAATCCCGAGGCGGACTGAAGGAAGCCGGTGGCGTCTTTTTGCCAGAAAGTGAGGAGGCCGTTGATCAAGATTCCGAACAGCAGTATGATGCAGAAGTACTGCTGCTTGGGAATGGCGTTCCGCAGGCCTTTGAAAATACGCAGGCACACAAAGAATATGAGCGCCGCTATCAGCGTGGTTACCAGCAGGATAGCAAACTGGATGAGCAGGAAATAAACAAGGAAGGGCCCCTTCCAGATGCTCTGGATGCTGCCTTCGTCGCGGGTGTATTTCTCGCGGAAGTCCTGTACGGCCCTGTTCCAGTAGCGTCCCAGTCCGGGCAGGATACGGTTGTAGGGCGTCTGACCCTGGACGAATATGCGGTTCTGCAGGATCTTGTAGCGCTGCTGCGCGTAGTCGTACGACTCCTTGAGACGCAGGAAGGTGTGCTGGTAATGAGTGCTGTCCCGGATGATCTGCTTCTTGCTCGCGGCGCACATCTTGAGCATTTCCGACGCGTAGAAGATACAGGAATCACGGTCGGCACATTCCTCCTCGTTGAGGAAGAAAGGACGCTCGGTGCGGAGCGAATCGGGAATCCTGGGGACGCGGAACCCCGGCAGGGAAGCGTTCGAGGGCCTGCGGAAAGTGTAGCGGTCCAGGCTGTCGTTGTGGTAGGCCAGGCTGTCGGGAACGCTGTCGATATGGTCGATTTCCGGAGGAAGGCGGCGCAGCGATTCGATAAGGCGCGCGTACCGGTCGATGTCCCAGTCGAGGCGGGTGACAATCTGGTCGTAGGGGAGACGCTTGGAGGTGAACTCATCGTACTCGTGCGACACGGAGCCCAGGGCATAGGTAAGGTCGAAGGTGAAATCCTGCTTTTGGGAGTACAATATGAGCGAGAGCTCGTTGCACTTCTTCATTGTGGATATCATCTGGCGCCGCTGACTGCGATACTGCTCCGAAAGCATTTTCTCGGCCGCCACCCTCTTTTTGTAGTCGCGGTTGAGCTCGGAGCGCAAGGTATGTATGGTCTGGCCCAGATCCCTCTCGTTGAACACCGCGAGTGCGGGACCGGCAATCAGCAGCGCAGCTGCCAGGATAATTAAGTGTTTGCGTTTCATTACCAATCTACTGATATAGAATAAGGGACTCCGTTAAGTACTCCGGTCTTCCCTGAATATACAAAGCGCCGGCCCTTGCCCGTGGCCGGATTGATTATGGTCTCGGTGGCGGTGACTGTGGTGGCGCACCTGACGGTAACATACCAAAGCCCCTCGCTCAGGGGCGGAGTATCGATTTGCTGTATAGCTCCGCCTGTGCAGGAACTGTAGTCGGGGGAGTCCCAGGGGAAGGCGAAGCCGTCTTTCTTCAGGTACAGCTCTAGGTCATAGTCGCCCTCGCCCTCGAGCCTAAGCGTTACCGGAGTCTGGGGCGCGTTGAGGTAGAATACGAAATGGTGGCACTGCAGGTCGCCTATGCGGGTATATTCCGGGCGGTTGTCATCGGTGCCGTATTTCATCGGCACAAGGTCTCCTTTCCGGAGCACGCCTTTGACCTTGGCGCAGCCGCTGCCCTCGTAGCCGTAGCGGAACATAGACGCGGTGAGCTTGTGTATGTCGCCGTCAGGGGCGTCTTCGGGGTGAGAACCGGTAACGACCAGCCGCCCTGAGCGCGGGGATGCCTTGTAAGCCCACACGGCGGGCTGCATATAGAAAGACCGCGACGAAGAGTCCATCCCTTTCTGATGAAGGAAACGGGCGATTATTTCGGTGCCGGGAGGAGCGTTGTCAACATCCATATAGCCCCCTCCGTTGTGCCTCGCGCCTTTGATGACGGTGTTGATGGAAGGCCCGAAATAGGGGACGAAAGAGTCGGAAACCATTTCGATGTCTATACTGGAATTGCCCACTCCGGTGGCGTTCATATTCCCGCCTTTCCATATATCAAAATAGTGTGACGAGCCTCCTCCGGCATACCTGCCGGCAAGATAGGCTCCGGCGCAGGATCCGACATAAGAACCCCCGTTGGTGTAGAAAATGTTCACCAGATGCCGGCCGTGGACCCCTATGGTTTTGCCGTGGGGGCCGGAGTGCCCGCCGAATACGTACATCATCCTGAAGCGGGGCTCTCCGTCGGGATACAGAAGCACTCCGTTGATGTCTTCGGGAGTGCCGGAGATGATGTCGGTCTGCAACTGCTGGTCGGACTGGATATAGCCGTAATCTACGTCGTCAACCGTGGAGAGGAAATACTCGCAGGTTTTGATTCCTGCGGTGGCGATGGCGTAAGGAAGGCGTCCGTTGATTACAATGCCGTTCTCCTTGATGCCGGGGTTGAGTTCGCACCCTCCGTCAAGGAATAATTCCTTGTAATAGGCGGTGTTCGGGACATCCGTGGGGACCATAGCGAGAATCTCCGCCTCGTCCGGTTCGGGGAGGGTAGGGGGCTGCGGAGTCTCTGGCTCCTTGCTGCAGCCTGCCAGAAGCACCAGGAGGCTCATCAATACGGGCGCGCGTCTCATATAAATGCAAATGTATGAAAAAACTTGAAATAACAAACTGTTGAAAACTTGTGGAAAACAATAGGGCCTTTTTGCTTACCTTTGTATGCTGATGTAGAGAAGAGTCACCATCAAATCCAATATTATGACGAAAACTCAATCTGAAGGCATTTACGACGCTCGTACTTTAGGGGGCGGTAAAATGCTAACGCTGGGCCTCCAGCACATGTTTGCAATGTTCGGAGCCACGGTCCTCGTGCCTGTCATCACGGGACTGTCAATGTCAGCAACTCTGTTGTTTGCAGGTCTCGGCACACTGATTTTCCATCTCTGCACCAAATTGAAGGTTCCGGCATTCCTGGGATCTTCTTTTGCTTTTCTCGGGGGCTATGCCACCGTGGTGCAGATGGGAATGGCCGGCGGTCTCACGCAGGCCCAGGCTCTGCCTTACGCTTGTATAGGCGTATTCAGCGCAGGCTTGATTTACTTCATCCTCGCCGGCCTTTTTGCGGCTTTCGGGCCCAGGAAGGTTATGCGCTTCTTCCCGCCCATCGTTACCGGACCGATCATCATCGCCATCGGCCTGATCCTTTCCGGCTCTGCAATCAACAATTGCAACAATAACTGGTGGATCGCCCTGCTTGCAATCGTAATCATCATCGTGTGCAACATCTGGGGCAAGGGAATGATCAAAATCATCCCCATCCTTCTGGGTGTCCTGGGATCTTACATCGTGGCCGCCTGCTTCGGGCTGTGCGATTTCTCGCCCGTCAAAGAAGCTGCCTGGGTAGGACTTCCCGTCAAGTGGGAGAATACCGCCATCTCGGTTTTCGCCAATCCCAACTGGAGCCTTGTAGTGGCGGCGATCATCGCAATCATACCCATTTCGCTCGCAACTATGATGGAGCACATCGGGGATATGTGCGCCATTTCTTCCACTACCGGCGTCAACTACCTTGAGAATCCGGGCCTTCACCGCACCCTGCTGGGCGATGGTCTTGCAACCGCCCTGGCATCGCTTTTCGGCGCTCCCGCCAATACGACCTACGGAGAGAATACCGGCGTGCTCAACCTTACCAAGGTCTATGACCCAAGGGTAATCCGTATAGCTGCCGTGTTTGCGATCATCCTGTCATTCTGCCCCAAGTTCTCCGCAGTAATCAGCTGTATGCCCGCCGCTACCATCGGTGGCGTATCACTGGTGCTCTACGGTATGATTTCGGCTGTGGGCGTTCGCAATGTGGTAGAGAACCAGGTTGATTTCAAGTCTTCCCGCAACGTTATCATTATGGCCCTCATCCTTGTGCTTTCCATCGGTATTTCCTACAGCGAGAAAGGCTCCCTGGATATCGGCTTCACTACTCTTTCCGGCCTTGCCGTCGGTGCGCTTGTGGGTATCATCCTCAACGCCATCCTGCCCGGAAAGGATTATGAATTCGGCAAGAACGTCGCCGGAGACAAATCTGTTGATTTTGAGATTAATCAGAGTCGTAAATAATGACTGACGAACAACTCATCTCTACAATTCGCATCGTGCCGGATTTCCCGGTGGCAGGCATCCAGTTTTTCGATGTCACCACTATGTTCAAGAATCCTGAGGCTTTTGAAGAGGTCATCAGCCGTATCTGCTCGCTGTACGCCGATAAAGGCATCACCAAAGTTGCCGGTATCGAGTCGCGCGGCTTTATCGCGGGTGCGGCCGTGGCCGCCCGTCTGGGCGCAGGATTCGTTCCCATCCGGAAACCGGGCAAACTGCCCGCCCGCACCGTAAGCGAGAGCTATTCCAAGGAATATGGCACCGATACTATAGAGATTCACGCCGACGCGATTTCCCCCGATGACGTGGTGCTCATCCACGACGATATCCTCGCCACGGGAGGCACTGCATCGGCGGCCGTCAGGCTGGTGAAAAGCTTTGGCCCCAAGGCTGTGTATACCAATTTTATTATAGACATTATTGATGTGCCCCGCAGCGCGCCCATCCCCGAAGATGTGCCGGTTAGCGCCATACTCAAATTGTCCGAAAGATAACCCAAATATATTAAGTTCATAAATTACATTTTATGTCCAAAAAACTATTCTTTGCTGCAGCGATTGCTGTGCTGGCCTTCACTCAAGGAGCCAAGGCCCAAACCAATCTTCAGACTTTCTACGATTTCGGAAAGGACAGAGGACACTTTACCACCACCCTTGAAGGTTTCTATGGAGACAATTGGGGTAACACCTTTTTCTTCATAGACTATGACTACAATCACAAGGATGCCAAGGGTGTAAACCAGTCTCCCAGCGGAAGCTATATGGAGATTGCCCGCTGCCTGAATTTCTGGCAGAATACGGCTCTTGCCCCTCTCAGCCTGCAGGTTGAATATAACGGCCTTGTCGGAGTGAATCAGAATTTCCTGTTCGGTCTGGATTATTTTGTTCACAACAGCGACTTCAGCAATACTTTCAACTTCAAAGTATTGTACAAGACTTTCAGCGCCGGCGCCACCAGTGACATCCCCGTACAGTTTACCTTCGTATGGGGTATGCAGGATCTGTTCGGTGTGAAAGGCCTCCGCTTCAGCGGCTTCGCAGATATCTGGGGCGAGAACGTGATCAACTTTATGGAGGGTCTTGACAAGCCCCAAAAGTTCGTGTTCATTTCCGAGCCTCAGCTGTGGTATTGCATCGGACAGCACTTCGGTGTTCCCAACCTGAACATCGGCGGCGAGGTTGAGCTTTCCTGCAACTTTGCCGGATACGACGGATTCTATGCCCGTCCTTGCATCGGTATCAAGTGGGTTTTCTAAACCGGTTTAACTATGGCTAATTTCTGGAATAAGGCTTTGGGTTTCAAAGCCGGTGAGCACAGCGTCCGCACCGAAATAGTGGCCGGTCTCACCACTTTCCTTACGATGGCATATATCCTTGCCGTCAACCCCAGTATATTCGGCGCCCTTGATATGCCCAAGGGTTCCGTGTTTACTGCAACCGCCCTGGCGGCCCTTGTGGGTACCCTGGTGATGGCCCTCTATGCCCGCAAGCCTTTCGCGCTGGCTCCGGGTATGGGCCTGAACGCCTTCTTCGTGTTCACCGTGTGCCTTACTATGGGGCACAGCTGGCAGTTCGCCCTGACTGCGGTTTTCCTGGAAGGACTCATCTTCATCGTCCTTACGCTTACCAAGGTCCGCTCGTGGATACTGAATGCCATTCCGCTCAGCCTCAAGCACGCCATCGGTGCCGGTATCGGTCTGTTCATTGCTTTCATCGGCCTCCAGAACGCAGGCATTATCGCCAATAACGACGCTACCCTGGTATCGCTCGGCGACATCTGCCACGGCAAGGCCCTGCTGGCAATCATCGGCATTGCAGTTACCGGCGCCCTGGTTATCCTCAAGGTCAAGGGAGGCATACTGCTCGGCATCCTCATTACCACCCTCATCGGACTGCTTATCAAGGATCCCGCCACCGGAGCGGCCATCACCACTTTCAGCGGTGTGGTTTCGCTTCCCGACGGCCTGGGCCCCATCTTCTGCAAATTCGAGTGGGGCAGCATCCTGAGCTGGGATATGTTGGCGGTTGTCTTCACCTTCCTGTTCATCGATATGTTCGATACGATGGGAACCGTTATCGGTGTGTCCCAGAAAGCAGGAATGGTGGATGAGAAGGGTAACGTGGACGGAATTGACAAGATGTTCCTTGCCGACTCCATCGCCACCGTGGCCGGTGCCTGCTTCGGTACTTCGACCACCACGACTTACGTAGAGAGTGCATCCGGTGTGGGTGCAGGCGGCCGTACGGGTCTTACCGCCCTTACCACTGCAGCCTGCTTCGCCCTGGCGCTTCTCTTCTCGCCCCTCTTCCTCGCCATCCCCGGCGCAGCTACCGCTCCCGCTCTTGTGATCGTGGGCGTTATGATGATGGGACCTGTGGTGAAGATCGACTGGGAAGACTTTTCTGAGAGTATCCCTGCATTCATTACCGTGCTGCTTATGCCCGTCGCTTACTCCATCTCCGACGGTATTCTCATCGGCGTTATCTCCTATGTGTTACTCAACGCCCTGAGCGGTAAGTTCAAGAAGATTTCAGTGACTATGTGGGTGCTGGCAGTACTGTTTGTGCTGAAGTATATATTTATCTAGCTCTCTGCAGTCTTTTAAATTCGGCTCGCGCCTTTCGGACTTGTGTCCGGAAGGCGCTGCTTGTTTGCAACTTGGCGTAGCCTATGCTGGCCGCGGCCCTGCTCACGTCAACGTCGCTCTGCCAGTGGTCGCCGACAAGTACGCGGCTCTCGCCGTATTGCCAGGCCCGTTTGTAAAGGGCGTCTGCGGCTGCGGGGTTGACCTCCGTTAGCAGTAATGCGGTTCCCCAGCCGCGGATGGTATGCCCCGACGGATAAGAGCCCTCGCCGCGTAGGAAATCTTCTTCCCATTCGGTAAATGTGTGCTCGTTGAAGTACTCGAAGGGCCTGACGCGGTGGAAATGGGCCTTTGGGCGTATGCGTATCAATTCAATGGTAGAGATACCGCTCTCGAGAAGGGTCCAAATCTGCGGAGTGGCGGCAGGGGAGAGTTCCATCCCGAAAGGCTCGAAGAACTGTGCGAACAGCGTGTCCAGCGACCAAACCGCGTCGCTGTTCGCCATCGCCATCCTCTCCTTATCGCCCCTCAACTCCTTTGCGCTGTAGTAGCGCAGGGAGTCGTATGCGAATTCGGCACTGCCCGGAGAAGGGGGAGCGGGAAGGCACTTGACCAGGTCGGGCATATCGTCGATGGTGAAATATGTGGGGATGTCTCCCGAGACTGCAGCCGTGCGGGTGGCGCTGCAGGAGGGTATCAACAGAAGGGCGGCCAGCAAAGCGAAGGCCGTAGTAAACTTGCTCATCATTTAATATGTGCTGTCTGGTAGATATTGTCGATAAGTCTGTCCACATCTTCTTCCTTCGTGCCCTGGGCGACTGCCGTGATACGGTAGTTCTCGAACATCGTCGCGCGCAGGGAACCGTAATAAGGACCTCCCTGATAAGTCCCGTCGAAGTTGGCGTAAACTTCCAGTTGCGCCCCATCGCCGTCGATCTCTATATCATCTTTGCTGAAAGGGGCCGAGAGGCTGATATTCTCGGAACCTATTACGAAGATGTCCATTATCTGGTAGGCATTGTCGATAAGGTAGGCCGAGAGAATTTCGGGATCGGGGTCTGCAACCGCCTCAGGATCTTCTTTGATCACTTCGATGAAGATATAGGAATTGCCGTCGGGATTGGAAATTGAGATGGCCATCGTGTTGCCGTCGGTGTCGTGATGGTCGATAGTGCAGTCGGAAGGGTAGTCGAACTCCAGATCTTCAAAGGAGAAATGGTTTTTGCAGCCGGTGAATACAAGGGCGGCCGCGGCGAGGAGGATGAGCAGATTTTTCATAAGGCGCGGGTTTTTGCAAAGATATCAGTTTTGGAGAATAAAACAAATAGCCGCGCCCGGGCAAGGATGCGGCTTTGTCCGGGGAGTATTCTCGCAGATTTTTACTATCTTTGCTTTGTTATAGAAGATTTTTTAAGTCAATTAATATCAACATCATGAAATCATTTTTGAGAATCTTTGTGGCTCTTGCCGCTATGTTAACCTCTTCAACCCTTGTATCCTGCAAGGACGTTATCATCACTCCGGACAAACTGCCCGCAGCGGCACAGTCATTCATCAAGGAATACTTCCCTGAAACAGCAATTTCTTACGCAAAAAAGGATGTAGAGCTGACGAAGACGAGCTATGAAGTCACCCTGCAGGATGGAACCGAAATCGATTTCGACTCAAAGGGCGAATGGGACAAGGTTGATTGCAAAAGGGCGGCAGTCCCGGCATCGTTGGTCCCCGCTGTAATTGCCGAGTATGTCCAGACCTCTTTCCCCGGCCAGGTTATTGTCAAAATAGACAAAGAGCGTTACGGCTACGAAATCGAACTGGCAAGCGACCTGGAGCTCAAATTCGACAAGAACGGAAAGCTTCTCAGTATCGACGACTAATCTTCGGAGTTTTTACCGGTAGTCCGGTTTTTTAAATACTCAAGGCCTCTCCGGATCCCCGGAAGGCCTTGAGTATCTTATTGACGCGCTACAAACGAAGTCGGCGTTTCTCCCGTAACCTTCTTGAACAGGCGGCTGAAATGGTGGGGGTATTCGAAGCCCAGAAGGTCGGCCACTTCACCAACACTGAGGCCTTTCATAAGGAGCGTTTTAGCTTGGTCGATGATGAAATTGTGGATATAGCCGATGGCCGTGCCGCCCGTGGCATTGTGGATCATATCTCCAAAATACCGGGCCGAATAGGCCAGCTCACCTGCACACCAGGCAACGCTGGGAAGGCCCTTTTCGTGCTGCAGGCCCTTTGAGAAATAATCTACCAGCAGGCGGTGGAAGCGTTTGAGGATGTCGCTTTCGCCGCTTTCTTTTTTGGAGAGTTGCCGAAGGTAGATTCGCTGGCAGTAGTCCAGAATCAACCTCAGATAACTGACCAGGACGCCACGGAGCGCCGCTGAATCCTCGTTTTCCTGCATTTCCTTTCGCAAAGTGCCGAGAAGCATCGAGATTCGCTCCCACTCCTGAGGCTCCATCCGGAGCCAGTCCGTTTCAAAATAGGAGAAAAAAGGGTAGTCCGGCTGAAGCAGCTCGGGAGACCATAGCAACGCCCAGCCGTTGATGTAAAGAGGCGTCCCGTTGTCTTCGCCGCCGCCAATCTGACCGGGAGCTACGGCGATGATGGAACGGTCACCTACGACAATTGATTTGGTGCCATAAGACAGGTATTTAGGGAACTGCTGCTGAATAAACAGGCCGTAAACGCCATAGTTGTTCAGGCTGTTCCGAAATGGAGAAACCTCATCGTAGCTAATCAGAGCGAGCTGTGGGTGTAACTGAGGAGCTCCGACGTACTCTGCGTAAACATTGGGATTATCGACTTTGAGAATCTTCTTCATATCCCCACAAAGATAGTAAAATCTGCGAAATTGGTATATATTCAGCCAATATAAGTACACGTATTATGCTATCTCGCCGTACCTTTGCATTATGAAAAATGCAGTATTGTCCGCTGCGGCAGCCCTGATGCTGCTCAGCTGCAACCAAAACCAGATTATGAACACATTGAATCTTATTCAGGAGTGGGACAAGACGTTCCCGCTCAGCGAATCGGTCAATCACAGAAAAGTAACGTTTGACAATCAGTTCGGCCTGACCCTGGTGGCCGATCTTTACTGGCCCAAAGAGATTGCCGGTCAAGCCGAGATTGCCGGTCAAGCCGGCAATGACGTACCACCCGTCGCGTCCGGCAATGACGTACTTGTCGCGTCTGGCAATGACGTACTTGTCACGCCCTGCAATGACGCAACCGTCACGTCCGGCAATGACGCAACCGTCACGTCCGGCAATGACGCTCTCGTCACGCCCGGCTTGACCGGGCGTCTCCTCCCTGCCATCGCGGTGAGCGGCACCTTCGGCGCCGTCAAGGAGCAGTCCAGCGGCCTGTATGCCATGCGCCTGGCCGAACGCGGCTTCGTGACCCTGGCCTTCGACCCGTCCTATACCGGAGAAAGCAGCGGCCAGCCCCGCAGGACCGCCTCGCCCGACATCAATACCGAAGACTTCCTGGCAGCGGTAGATTTCCTGTCGAAGCAGGAGAATGTGGATGCGGAGCGCATCGGCATCATCGGCATCTGCGGATGGGGCGGCATTGCCCTGAATGCTGCCGCTGCGGACACCCGCATCAAGGCCACGCTCGTTTCCACTATGTACGATATGACCCGCAACAGCGGCAACGGCTATTTTGATTCGGCCGATAACGAGCAGGCCCGTCACGCAATGCGGGAAGCCCTGTCCTCCCAGCGCCTCCAGGACCCTTCAGCGATGCTCGGCGGCGTTGTGAATCCGCTTCCGGAAGACGCACCGCAGTTCGTTAAGGACTACTATGATTATTACATCACGCCCCGCGGCTATCACCCGCGCAGCGGAAACTCCAACGATGGCTGGAGAACCATCGGCATCCAGGCCTATAACAACGCCCGGTTCCTTTATTATATCAACGAGATCCGTTCGGCCGTGCTGGTTCTCCACGGAGAGAACGCTCATTCCCGCTATATGGGTGAGGCGGCCTTCCACTATATGGTCGACGGCAAGGCCGAAGGATATACCAACGTAGTGAAGCCCAATCCCGTACCGGAGAACAAGGAGCTGTATATCGTCCCCGGAGCCTCGCACTGCGACCTGTACGACGGCGGCTGGACCGGCCCTGAGGGCACCGGTGAACCCAAAAACCTGATTCCCTTCGACAAGATCGAGACGTTCTTCAAAACCTATCTGAAATAATGCGCAACCAATTACCCCTGCTGCTATCTGCCATTATTATGGTCACAGCCTGTCAGTCAAACCAAGAAAGTAAAACAATGGACAAGAATTCAGTCAACCATATCGAAGATCTGGCTTTTCCTCTTGGAGAGTCCAACGATGCCTACGCCCAGTATTTCTCAGGAAAAAGCTATCTTGCCGCCCTGGACGGCGGTTACCACAATGTAACCTTCGAACCCGGATGCCGCAACAATTGGCACATTCATCACGGAGCCGTTCAGGTTCTGATCTGTGTCTCAGGCCGTGGATGGTACCAGGAATGGGATAAACCCGCCGTCGAACTCAAACCCGGTGTCATCATTGAAGTACCCGAAGGCGTGAAGCACTGGCACGGCGCCCAGAAAGACAGCTGGATGCAGCATCTGTTTCTTCATAAGGATGTTCAGGAAGAGTCTTCAAACGAGTGGTGTGAACCCGTCAGCGACGAACAGTATGCTAAGCTATAGATTCCCGGGCTCCGTGTATGTCGCAGATAATCCGAAACGCTGTTTCGAAAAATTCACATTTATCGGAGTGATATAGTCCCAGGTAATCCAGAAGGTAGACAGTAGATTGGAAAGGCTCGTTTTTACGAAAATCGTATAATAGTTTTATGATTTTCGTAAAAATGGCATTATTGTTGCTTGTCGGTAATGCAAACAACAGCTATATGAATAATTCCACGCAAAAGAGCATCAAGCGGCTCTCAATTGCCACCCTCATCAGCAAACTGGCGATATGATTACAGTTAATCTCGACAAAGTGCTCTGGGAGCGTCATATGAAACTCTCGGAGCTTTCGGAAAAGATCGGCATTTCGATGACAAATCTGTCCTTGCTGAAAACCGGGAAAGGCCGCGCCATCCGCTTTACCACACTCAACAAGCTATGCAAAGTGCTCGACTGCCTGCCTGGCGATATTCTTGACTATCAGCCGGATCCTGAGGGAACTGAAATGGAGGAAGATATCTATGCGGATTGAGTTTCTTTTAGCCCTCGCTTTGTTCCCGGCTATGCTGTCGGCCCAGGAACTAGTCACTGTCAAAGGGCGAATCATCAATGAACAGGGCCAAAGCGTCGAATACGTCCAGATCGGTATGCCCAAACGAGGGATAGGAGCAATTTCCACCGCTGACGGCCGTTTTGAAATTGAAGTCCCTTGCGATACTCTGGAGTTCTTCCACGTCTCTTACAGGAAGGCTTGCTTTCCAGTTACAAGTCCTGCCGACGATGTGCTCATCGTCCTTGAAGGACAGGAACTGCCACCGGCCGTATTCATCGGCGGAAACACAAAAGAAAAATACCTGATTCGTCCGGGATCCAGGGCCCTGAATAATCTTGGGATCATAACTACCTCCCCGGACGGCGTGCATCCGAAGGGGCGGGAATTGGGATCCGTTGCCAAGGCTACGAAGCCGTTCCTGGTAAAAGACATCCTTTTCTCCGTGCTCAGGAACCATATCCCCGGCTGCGTGGCATCGATTAACATCTACCGTATCGAAGGAAAGAAAGAGACGTTCGTGGACGTGCTTCATAAACCCATCTACTTCGATGTTCTCGTCTCGGATGAGCAGCAGAGTTTCGTCATACAACCGGAAGAGACCCTGCTCTTGGAGCCCGGACGTTACTTCATCGCCTTCCAGATTGTAGGATATGATATGCAGTCCACGATAACCCCGGATATGTCTATGGATTTCAGTATCTACCTTAAGAGCAGTTATCTCCGGGAAGCGGCCCTGGGTGAAATGAAGCCCTTCCCCGTCAATATCGGAATATCGGTAAAAGGCCTTGAGTATCAATGATAAATAATATAAATATGCCAAACAAATTCTTTGACAGAAACTGGTGGAAGGACTTTCTGGTTGCTATCCTTGCCACTACCGTTTCTATTGTCCTAACCTTCGGTACGAGCAAATTGGTTGAACGTAACAATCAGAAGAAAGAACGCAGACTCACTGCCTTGATGGTTATGAGTAGCATCGAATCTTTTGCCCGCAGCCTTGATGAATCGGCAGAAGTATGGGACAGGTTGGACAGCGTTGCAGTATGGCTGCTGCGTATGCCGGTAGAAGAGGTTGAAAAACTGGGCGAAGAGCCTTTCAAAGATGCTGTCAATGAGGTATTCCAGGCACCTATCATACGTCACGACCAAACAGCGGAAACCATTTTCAGCAGCAACATAGACACGTGGAAGAATATGGGCAATTTCCAGTTCGTTGACAATGTCGGGGCTTGCTTTTCACAGATGAACTGGATTGAAGAGAAGATCAACGAAGAATCTGTTGAGTACAGTAATAATCAGGCGCGGATATTCAATAACTTTTCGGATTATCCCGGTAATACCTTCACGGAGAAACTGCTAAGGGATGAACAGGCACGGAAACAGTTGCAGATGCCGAACTCGTTCAAGGCCTGGCTCGCTTACTGTTCAGATAATCTGCGTCGTATGAACCGCAAGAATATGAAACTGATAGGTATTCCCGAGAAAGAGGTCCTCGCCTTTACAGACGCCCGTGCGGATGTCGTCATAGAGGAAGATTCCACGCCGGATTATTCCGAATTTATGAAGCCTTACCCGGATAAGGAATCCATCGACTCCAACCTTGACTATGCCCGGCAGCTGGACAGCCTGCTGAACCATAATTGACTTGTTTAGATTCGTTTTTATCTGAACGCTGCTTTGAAAAAGCAAATGCCCCTGAAGCACGTTCAGAGGCATTTGGGGAGGTGCGTAGCGGAATCGAACCACTGTGACAGGTTTTGCAGACCTGCGCCTAGCCACTCGGCCAACGCACCTTAAGGGATTGCAAAGTTACAATTATTATTTGAATTTGCAAAATGTAAGGATTGCTATACTTTAGTGAAAATTTTGTTTAATCGTAAGTGCTTGATAATCAATGATAGAAAAGAAATATTAAAATTTTTTCAAAAAATATTTTGGAAATTCAAAATAAAGTCTTACCTTTGTATCGGGTTGTTAACGAGGGTTCTCCTCGCAGCCTATTGGTTATTAGTTTTAGTGTTATTAATTATGTGGTTAGTATGAGTTGTTGTCGTGAGACACCAACTCATTTCTTTTATACCCCTTCCCCAAAGCTCATCAGCTCCCCGGTAGCCGGGTGATGGAAAGCGATTCCGCACGCCCTGAGCATCAGCGGCGTGCCTTCCGAAGGGGTACCGTACAGGCGGTCGCCCACTATCGGATGCCCCAGGCCCCGGGAGTGGGCGGCGTGTACGCGTATCTGGTGAGACCGTCCGGTAAGCGGCCGGAACAGTACATCCAGGGTGCCGTCGGGCAGGATCCCTGCAAGTTCATATTCGGTAACGGCTTTTTTGCCGCTCTGCTTGTCCACCATCTGGCGGGGCCTGTCATAGTAGTCGAGGGCGAGAGGCAGGGCAATGGTGCCTTTGGGAGCGTGATTCCAGGGGCCGCCTTCGAGCCTTGCCCGATATACCTTCCTGACCTGGCGTCCGGCGAACTGAAGTTCCAGGGCGCTCTTGTCTTTTACCGAGCGGGCGAATACCATTAGTCCCGATGTGTCCATATCCAGCCGGTGGCAGCTCTCGACTTCGGCCCCGAATCTCTCCCGGAGCCATTCAAGCAGGGACGGCGCTCCTGTGCGGCCCGGAACAGAAAGCAGCCCGGAGGGCTTGTCGGCTACGATAATATGCTCGTCGGAATAAAGCACCCGGGGCTCGCCGGGGGAGCTGACGGCTCCGTCCAGCGGATTGGGATCCACCTCCAGCCCCCGCATCATCCAGGTCAGCAGCGGTCCGCATTTGCCCGTGCACGAGGGATAGAAACGTCCTTGCTGCCTGACTTCTTTCTCGGGGCTGGCGCCATACCAGAATTCTCCCATTGCAAGCGGTTTATAGCCGTTTCGGTAGGCATAATTGAGCAGTTTGGGGGCTGCGCAGTCGCCGGTGCCACCAGGAGGTACAAGGCCCCGCAGGGCAAATATCTCCTTGACGCTCAGCTCTTCACCAAGAGCATTGCGCACCCGGTACTGGCTGAAAATCCAATCTTGCAATTCGGAAGACGCGGCCGATTTGTCCGGCCCTGCCGGCATACAGCTTATTTCTTTTTCCCGTTGCTTATAGTATCCTTCCGTCAGATCGAAAACTGGCGGCACGAATCCGTCGATAAGCGCTTTCCCGCCGACAAGCCCGCTGAAGGCGTAGAGTGGGCCTTTGTCGGTAATCAGAACGCCCATCATTTTTCCCTCGGCAAAAAGGCCGCCCAGCGCGGGCTCGGAGTCGAGGCGCTCTATTAGCGCACGCGCCGCATCTTGGACAAGCGGATGCGGCACGTAGCAGAAAGGATAGGTGAAACGGGGCGGGGGAGTCATCAGTCAAATTGTTTCAACAGTTCCCACACCCGGTGCACCGGGAATCCCATAACATTGTAAAAAGATCCTTCGATACGGCCTATAGCCGCAAATCCCAGCCATTCCTGTATACCGTAGCCCCCGGCTTTGTCGAACGGCCTGTAAGTATCGACGTAGTAAGCTATTTCCTCATCGCTCAGGGGCGATACGAACACCTTGGCTGAGTCTTTGACGCTAAGTTCCCTGGTGGCGGAACGGAAGGTTACAGCCGATACCACCTCGTGCTCGCGTCCCGACAGCTCCCGCAGCATTTCTATGGCCTGCTCGCGCCCGTGGGGCTTTCCCAGCACCCGGGAGTCCACAATCACCACAGTGTCGGCGGTTATGAGCAGTTCATCCTCTTCCAGGGGCCGGTGAAAACCGTGCGATTTGCCTTGTGCCATCAGCAGGGGCACATCGTCGGGTTTTACCCCTTCGGGAACGGATTCCTCGAAGGTATTGGCAGTATCTACAGTGAATTCCACATCAAGCCCGGCGAGTAGTTCGCGCCTGCGGGGGGAGCCGCTCCCGAGTATGATGCGCTTAGAACATTTTTTCATATTTCTCAACGTCGAATATCCACCTGCCCTGGGCTTTCATAACCAGTTCGAGAGTCCAGCGGACAAAGCCCTTGCCGCCTCCGACGGGCGATACGATGTCGGCCGCCTGGCGTGCTTCCTCGACTGCATCAGCGGGGGCTACACCGATGCCGGCGAACTGCATTGCAGGTACGTCCGGAATGTCGTCTCCCATATAAAGAATTTCTTGAGGTTGAAGATTGAAACGCTCACATATTCCGGCGAGTACGCGACGCTTGTCACGAGCTTTGAGATATACGTTTTCGTAGGGCACGCCGTAGGCTGTCATACGTTTACGGACAGCCTCGGTGTGGCCTCCCGTGACTACGGCCAGGGTATAGCCGTTCAACGCGGCCATACGGAGTCCGTGACCGTCTTTTTCGTTGAAAATCCTCAAAGGCTCCGCGTCGGAATTACACAGGACGCTGCCGTCCGTCATAACTCCGTCGATGTCAAATACGAAGGCCTTGACGGCGCTAAGATTTGGTTCCATTCGGGTTGAAATCGGCAAGGTTGAAGGTGGCTTTAGGGGAGCCGGGGAGTTCGATCCTGCCAAATTGAGACTCGTATTTGCCGATGTTGTCGGTGAGGGCGTTGAGTAGCCTCTTGGCGTGCTCGGGAGTCATAAGGATGCGGTTGCTGATCTCGGGTTTGACAAGTCCGGGAAGCATTGTGGCGAAGTCAATTACAAATTCGCTGTGCGAGTGGCTGATGATGGCGAGGTTCGAATAATTGCCTTTTGCGACCTCGGGCTTGAGCTCGAGTTGTATTTGCTTGTTTTCTTCCATAATTTCGTGTGTTTCACGGGCAAAATTAGTGTAAAAATGTTATCTTTGCAAACTATGGAACTGAATACTAAATACAATCCTGCAGAAGTAGAGGACAAGTGGTACGCCTTCTGGCTCAAGAACAGATGCTTCCATTCAGAACCGGACTCCAGGGAGCCCTACACCATCGTCATTCCCCCGCCCAACGTAACGGGCATACTCCATATGGGCCACGTGCTCAACAACACTCTCAACGATGTTCTCATACGCAAGGCGCGTATGGACGGCAAGAATGCCTGCTGGGTGCCGGGTACCGACCACGCCAGCATAGCTACCGAGAGCAAGGTGGTGGCAAGGCTGGCCGAGAAGGGCATCAAGAAGGAAGACCTGACCCGTGAGGAGTTTCTCAAATATGCCTGGGAATGGAAAGAGGAGCACGGCGGCATCATCCTCCAGCAACTCCGCAAGTTAGGCGCATCCTGCGACTGGGACCGCACTAAGTTTACTATGGAGCCGGCCCTGAGCGACGCTGTCACCGCTACCTTCGTGTATTTCTACAAGAAAGGGCTTATCTACCACGGCTACCGTATGGTCAACTGGGACCCTGTAGCCCATACCGCAATTTCGGACGACGAGGTTATTCACCGCGATACCAAGAGCCACTTCTATCACCTCCGCTATTTCATTTCGGACGGCAAGGGCAATCCTACCAAGGACTTCCTGGTGATTGCGACCACCCGTCCCGAGACCATTATGGCCGATGCAGCGATTTGTGTCAACCCCGCAGACGAACGCTATCACGGCCTGCGCGGTAAAAAAGTGCTCATACCGTTGATCAACAGGGAGATACCTGTGATCGAAGATGACTATGTAGAGATGGACTTCGGTACGGGTTGCCTCAAGGTCACTCCCGCCCACGACGCCCACGACTACGAGATAGGCCAGAGGCACGACCTGCCCATATTGGAAATACTTGACGACGACGGACGCCTGAACGAAAAGGCGCAGATACTTGTTGGCCAGGACCGTTTCGAGGCCCGCAAGAACATCGTCAAGATGCTTGAGGAGGCCGGCAACCTGGTGAAGATCGAAGAGTATATCTCGCCCGTGGGCTACAGCGAGCGTACCGACGCGGTTATCGAGCCCAAGCTCAGCAAGCAGTGGTTCCTTAAGCTCGAGGGCCTTGCCAAACAGGCCCTGGAGTCGGTAGAATCGGGCAAGATCAAACTTATTCCGGATAAATACCGCAATGTGTACCGTCACTGGATGGAGAATGCGCACGACTGGTGCATTTCCCGTCAACTGTGGTGGGGACAGAGAATCCCCGCCTGGTACACGCCCGACGGGGAAGTGGTGGTGGAAGAGACCGCCGAAAAGGCACTAAAGGCCGCCAAGGCCCAGAATCCCTCCCTTACTGCCGCCGACCTGCGCCAGGACGAGGACGTGCTTGACACCTGGTTCAGCAGCTGGCTCTGGCCCATCAGCGTTTTCGACGCCGCCCGCCCGGGGCATCCCTCGCACAAACCCAACAGGGACCTCCAGTATTACTATCCTACCAGCGACCTGGTGACCGGCCCGGATATCATTTTCTTCTGGGTGGCCCGAATGGTTATGGCAGGCGGGGAGTTTATGGGAGACGTGCCCTTCCGCAATGTTTACTTTACGGGTATAGTCCGTGACAAGCTTGGCCGCAAGATGAGCAAGACCCTGGGCAACAGCCCCGACCCCCTGGTGCTCATCGAAAAATACGGCGCCGATTCGGTGAGGCTCGGAATGCTCCTCTGCTCCTCTGCAGGAAACGACATCCTCTACGATGAGTCGCAGGTCGAGCAGGGGCGTAACTTCTGCGGCAAGATCTGGAATTCCTGGCGTTTGGTAAACGGCTGGAGAGTCGATGAGAACGGCCGCCAGAGCGAGTCGTCCCGCGTGGCTGTCAAGTGGTTCGACAACCTGCTCTCCCGCACCATCACCATAGTTGAGGACCACTATCGCAAGTTCCGCATCAACGATGCCCTGATGGCGATTTACAAGCTTTTCTGGGACGATTACTGCAGCTGGTATCTGGAGCTGGTCAAGCCCGCATACGGCGAGGCTGTGGACGGCTATACCTTCGATGCTACCGTGGGGTTCTTCGACAAACTCCTTAAACTCATACATCCTGTGATGCCTTTCATCACCGAAGAGATCTGGCACGCTATGGCCGAGCGCCGCAGCGGCGAGACCATAATGTATGAGCGCACGCCTGTGGCCGGCCCCTACGACGATGCTTTCCTCGAAGGCTTCGACCAGGCCCGCCAGATCATTACCGGAGTGCGCGGCATACGCGCCCAGAAGCAGATAGCTCCCAAGGAAGCCCTCAAGCTCTGCATCGAGGGGCCTTTCTCGAAGGAGTTCCTGCCCATCGTAGGCAAGGCCGCCAATATCTCGGCGTTTATCGACAGCCTGGACGGTCCCGCCCAGAGTTTCATCGTAGGAACCGTCAAGTGCAGCGTGCCTCTCGAGGGGCTTGTGGATACCGGTCAGGAGCGTGCCCGCATCCTTGCGGAACTGGAGCATCAGCACAAGTTCCTTGCAGGCGTGAGAGCAAAGCTCGGCAACGCCGGGTTCGTCGCTCACGCTCCCCAGACCGTCATCGATATAGAACGCAAGAAAGAAGCTGACGCCCTGTCCCGTATAGAGGCTCTTGAGGCGTCGTTGAATTCACTTTAATTCCATAGTCTATGTTATACTATCCTTTGGTCTTCGGCTGGTGGGAATTAGTCATCATCGCATTCGTAATTCTCCTGTTCTTCGGGGGCAGGAAACTTCCCGAGCTTATGAAAGGTCTTGGCAAGGGCGTCAAGAGTTTCAAAGACGGAATGAAGGAGATCGATGACCAGACCGGCCTTTCGGACGAGCCTGACAAAAAAGAATAGGCTGTGGCCTCCACGGAACGCAGCGGCGGCGAGATGTCCTTCTGGGACCATCTCGAAGAACTGAGATGGACCCTGCTCCGCTCGGTTATTGCCGTGTGCGTGTTCTGTGTGGCGGGCTTGTTGTTCCGGGAGCCTCTCTTCGATGTAGTACTCTGGCCATCCAAGCCCGATTTCATCGTGTATAAATGGCTTGGGTGGAAACTTGATATGAGCCTTATCAATGTCGAGATTTCCGCCCAGTTTTTCACTCACCTCAAAGCGGCGCTCGCCGCCGGCGTGGTGCTGGCCTTCCCGTATATAGTCTTCGAGATCTGGCGCTTTGTGGCCCCTGCCCTCTATGACAACGAGAAAAAGGCGGTACGCACGGCATTCATTATGTCGTCCGGCTTCTTTTACCTTGGAGTGGTGGTAGGATATTTCTTCGTCCTCCCCGTGTGCCTGCAGTTCTTTATGAACTACAGCGTAAGCCCCGAAATTGCCAACACCATCACTTTGAGCTCGTATATGTCGATGTTCACATCGATGTCGCTGCTCATAGGAATAGTGTTCGAATTTCCCACGGTGATTTCCGTCCTTTCGCGCCTGGGCGTAGTAGGCCGTTCAACCCTCCGGAAGGGCCGCAAATATGCTTTCGTCGCCGTGCTCGCCCTGTCGGCCATCATTACACCGTCCGATCCTTTCTCGATGCTTGTGCTCTCGGCGCCTCTCTACCTGCTATACGAACTTTCCATCCTGCTGTGCCGTAAAGACCCCGTAAAAGAACAAGATGATATCGATTGATGATGTGAGCGTTGCCTACGGCGGCTTCGTGCTTCTGGACAAGATAAACTTCCATATCAGCAACTCCGACAAGATAGGCCTGGTAGGACGTAACGGAGCGGGGAAATCGACCATTATGAAACTCATAATGGGCCTGCAGAACCCCACGTCGGGGCACATCGACAAGCCCTCCGGCATTACAATAGGCTATCTGCCCCAGATTATGGAGCACCACAAGGGCCTGAGCGTGCTGGACGAGACTATGACCGTGTTCAGCGAGACCTCCGGACTCCAGTCGGAAGTCGATGCCATAGGGGTCGAGCTCTCCGAACGCACCGACTATGAGTCGGAGTCCTATGCGGCTCTGATCGAGAGACTTTCGGAACTTAACGACCGCCTTGCCGTATCGCACAGCGAACCTCCCGAGGTGCAGGCCCGCAAGACTCTCCGCGGCCTGGGGTTCAAGGACGACGAACTTGAGCGCCGGACCGAAACATTCAGCCAGGGCTGGAATATGCGCATCGAGCTGGCCAAGATTCTTCTGCGCCAGCCCGAGCTGCTGATGCTCGACGAGCCTACCAACCACCTTGACATCGAGTCCATCGAATGGCTTGAAGACTATCTCAAGGCCCGCCGCGGAGCCCTTCTGCTGGTGAGCCACGACCGTAAATTCCTGGATAACGTTACCAACCGTACGGTGGAGATAATGCTGGCTCACATCCACGACTACAAGGTTCCGTATTCCAAGTATCTTGAATTGCGCGCCGAGCGCATCTCGCAGCAGACCGCCGCGTACGAGAACCAGCAGCGGATGATACAGAAGACCGAGGAATTCATACAGGCCTTCCGCTACAAGCCTACCAAGTCCAATCAGGTTCAGTCGCGTATCAAGGCGCTTGAAAAGCTTGACCGCCTTGAGATTGACGAAACTGACAACGTGCGCCTGACGGTCAAATTCCCCCCGGCGCCCCGTTCCGGCGACGTGGTGTACAAGGCTACAGGACTGGTGGCAGGATATCCTCAGAAGACGGTTTTCAGCGGGGCTGACATCGAAATCAAGAGGGGCGAAAAGGTGGCGCTTGTGGGACGGAACGGCGAGGGTAAGACTACGCTGATGCGCATCATTGCCGGAGAGCTTGAGCCTATGGGAGGGGAGTCCCGCCTGGGATACAATGTCGATTTGGGCTACTTTGCTCAGAATCAGGAAGATAAGCTCGACAAAACGGAAACCGTATTCAGCACCCTCGACCGGATTGCGGTAGGAGACATACGCACCCGCCTGCGCGATATCCTTGCGCAGTTCCTGTTCCGCGGAGAAGATATCGACAAGCGGGTCGCCGTGCTGTCGGGAGGCGAACGGGCACGGCTCGGAATGGCCAAGCTGATGCTCCAGAACCACAATCTGCTGGCCCTTGACGAACCTACCAACCATATGGATATCAAGTCGAAAGACATCCTCAAGCAGGCCCTCAAATCTTTCGATGGCACGCTCATTGTTGTAAGTCACGACAGAGACTTCCTCGACGGGCTGGTAGATAAGCTCTATGAATTCCGCGACGGAAAGGTAAGGGAACATCTGGGAGGAGTAGCTGAGTTCCTGCACCGGCGGAAGCTTGAAAACCTTCAGGAGCTGGAGCGCAATACCGCAGTCAAGGAGAAGACGGTTGAGCGTAAGAACAACGCCTTGAGAGAGGAAATGAAAGAAAAAAGTCGGCAAGACCGCAAGAAAAAGAACAGAATTTCTTATCTTGAGTGCGAAATTGAAAAACTGGAGTCCCGTATGGGCGAAATAGAGAAGGTTCTCTCAGCCCCGGGCGCCAACGACGATATAATGGAGCTTACCCGCGAGTATCTTGAGTGCAAGCGTGAGTTGGATGCGAAGACGGACGAGTGGGGCTCATTAATAGAATAGATTATGAAAAAGTTGATTGTCAGCCTTCTGTGCATCTCTCTCCTCGTGCCGGGGACGGGAGTTGCGGCGGCTACGCGGCAGTATAGCCGTCACCTTTCTCCTTTCAAGAGCGTGGAGGTGTCGGGGCAGTTTGTCGTGAGCCTGGTGAGGGGGTCCGATTACCGGGCGCTCCTGTCGGTGGAAGAAGCTTATATCGATTATGTGACTTGCGAGGTCAAGGGATCGTCCCTGATTATCTCGCTCGAAGAGCGCAAGGTCCCCTCCGAAGTAAAGCGCCAGTTCCGCGGCAAAGGGACACCCGACCCTGTGTTCTCGGCCGTGGTTTATGTGCCCGACCTGCTGCAGGGCGTAACCCTCTCCGACAAAGCTGTGCTTCAGGATACCGAAGACCTGTTCGACAAGTCGAGAGTGACCTTCGACCTGTCGGACAACTCAGTTGTCAAGCCCCTCAAGATAAGCTCGCTTTCTTTTAACCTTAAGGCCCAGAACAAGGCTTCGGCGGAGTTTGACGTCACCTGCACCGACTGCTCTGTGCAGGCATCCAATTCCGCTCAGTTGCGCATTGTGGAACAGCAGTCGGAGAATTCGGAATACACGCTCCAGGGCACATCCAAAGTAGTGTCGTTCTGTACCACCGATAAGCTGTCTATCCATACCAAGTCCAACTGCTATATGTCGGTTACCGGAAGCGGAAGCAGGGCCGAATTCGACATCAACGGCACTTCCGAGGTGGACGCCGCTTCTTTCGAAGTTCCGGATGCAGTGGTCAAGATGTCGAGCGTAAGCAAGCTTACCGAAGCCGCTTATAAAACATTGAGAGTCAATCTGAACGGCGGGTCAACCCTGTATTTCATCAACGACCCTTCCGTCACTATAGAGAACATCCGTTCTGCAACAATGACGCCCGGCTATTCGGGCAGAAAGTCTGTGAGCCTATGAAAGAAGTCTTTGAATTCCTCGACGGCCTTCAGGTAACCCTGAATGCGGGAGGTATGAACACCATCAACATCGTCCTTGCCTTTGTAATGTTCGGTGTTGCCCTGGGCATCAAGCCCAGGATGTTCGTAGAGGTGTTCCGTAAACCCAAGTCCGTTATTCTTGGAATGTGTTGTCAGCTGGTGCTCCTGCCCCTGCTGACTTTTTTGCTTGCCGTGGCGCTCGGCCCCAACATCAGCTGGTCTATGGCACTGGGTATGATATTGGTGGCATCTTGTCCGGGCGGCAACATTTCGAACTTTATGTCGTCGCTTTCCAAGGCTAACATAGAATTGTCGGTATCGCTTACCGCCATCAGCACCGCCCTCTGCGTGCTGATGACCCCGTTCAATTTCTGGCTGTACGGCAATCTCTACCTCGATATCGCAAGCGTAAAGGCCGATGTGCCCCAGCTGGTCATTCCGCTGTGGGACGTGTTCAAGACTATCTTCATACTGCTTGGCATTCCGCTTACTCTCGGCATTCTCACCTCGCAATACCTGCCCAAGGTCGCAGATAAGCTCAAAAAGCCTCTGCAGTGGCTGAGCATCGTATTTTTCATCGCGATGGTAGTGCTGTCATTCTGGGGCAACAGGGAGAGTTTCCTTGCCTGCATCAAGTACATTTTCCTCATTGTGCTTGTCCATAACCTGCTGGCTCTGACCATCGGTTTCTCGGTGGGCAGCGCGTTCAAGGTGCCTTTCCGCGACAGGCGTACTCTCACTATCGAGACCGGTATCCAGAACAGCGGCCTGGGCCTTGTCCTGCTGCTTGGAACCAGCATCTTTTCAAATCTTCCGCCTCACGGAGGAATGCTGGTGATAACGGCCTGGTGGGGTGTCTGGCACATTGTGAGCGGCCTTACCGTGAGCAGCATCTTCCTTTTAATCGACCGCCGAAAAGAGCGTAAGAAATGAGTTTTAAATTCTCCCTGACGGTTCTGCTCGCCCTTGCTTGCTTCGCCTGCACTCCGACACCCGTCGATGAGCCCGGTACCGACAATCCCGAGCAGCAACAACCCGAACCTGAACCCGAACCCGAGCCGGAACCTGATCCGGTCAGGCACGTAGAAAGCGTCGATCTTGCCTTCGTAAGCAAGAACATCTATGATATGACCCTCTCTCACGACGAGACATCGGGAGAATGGTTGCTTACGACTACCGGCACCGATCCGTACATTTTTACCGAAGGCATCAAGAGTGACCTGGAGCCGGAGCACCGTATTCTGACTTTTGATTACCAGTGCAACGCCGGAGTGAACGACCTTCAGGTCTTCTACGGCAATGCTATCAGCGAGGCCAGGTCGCGGCATTTCGGAGCCATCCCTCCCACAACCGGGGCGGCCTGGAAGACTTACAGCTGCAGCATAGCCACCGACAGGAACGCTTTTTCCTGGGGCAAAACGGGCGAATTTCTCAGGCTCGACTTCGGCGGCAAGAAAGGAGTAATCCTGCATATCAAGAACTTCCAGATAAGGGAGATGAACGAAGAGGAGCTGAAGGCTTATGAGGCCGAACTCTCCAAGGCCCAGGGCAAGCAGGCCGAAGCTGAGCGTATCGCCAACTATGTAGTGAAGTCTTTCCCTTGCTCGGTGTCCAGCGTTGAAGTCGGAACTTCCGAAATTACAATCAAGGGCCGTACCGATGGCGGCAGCGCTTATTACATAGCCGATATCGCCCCTTGGGAGAATCCTTCCGAAATGAGCTCTTTCAGCCAGAAAACGGCCATCAGCAGCAGCAGTTTCAGCATTACCGTGCCCCGGGTGGTCAACCGCGACGATCTTCCCGCATACGACAGGCTCCTGTCGAGGTTTGCCGTTGTCAAGGTTGAGGGAGCCGCGCAGACCCTCTGCTCGCACGCACGCTATCCCGACCAGATCAAGGCGGTGCACACTCCCTCGGCGCTCAAGCCCAAGAACAAGAAGGGGCTGGGGGACTTTGTGGTTAACAACAATCTCCAGGACCTTGACGACCTGGGTATCGGCAGCGTGACGGTGAACATCGTTCTCAATTCGCTGGTGAATACTGTCCGCAGCGGCAATTATACGGTCGAATTCAAATTCGGCGGGCTTACTTATTATATGGACAAGGGCTATACCAACCAGTTGGACAAGATCTTGACCGAGTGTCGCAAGCGTGGTATAGTTGTGTCCGCCATCCTGCTTAACCGCCAGAGCGATACTCATTCTCAGGCGACAGCCCTCCTGAAGCATCCCGAATGCGACGGGGGCAACTACAGTATGCCCAACCTCACTTCGGCCAAGGCCGTGAATGTGTATGCGGCCGCCCTGGCTTATCTTGCCGAGCGTTATTCGTCGGATTCGATAGGACGCATCCACCATTGGATACTTCACAACGAGGTGGACTTCCAGAAAGAATGGACCAATATGGGAGATCAGCCTGAATGGCGCTATATGGACAGTTACGTGCGCTCTATGCGTATATGCCACAATATTGCTCACCAGTATGATCAAAATGCCGTGGTAATGATTTCCCTGACCCACTGCTGGGCAAAGGCCGAGGGACAATATGCTCCCAAGAGTCTTCTTGAAGACCTTTGCAAATGGAGCAAGGCGGAAGGGGATTTCCTTTGGGGCATAGCATATCACCCTTATCCCCAGAATCTTACTAAGCCCGAGTTTTGGAAGGACGATAATTCGGCCACATATTCTATGTCTTCGGCCTACTGTACTTTCAAGAATCTTGAGGTCGTAAGCGACTGGGTGCTTGACAAGGAGCACTTCTTTAAGGGCTCATCCAAGCGTCTGCTGTTCCTGTCCGAAAACGGCACCAATTCGCCCAGTTATTCCGAGGCCGACCTTGCCCTTCAGGCAGCAGGTGCGGCCTGGGCCTGGAAGAAGACAGCCGCCCTTGAGGGAATAGACGGTATCCAGTGGCACAATTGGCAGGACAACAGGGGAGAGGGAGGCTTGAGAATAGGTTTGCGGCGCTTCCCCGACGATGCGCAGGAGCCTAACGGCAAGAAGCCCTCCTGGTTCGTATGGCAGGCCGCAGGCACTTCTTCCGAGGATAGTGTGTTCGCTCCTTATCTAAGCACCATTGGAGTGGGTTCCTGGGACGATATATTCCATACCGTTCAGTAACTCACGCAGCCGTGAGTGGGAGGGGCCCGCAAGCTTTGCGCTGCGGGAAGGATAGGCCGAAGGCCGTAGTCTGCAGCGTCAGAGAGGATGGCTAAATCTCGCTGAGCTCAAGCCAGCGGGTTTCCTTGATGTCGATCTGTTTGCGAAGCAGCTCGTAGCGCTCTGATGCTTCGGTTATTTTCTGATAGTCGAGAGTGCCGCCGGCGAGCAGCGCTTCCAGCTCCTTCTGTTCATTTCCCAGAGCCTCCAGTTCGACTTCCAGCTGCTCCATTTCTTTTTTCTCTTTCCAGCTCAGCTTCCTGGGAGCGGCAGGCTTTTCACGGGCCGGCGCTTTGGGGACAGGGGCGTTCGCCTTTGCCTTTTCCTCTTTGCGGAGGTCGGTGATGAACGTTCGGTAGGCGCTGTAGCCTCCAACAAAATCCTTGATGACCCCGTCGCCGCAAAACACGAACAGATGGTCAACCAGGCGGTCCAGAAAATGCCGGTCGTGGGTAACGATGATCAAGCTTCCCTTGAAGTCCAGCAGATACTCTTCCAGGATGTTGAGCGTCACTATGTCAAGGTCGTTGGTAGGTTCATCCAGTATGAGCAGGTTGGGATTCTGGAGAAGCACGGTTAGCAGGTAAAGACGCCTTTTTTCTCCTCCGGAAAGGCGCCCTATGCGGTTGTTCCACATTTCGTGGGGGAAGAGGAACATTTCGAGCAGACGAGTGTCGGGTACGGTTTCAAGTACCGTGTCGTCGTCGCGGAACGATCCGCCCGTCTGTTTGTAATAGCCTATGCGCACCGATTCGCCCCTCTTGACGGAAGGGGAATCGCTGTAGGCGAGCAGGTCCAGGAAAGTGCTTTTCCCTATACCGTTTCCTCCTACGATGCCAACCCTTTCATAGCGCTGGAAGTTGTAGCTGAAGTGGCTTACTATCTTCTTGTCGCCGAACGAAAACGAAAGGTCCCTGCAGTCGATGACCTGTTTGCCAAGATAGCCGCCCGATCCCAGGCCTTCCATTGTTATGTTGTTGGTAACGTATGCGTTGGCAGCACGCTCCTTGAGCTCCAGGAAGGCTTGCTTGCGGTACTTTGCCTTGCCGCTCCTGGCGCACGGAGTGGCGTGTATCCATTCCAGCTCGCGGCGCAGAATATTGCGCACCCTGTCGGTCTCTGCATTGTAGTTTGAAACCCTTTCCGAGCGTTTGGTAAGGAAGTTTTCATAGTCGCCACGGTAGATGTATATGGCCCCGCGGTCCATCTCCATCACAGTGTTGCACACCCGGTCGAGGAAATAGCGGTCGTGCGATACCATAAAGAGGGTGCAGCGGGAGCGTTTAAGGGCGTTCTCGAGATACTCGATGGCGTCGATGTCCAGATGGTTGGTGGGCTCGTCCATTATCAGGAATTCCGCTCCCGATGCAAGTAGGCCGGTGATGGCGACCCTTTTAATTTCTCCTCCTGAGAGTTCCCCCATAGATTTGGAGGTGCTGAGTCCGAGTTCGTCCAGGATACGGACGGTCCGGAGCTGTACGTCGGGGTCGTCGGAGTGAAGCTGCTGGCCTATGCTGAGCGAAGGGTCGAACTCGTACTCCTGCTCCAGGAAGGCGATGCGTATGTCTTTGAGGAAGGTTATCTTGCCTCCGGAGTCGGACTTGTCTTTGCCTGCCAGTATGCGCAGCAGCGAAGTCTTGCCGGTACCGTTGGGAGCGACGAGGGCGATTTTGTCGCCCTCGTTGATGTTGAACCCTATGTGGTCAAAGAGTATCTTTGTGCCGTAGGATTTGGATATGTTGTCAATTTGCAAGAACGACGGCATCGTTGCAGCGTTTGATGACTTCTATCTCCGCCGGGTCGAAGGGACTGTGATCGGTGCGGAAAATATCGTGGAACCACAGTTCGGGCTCATCCACGTCGGGCAGGGGAGTATCCCACGCGAATATGGTATTGGTCTTGCCGGATACGAAGCCCCAGTTGATTGCCGCCACATTGTTTTCTTTCAGAAGCGGCATCACGTTGCTGAAAAGGCTCCCGCGGGTACGGGCCATATACTCGGTGCAGATAAGCGGACGGCCTCTGGTCTTGAGCGTATCGATGGTTTGCTGCATATGCCCGGGGGTGCCGTAGTCGTGGAAAGAGATGATATCCGAATTATCCAGCTGGTAAGCGTTCAGCGCCGGGAGCGATTCTGTCCACACGCCTATGGTAAGCGGCTGGGAGGGAGCTGCGTTGCGCGCCCAGCGGAAGACGTTCTTGACCAGCTGGAGGCTGCTCTCGCCGTATCCGCTGTTGCCGGGCTCGTTGTAGAGGTCCCATCCGAGTATGCGGTTGTCGCGGCCGAAAGTGCCGAGAATATCGCTCACGTATTTTTCAAGTTCGGGGTAAGTGAGGGATGTGTCGGCCCGGCGTGCCTTGGAAGGATCCTGTACCCATCCGGAATTGTGTATTCCTTTCCTTGGGGCGCGCTGGGTTCCGTAAGAAGATTCGGGATCCCAGCAGTCATCGAAGAACACTAACAGGGGCAATATGTCGTAGCGGTCGCAGATGTCCAGGAATTCATCGATGTGGCGCTTGAAAGCCTCGGGCTCATTGGCGTAGACTACGCTGCTCAGGAATACACGCATCGTGTTGAATCCCAGCTCCTCGGCCCAGCTGAGTTCGGTATTTATGAGCTCGGGGGACCAGGTGTCCGAGCTCCACATCTCGATCTGGTTGATGGCGTTGGACGGGATAAAGTTGCAGCCCGACAGCCAAGGCTGGGCGCCATACCACTGATTGGCCTTCTCGGCGCTCCAGGGAGCCTGGGAAGGCGTTGAAGTACAGGATACCAGCAGGGTCAGAATTGCAAGGCTGAAAAGTATTCTCATTTATATATGTCGTTTAGCGTGATGTTGTCCCAAACCGGTATTGCAGGATCATCGAGCGAGGCGTCTATGACACGCCGCTTGCCTCCGATAACGTTTTCTTCCAGGAAGCGCTTCTGCTCGGGCCAGGTAGATACCATACTGCCGGCTATGTCGTGCGTGTGATTCTCGTAACGGTAGAAGTTGTAAACGAATCCCTTCTTGGAGAAAACTTCCTTTACCAGGGAACTGCTGCCGTACATTCCCCATCGTCCGAAAGCTAATTTGTTGTAGGCGACAGCCTCATCCACGGTGCCGTGGAACAGCAGGTGGGGAGCAGGCTCCGCTTTGTAGGAGGGAACTCCGCTGTCGGACATTACGGCGCCGGCAAAAGACATAACTCCTTTGAAATTGAAGCCATCGGGAAGGATGGCGGTGCGCTCGGTGGGACTGCAGACCTCAAGGGCGCAGCTGAGCGAAATCATTGCGCCCGCGGAACTGCCGGAAATGACCAGGTTATCAGGATCCACTCCCATCTCGGCGGAGTTGTCGGCTATGAAGCGTATGGCCGCAAATACATCTTCGACACCCATATCCACGGCCCTCTTGGTGTACTTGGCGCTCTGGACCAGATGGAAAAGGTCGAATCGCATCGGAACGCCCTTGAGTCCCAGACGGTAGTCGACCGATACGACTCCGTAGCCCTCGTCGGTTAGAATCTTGAACCAGGGGAGGAGGTAAGGGTCGTTGCGGTGGCCGGTTACGAACCCGCCGCCGAAGACGAAAAGCACCGTGGGCTTTTGATTGCCGTCAGGAAGAACGGAAGCTTCCTGAACGGGTGCGTAATAGTCGATGTAAAGATTGCAAGTATCACGTTCCGCTACCATATAAGTTCCGGTAAGCGTTTGGGCATTCAGGGTAGCGCAGAGCTGCAGCAAGAGCAGAAATAAGGTAAAACGTTTCATAATCATTTGGTTCCACTATAGCGGCCGGCAAACAATATGCTCCCGGTGCTGGCTTCGGTAATCAAGTACAGGAAAGTCCGGTCGGCGTGAAACTCGACCGGGGAGTCCATAGGTATCGCGGTGGTGGCGATCATCCCGGCGGAAGTGACCGCCGCGGCCTCGGCTCCTTGCTCGTCAACCTTTATCACGGCATCCTGCATAACGAAACTGAGCCTGAGGGCATCGGGCGAGAGCGCCTTGAAATCGGCGCGCCTGGTGAAGGAAGACGGCATTCCCATCTTGGAAAGAGTATCGTTGAGAAGGATGTGATAGCGGACTTCGAAGCGGGGGAGCCACAGGTCTACTTTTCTTTTATGGGTGCTGTGAATGAGCCATCCGGCGCCTTTGTCTTTAAGGAAGCTGATGACCTCGGCGGTGCTGTGCCCATCGCTTGGAAGCAGTACGATCATATTGAACGATCTGTTTCCGTACGGGAGGCAGACAGCGCTGAAGAGCTCGTCGCCGTAGTAACGGTAGTCGTCGAAGTTCTTCATCATCGGAACATCGCCGACAATCTTGCCGTTGTTCCTGAAAGGCTCGGGGGCAGTGTATCTGGAATCGAACTTGTCGGCCCACTCGCCTTTGAAATACAGGGCGTTGACCAGATAGCACAGCATATCGTCCGACACCTTGTCGAGGATCGAAGGTATTAGCCCTTCTGTTTGATTGGAGCACCACCGGTTAATGTAAGAGGCGGTTCCTTTGGAGTCTTTGAAATCGTGCGACGAAACTTCTGCGCGGAACGGCCCGACCACTTTCTGGAGATAGTCCTCCTTGAGTTTGTAGCGCTGATTGACGAACAAGGCGTTAGCCAGATTGAGCTTGGTTTTGGAATCAAGCTGCGGCAGCCTCTCGATGGTGCGGCTGCAGTAGTTGTTGAATTCTTCCGCCTCCGAAGCGTCGATACCCAGCACCGAGTAAATCTCTTCCGCAGTCTTGCCCTGGGCTCCGTTCATAACCATTCCGAGCAGCAGCTGGAGGCTGAGGGGCGATACTACATAATCTTTGTTTGACGCCTTGTCCATCTTTTCGATAAAAGAGAGGGCGAAAGGAGTATTGGCAAAGTGTCGGTCCTGTTGGTCCGGGGGAGCCGCCGCGGATGTCTGGCTCATAGCAATAAGAACCAGCACGGGGATAGCAAGTCTGTAAAGAGTTTTCATAATTCTTAGAGTTGTTTGACAGGGAAAGTGAAATAGGTGTCGGGGAAGGGCTCGTCCTTGAGGGTAAAGTGCCACCATTCGGAGTCCAGGGTTTTGAACCCGTGCTTGACCATAACGTTGCGCAGCAGCATACGGTTCGCGAATTGTTCGGCAGTGATGGTCATCCCTGACGGGCTGACGCTTCCGTCGCCGTTGAACTCTCCGTTGTCCGGATTACCGCAGAAATCGGGATGGCTTTCGGGGCCGAACCAGTCGAATGTGCCGCCCATATCCACTTCCATCTCACTGTTCATATCGAAGAGCGTCAGATCGATGGTGGAGCCGCGTGTGTGGCCGCTTTTCTCCATTATGTACTCCTGTTCGAAGAGCACGCTCTTGTCCAGGTCGGGATAGAAGTAGGACTTCATACGGGTATCGCTTATGTCTGCTGCCCAACGCACGAAATGGTCCACTGCACACTGGGGCCTGTAGGCATCGAAAACCTTGATGCGGTAGCCGAGGGTGAGAAGCTCGTCGCTGACGGCCCTCAGGCTGTCGGCGGCCCTTTTGGTGAGAAGGGCGGTGGGCTCGAGATAACCGTCGATGCGGTCGCCCACAAAATTGTAGGTGCTGAAATAGCGTATTTCAAGTATCGCATCGGGTACGGCGTCGGTAATGGTCACGAACTCGCTGGAATCGGCCTCGGGAGCCGCTTCCTCTTTGTCGAGTTTGACGGCAAGAAGTATGGCGAGCGCGGTGAGCAGCACTGCGCAGATCGGGACGATTAACTTCTTCATAATTACCAGATATGGACTCTTTCTTCTTCGGGTCTCCACATAGGATCTCCCTCCTTTATGCCGAAAGCATCAAAGAAAGTGCCGAAATTCCGGAGCGATACGTTGACCCTGTTGACGGCAAGCGAGTGAGGGTCGGTATTGGTCCGGCGCAGTTTCTCCTCGTCGGTGATGTTCTGAGCCCATACGGTAGCGTAGGCGATATAGAAACGCTGCGCGGGAGTGAATCCGTCAATGAGGCCGGGGTCTTTACCCGCGATGGCATTTTCCATAGCTGTAAAGGCTATGCTCAGGCCGCCGTGGTCGCCGATATTCTCGCCGAGGGTGAAGTTGCCGTTGGCGTGAACGCCGGGCAGGATCTCAACCTCGTCGAACTGCTCTACAAGCACTTGTGCCTTCTGCCTGAAGCGCGCGTCGTCCTCGTCGGTCCACCAGCTGACCATATTGCCATAAGCATCGAACAGGCGGCCCTGGTCGTCGAAACCGTGGCTCATTTCGTGTCCGATAACAACTCCGATGGCGCCGTAGTTGACAGCCTCGTCAGCGTCGGGATTGAAGAACGGCGGTTGAAGGATGGCGGCGGGGAAGCAAATCTCGTTTGTGCTTGGATTGTAATATGCGTTTACGGTCTGCGGACTCATACCCCATTCGGTCTTGTCGGTGGGCTTGCCCAGCTTGGACAGATTGTCCTGCACGAACCACCTGGAGGCGGCACGCTGGTTCTCGTAGTAACTCAGGGCGGGGTCGATCTGCAGCGCACTGTAGTCTTTCCATTTGTCGGGATAGCCTATCTTGACGGTGAAATGATCCAGTTTCTCGTGGGCGCGCATCTTGGTGCTGTCACCCATCCAGTCGAGTGCGTCGATATGTTCGCCCCAGGCTTTCTGGAGATTCTTTACCAGCAAGAGCATCTGGTCTTTGGACTTCTTGGGGAAGTATTTCTTTACGTACATCTGTCCCACGGCCTCGCCCAGGACTCCGTTAGGCACCGCCATTGCGCGTTTCCAGCGGGGCTTGGGCTCCTGGATTCCGGAGAGCTGGCGGGAGAAGAAATCGAACTGGGCGGCGTAGAAATCGTCGCTCAGGGCCCCGCAGCCGCCCCTCACAAGGTGGGCGGTGAGATAGTCGCGGAGAACTTCGACGTCCGTTGAAGCCACGTATTCGCTGAGCGCCTCGAAGAACGAAGGTTCGGAAACGATAATCTTGTCCTGCTCGGGAATGCTCGCCTCATCGAAGAACGCGGCGAAATCGAAACCGGGGAAAGCGTCGAAGATTTGCTTCGAAGACATAGGGTTGTACTGCTTGGCGATGTCCCTCTCCTGCTCCCTTGTCCAGGAATTGAGCGCCAGGTAATCTTCGACGGCAAGGGCGTTTGCGGCCACTTTGTCAGGCTCCTCCACTCCGGCAAGGCCGAGAATCTTTGAAAGGAATGAACGGTATCCTTCCTTGATGGCAGCGTTCTCGCTCTTGAGGTAGTAATCCCTGTCGCCGATTCCCAGGCCGCCCTGGCCCAGATACAGAATCTGGCTGTCGCTGTCCATCAGGTCCGATTCAACGAAGGTCGAGAACAGGACGCGTCCGCCGTTCAGATGCATAGCCGCAATCGCGCGGGCGAACGCTTCCTTGTCGGAGATGGCACTTAGTTGCTCTATATATTTTTGAAGCGGTTCGGCTCCTTCGGTATTAAGCCGGAGCGAATCAAGTCCCTGCTTGTAGAGGTCGACTATCTTTTGCTCCACGCTGCCGCTTTTGGGATTGAGCTTGGACATCGACGCAAACAGATCATTTATGCGTTCGACATTGTCCTCGCGCAGCTGGTCAAAAGTGCCGAAGCGCGCGAACTCGGCTCCCAGAGGGTGGCTTTTCTGCCATCCGGCAGTGGCGTACTGGTAAAAGTCGTCACCGGGAGAGACTTCAGTATCAAGGTTGGCCAGATCGATAGCTGGTACTTTCTGCGCCGGCTCCTGGCAGGATGCGACGGTTGCGCTCAGGGCTATCGCCGCAAGGATGAAGGACTTGAATTTCATAAAGTGTTTCTTTTAATGACGTAAATATAAGAAAACTTTTTTTCTTTTCTCTCCACCGCTTGCCCAAAGAGCCTGTCGGGCACGAAAAAAGCCGCTGATTTACAGCGGCTTAAGTGGAGCATAGGGGACTCGAACCCCTGACCTATAGATTGCGAACCTATCGCTCTACCAGCTGAGCTAATACCCCGAAAGCGGATGCAAAACTACAAAAAAATCCAGTTCCTCCCAAATTTTCCCCAAAATATATTCAAATGCGCCCTAAAGAGGCCTGAGTTGCTTGTTTATTAGTTAATAAATTCGTAATTTCGTAGTCCAACTGATAACCACTTTTATCTTAAAATTATGGAAGTAAAAAACGCTATGGCCGGCACTCTGGAATCTGGCGACATCGTTATCCAGATTTCACCGGGTGACGGCCTTACAGTTGACCTGCAGAGTTCTGTTTCGGCCCAGTTCGGCCGTCAGATCAAGGCGGTCATCACCGAAACCCTGGAGGGCCTCGGCATTGAAAATGCTTATGTGAAAGCCACGGACAAGGGAGCACTTGACTGCACTATCCGCGCACGTGTAACTGCGGCGGCAGTCCGCGCAACAGGCAAAGACGTATGGAAAGACTGAGGAGAACTATGATGTTCGTTCCCGGCAACAATCCGGGAATGATGGCTGACGCCCACATATACGGTCCCGATTCCATAATGCTTGACCTCGAGGACTCCGTAACGATGGCGGAAAAAGACGCCGCCCGCCTGCTGGTTCATAACGCACTTAAATCGATCGACTTCGGCGGCACCGAAATGGTAGTCC